>CAZCVP010000079.1:0-847 GCA_964501915.1 uncultured Enterobacterales bacterium
TTGTCGGCACCGTCGCAGTCCTCGCTGTCGAAGCAGTCGGCGATGCCGTCCCCGTCGGTGTCGGTGAAGTCCTCGTCCACCAGGGCGTCGCCGTCGTTGTCGAGTCCGTCGCAGTCCTCGCTGTCGAGGCCGTCGCAGGTCCCGTCGAGATCGGCGTCGCTCAGGCCTTCGTCGATCTGGTCGTCGCAGTCGTCGTCGACGCCGTTGCAGGCTTCGATGGCGTCGGGAAAGACCGTCGGGTCGCTGTCGTCGCAGTCCTCGCTGGCGGTGAAGCCGTCGGCGTCGTTGTCGACGTCGTCGTCCTCGCCGATGCAGCCAGGACCCCAGGTGAGCAGCAGCGCGGTCCCGAGCAGCGCGGTCAGTGTGCGCATGGTCGGCTCCAGGAGGGGTTGGAAGGACGGTAGCATGCGCTGGGGGGCCCGCAGTCGCTCTTGCCCGTTACGCTGACGGGCGTGCTGCTGTTACTGCTCGGGCCGATCGCGGCCGCCCAGAGCCCCGGCCTCGACGCGGTCTCGGCAGGGGACCTCGCCCGGTGGGAGGGGGATCGGCCGGCGGCTCGCGAGGCGTGGCGGCAGGCGGTGGCCAGCGGAGAGCCGGAGGCCGAGGTGATGGCTCGGCTGCGGCTGCTGGGTGTCTCGGGCAACCTCGGGTCCCTGGTCCACGGTCCGAAGATCGACGAGGCTCTGACCGAGGTCGAGGGGGCCTGGGGCTGGATCGCCGTGGCCGACTTCCACCTGCTGGCACCGCCGCCGATCGGCGGCGACCTGGAGGCGGCGGGCGCCGCCGCCGACGCGGCCCGGGCCCCCCGGCCCGGCCCGGCCCCGGCCCGGCGCGACGTGGCCCCCCC
>CAZCVP010000079.1:857-30067 GCA_964501915.1 uncultured Enterobacterales bacterium
GGCCGGGGGGGGCCCGCGCGGGGGGGGGGGGGGGGGGGGGGGGGGGGGGGCCCCCCCCCCCCCGAGGCCCTGGCCACCCTGCCCGGCCCGGCCGCGGCCCGGCTCTACTTGGCCACCCGGGACCCGGCCTGGCTGGAGGCGCTGCGGGTCGCCACCGACCGCGACGGGCTGGGGGAGGCGCTGGTGGCCCACGATGGGGACCCGGCGCCCGATCCCGGCACCTGGACCCTGGGGGTCGGTGCTGCGGGTGCTCCAGGGGCCGGGGTGGGTGGAGCCGTGGTCTTCATGCACCCCGACCTGGCCACCCGGGGCTGGCAGCTCAACCTGCACGCCGCGGGCACCACCCGGGGCACCTTCGATCTCGGTGTCTCCGGGCGGACCCCCACCCGGGCCGGGGTCTACGGTCACTTCGGGGCCAGCGGGGGTCGGACCGAGAGCGACATCTACCTCTCCGACGGCTCCCGCCTCTCCACGGTGCTCTGGCACACCTCGGCCCGGGCCGGGCCCGGGTGGTCCTGGCGGGACCTGAAGGTCTGGGGAGGCGTGGTGGCTCGCTGGGACCGGGTCCCCTCCACCCTGATGTACGACACCTGCCGGCTGGCCACGGTGGACTGCCCCCCGACCTCCACGCTGGCGGGTCACGGTGGCTACGGGGGCATCACCTGGGACGCGGCCACCGGGTGGGGGGCCGACCGGCGGGGCTGGCGGGCGACCGTGAGCCTGGGTGGCGCGATGCCCGGCCTCGCCGACTACCGCCACCTCTCCTGGCGGGCCGAGGCGGCGGGGTACGTGGGCCTCGCGGGCGGCGTGCTGGCCGGGCGGCTGCTGTGGCGCCAGGAGCTCGCCGAGCAGGCGCCGCTCTTCCGGCTGCCTACGGCGGGTGGCCCCGACGTGCACCGGGGGGCCTGGGCGGGTCGCTACCGGGCGGACCGGATCGCGGCGCTGGACGTCGAGCAGCGTTGGGTGCTGCGCGGGCCCTGGGAGGGGGTGATCTTCTTCAGCGGGGCCTGGGTGCCCGACGACACGCTGATCGCCGGGCTCCACCCGGGAGCCGGCGCCGGCATCCGGGTGATCCTGCCACCCGAGGAGTGGAACGTCGTGCGCCTCGACGTGGCGGTGAGCGACTCGGGGTGGGGGATCTATGCGGGGTGGGGGGAGACCTTCTAGTCCAGCTCCTCGACGGGGCCTCTACGGCCGCTCGCGGGCACGGAGTCCCCCCGAACTTCCGCCACCCCACACGGAGTCCCCCGGAACTTCCGCCTCCGGACGATCCTGGGAGCGCCACGAACTTCAAGTACCTGGAATCTCGTCGCCGGTCTCTCTCCGTCCGGCGCGGACCCTGCCCAAGCGGAAGAACGAAGGGA
Source organism: uncultured Enterobacterales bacterium (assembly GCA_964501915.1). Classification (GTDB taxonomy): domain Bacteria; phylum Myxococcota_A; class UBA796; order UBA796; family CAJQPC01; genus CAYFPX01. The sequence goes on from CAZCVP010000079.1 coordinate 2,222, forward strand.
CTCCGTGTGACTCGCGCCCCAGGCTCCACCAGGGTGCCCGCCCCGAAGACCCGCCTGGACCGGGTCGACGAGGGTTCCGGCGCTCAGGACGACGGCGCCTCCGGCAGCCCGAGCAGGAGCTGCTGGGCCTGGGCCGCCGGACCGCGGCCGGCTCGCTTCACGTGGGCGGGTGCCGCCGCGTAGGCCGTCAAGCCCTCCACCAGGACCCGCCGTGCCTCCTCTGGGCGCTCCATGCCCACGAGCTGGTCGGCGAGCTGGACCTTGTGGGAGATGCGGGGGCTCTCCCGGCAGAGGCGCTCCAGGGTGGTCAGGGCCTCCTGCTGGTCACCGCACTGTCTCCAGGCTTCGGCCAGGTCGGTCCAGGGGGCGTAGTCCAGGTACGACGCGTCCTGCTCCACCAGGCGCAGGAGCAGGTCCCGGGCCTCCTCCGGCCGCCCTTCGGCGGCGTGGCAGTGGGCGAGCCCGAACAGGCAGGCCCGCTCCTTGGGGCGTCGCCGCAGGACGTCGGAGAAGTGGCCGGCGGCCTCCTCGAAGGCGTCGGTGTCGTGCAGCGCCTGGGCCAGCACCACCTGGTTGTGGATGCTGGGGGAGTCCTCGTAGGTGTAGCGCAGCGAGGCCACGTCGACCGGGCTGGCCAGAGGTGTAGGGCGGGTGTCCTCTCGCCGCCCGATGCGGGTCGGGGGCCCGGCCTTGTGGCGGACCATGAAGAAGTAGACCCACTCCCCGAAGGGCAGGAAGAAGATCACCATCAGCCAGAGGTACCCGGCGCGTCTCTGGATGGCGTCGACCACCATCCAGATCTTGAAGGCCATGATCAGAGTCGGCAGGATGGCGTGCACGGTCTAGATGCCCTCGGCATGAGTGGTGAGCCGGTGCGCGAGGCAGCTTCCGTCCCTGTTGGTCTGGGGGTGCCGCCGGCATAGCACCGCTATTCCAAGCGCGCCCCCGGGCCGACAGGGGCGGAAGGGGTCCGCGCAACGGCTTGGCAATCGTGCCGAGGTCATCTAGATGCCCTCGGCATGAGTGGTGAGCCGGTGCGCGAGGCAGCTTCCGTCCCTGTTGGTCTGGGGGTGCCGCCGGCATAGCACCGCTATTCCAAGCGCGCCCCCGGGCCGACAGGGGCGGAAGGGGTCCGCGCAACGGCTTGGCAATCGTGCCGAGGTCATCTAGGGAACGTATAGCCCGGCCTGCGTGAGCTGCCGGATGAGCTCGTCGGTCCGGTACGGGAAGAACTGGGTCCTCAGCCTCTCCCGTTCGGTCATCCACTCCACGTCTCGGGTGTAGGGGGTCGCCCGGGCGGCGTCTCCCCAGCGGGCGGACTCGCCCACGATCGCGTCCCAGATCTCGTCGGCGCGGGCGTCCCAGCGGGCCAGGCAGGCGTCGGCGGTCAGGGCACCCTCGCCGGTCAGGTGCTCCTTGGCGCGAGCGGCGTAGCGGGCTCGGAAGTCTGCGTTGTCCCGCAGGCGAGCGTAGACGTGGGAGATGCTGCCCGGCACGTCGACCTCGACGTTGTAGTCGTCGGTCGCGGCCCAGAGGCTGTACTCCATGTCCCACACGAACCAGTGGAACTGCGCCCCCTCCTCCCGCTTCCGCACGCCGCGCATGTTGTTGTGGGAGAAGATCTCCGGGCCGTCCATGTTCACCGTGTACTGGTGGATGAGCATGTAGTCGATGAGGTCGTCGAGGTTGAGCATCGCCTCGACCGCCGCATAGGCCGCGGGATCGGAGAGGTCGGCGTCGGCCAGGTCCAGCAGGGTCTCGTAGGCCTCCAGGTCCCCGTTGATGGCCTCGTTGGTGGTCGTGCGGCGGTTGATGGCGTCGTAGTCCTCGTCGCGCCCGCCCAGGTACTCCTCGGCGAAGCCGGCGTCGGGCCGCTCGACGGGGTTGTAGAGGCCCCAGTAGAGCCCGTTGAGGTAGAGGTGGACGAAGGTGGCGTGGCCGTCGAGCTTGCCCATGTCCCGGGCGGTGTCGCGGGCGAAGGCGTCGCGCAGGTACTGGGACTGCTCGGGGTCGCGGAAGTCCTGCCAGCCGCGGCTTCCCTGGCAGCGCAGCACAATGCTGTCGAAGCGGTCCACCGGCGCGTCGGCGAACAGGGGGTAGTCCAGCTTCTTGGGGCCGTAGCGGTCGCGGAACTCCAGGCGCAGGGCGTGCTTGCGGGTGTAGGCGTGGTAGCGCCAGCCATAGCCGTGGATGCGCACCCCGACGTCGACCGCGAACCCCGTGGAGCCGTCGGGCAGGATCAGCTCCACCGACGCCGGCCGCTCCCACTCGCTGCCGCGCTGCAGGGAGTGCACGTAGAGGCCGTCCTCGGCGCCGAAGAGGTCGTTGGGATCGAGGACCAGGGACAGGCTGGGAATCTCCCTCAGGCCGTCGAGCAGGTCCTGCCGGTAGGCCGGGTCGTCGACGATCTCGGGGTCCATCTCGTAGTCCGCCGAGACCGGAGACTGATCGCGACCGTCCCAGGTGAGCGGGAAGCCGGCCGGGTCGGCGGGCTGCTCGATGACGTCGTCGAGGAAGAGGTAGGTGTGGGTCGCCACCGCGGCGGGCTCCAGTCCGTCTCTCTGGGCCACGGCACGCAGGATCGTGGTGGTGTCGACGGTCAAGGTCGTCGAGGGAGAGGCGACCTGGACGCCGTGGTCGGGGCCGGGCACGGTGCCATCGAGGGTGTAGGCCAGGGTCGCTCCCTCGGTGGCCGTGGCCAGGACCACGGTGGTGGTCTCGTCGAAGAAGCCGCGCGGCGGGTCGGCGGTGACCGGGTCGACGAAGCCCCCGTGTCCCGTGCCGTTGGGGCCCCCGGGCGTCGGCTCGGAGAACCAGGCCAGTCCGCCGGTCGTGAGGGTCTGGGCCTCCAGCTCCAGGGCGCAGAAGAGGTCGTCCTCGTCGTCCGAGGTGACGTGGACCGCCACGACGGACGGCACGTTGGGAGGCACGGCCAGGGTGGCGGCGACGGCCGCACCGTCCAGCCAGGCCGTGTAGTGGTCGTCGACCTCGGTGGTCAGCAGCAGGCGGTCCAGGTCGCCGGTGTCCTCGACGGGCATGCGCAGCCAGACCTCTGGCCCGTCGAGCAGCCCGTCGAGGTCCGTCGCGATGCGCTCGGCGTAGGGGGCGGTCTCGCCCGCCAGGACCTCGACCTCGGCGAGGGAGAGCCACTCGCTGCTGTGCAGTCCGCCGACGGCGACCTTGGACACCCGGACGTGGTGGGCTTCGAACCCGTCCGGGGTGACGGTCAGGCTGGCGCCGGGGTTGGTGGGGGTCTGCTCGGCGTCGACCGGGTTGAGCACCTCGGACTGCCAGACCAGGGCCTCGTCGCCGTCCAGCAGCTCGACCGTGATGTTGTAGAGCCGCTCGGGGCAACAGTCCAGGCGGTTGTAGAGCACGACCTCGACGACCTGCTGGGGCCCCCCGAGGTCCACCTGCCACCAGGGGGCGAAGTCCCCGTCGGCGGTGTGGGTGAAGGTGCTCAGCTCCCCGTCGGTGCCCTGGACGCCGGTGTAGCCGTAGCCGTCGGAGGACTGGGAGGTGGAGGCGAACAGGGCGACGTTGTCCAGCTCGGCGTCCGGGTCGAGCTCGGCATGGTCGAAGCCCACGGGCAGGGCTCCGGTGGCCCAGGCGCTGTCGTCGAAGTCCGGCTCCGTCCAGGATGCTGCCGGCTGGCTGCCGGCCCAGCGCAGGGGGCTGCCGTCGCCCAGCAGGGGTCGGCCCTCCACGACCTGCTCCCGGCCGTAGGAGACGTCGGTGACCTGGTCTTCGAAGACCAGGCGGTCGGCTTCCACCCCGTCTGGAGGCAGCAGGCGCAGGGTCTCGCCGTCACCGTCGAGGCGGAAGTCGGTGTGAAGGTGGCCGTCGGCGTCGACGGTGTCCTTGGCCGAGGCGAACACCACCAGGAAGCCGCCGCCGACCAGCTCGCCCTCGGGGAGCTGCCAGCCCGCGTCGTCGGGGTCGTCGCTGAGGGTCCAGCCGGCCAGCTCGACGGTCTCGGGACCCGGGTTGTAGAGCTCGATCCAGTCGCTGCTGTCGCCGTCGGCGTCGTCGAGCACGCTGTCGTTGCGGGCCAGGACCTCGCTGAGCAGCAGCTCGCCGCCGGTCCAGGGGGCGGTGTCTCGCGTGGCTTGGGAGTCGATGACGAGGCCGCCCTGGCAGGAGGCGAGCAGGAGGAGGGGCGTCATGGCGGGGGGCGGCCCGGTCGCACGGGTCACCTTACCTCCGGGTCGGGGTGTGTGGGTGAGCGCCAGGCGACGTGCCCGGGCTCGTCCCCGACCGGGATGGGTTCGCCCGGGCTGCGGTGGCTCGTACCCTGCTCCCCGGCAGGTCACGACGCCATCGGTGTCGAGTGCACGGGAGTCTGAGATGGTCGTGACGAGCTGGACCCAGCCGGGGGATGGTGCCGAGGTCGTCGAGGGCGCAGGCGTGGTAGCTGCCGACGTGGAGCTGGGTGTAGTTGGAGCCTGTCGAAACCACACCGTGTCCGTGATCATCCGTTGACCTGGACCCCCGGCTTCTCTGCCCTGCATACAATCTTGAAGGTGGGTTCTACAAGAAATCGACATCTTCGCCTCCCCAGAATATCGACCGAAGAGTGCACACTATGTATACTCGCCTCTCTCCCGGGGAAGACCATGCTCATCACGCCCTTGTTGCTCGGACCGCTCGGCGGCTGCCTGGACTACTCCTTCAACCTCGGCCAAGGCGTCAGCGGGGGCGGCTCGGACTCGGAGACCAGCTCGGAGACCCTGGACCTGGACGACCTGCCGGAGCCGGAGCACTGCGACCCTGTCGGCTGGCCCCCGGAGGAGGTCGGTCTGGGGGACCAGTGCACGCTGGAGGGTCCGCCGGGCGGGTTCACGCCGGTCGTCGAGTGGAGCTACCTGGGGGACCACCTGGCCTGGTGGAACGGGTGTCTCTCGCTGCCGGTGGTGGGGGACCTGGACGGCGACGGCAAGCCCGAGGTGGTGGTCAACGTGACCGACATGATGGCCGGGCCGGGCCAGCTCGTGGTGTTGGACGGCGACGGCGGGGCGGTGAAGTGGAGCGAGCCGGCGGCCCAGCTGGGCTACGCGACCTCTCCGGCCCTCGCCGACCTGGACGGCGACGGCTTCGGCGAAGTGATCACGGTCAAGGAGCACGAGACTTCGATGTGGCTGGGCGCCGGCGACTACACGATCCTGGTGTACGACGCCTGGGGCAACCAGGTCTGGGAGTCCGAGCACTTCCTGGGCGCGGACTTCGGCTACGCCACGGGCCCGGTGGTGAGCGACATGGACCACGACGGTAGCCCCGAGATCATCGCGGGTCGGGTGATCCTGGCTGCCGACGGCACGACCCGTGCCGTCGGACAGCACGGCAGCGGCTCGCAGTTCTCCGACGGAGCCCTGCCCGCGGTCAGCGACCTGGACCTGGACGGGATCGAGGAGGTCATCACGGGCAACACGCTCTATGGGCCGGACGGGCAGGTCCTGTGGAGCGACCTGAGCCACGACGACGGCTACGTCAGCGTGGCGAACCTCGACGACGACGCCCAGGGCGAGTGGATCGTCGTCGCCGACGACAGCATCCGCGTGCACGACACCAACGGCGCGCTGCTGTGGGGTCCGATGACCTTCCAGGCCACCTCGACCCTGTCGATCGCCACCGTGGCCGACCTGGACGTGGACGGTCGGCCGGAGATCGCCTTCGCGGGCTCCAACAAGCGCTACGTGCTCAACCCCGACGGCACCCTGCTGTGGTCGGCCCGGGTGACCGACGAGACCGGCGCCACCGGGGGCTCGGTCTTCGACTTCGAGGGGGACGGCTACCCGGAGCTGGTCTACGTGGACGAGGTCGAGATCCTGGCCTTCGACGGGGCCACCGGGGCGAAGAAGTTCGAGACCAACGACCACAGCTCGAACACGATGTACGACTACCCGGTCATCGCCGACGTGGACGCCGACGGGCAGGCGGAGATCCTGGTCTGCCACAACATCTACAGCTCGATCCTGTCGGTCTACGGGGACCGGGACGGTGGCTGGGCGCCGGCCCGCGAGGTCTGGAACCAGCACGCCTACAGCATCTCGAACATCAACGACGACCTGAGCGTGCCGGCCACCGCGACCCCCTCCTTCCTCGACAGCAACACCTTCCACTCTGCGGTGAGCATCACCGGTCAGGGCCTCTCGACGGACCTGGAGGCGGAGATCATCGAGGTCTGCACCGAGGACTGTGAAGCTGGCGTGGTGCCGGTGACGGTCCGGGTGCTGAACCGGGGCGCCGAGGAGATCCCGGCGGGAGTGCCCGTGGCGCTCTACGCCGAGCTCGGGGGCGTGCGGGAGCTCGTGGCGGTGGCGTCGACCGACGAGGTCATCCCGACCGGCTGGGCGAGCGCCGCCTTCGAGCTGCGGGTCGATCCCGCCCTGCTGCAGGGCAGCGAGGCCCTCTGGCTCGTGGTGGACGACGACGGCACGGGAACCGGCGGCCTGGAGGAGTGCTCCGAGGCGAACAATGACTTCGTCTTCGGCGGGCCCGTCTGCGACGGGTAGGCGGGGCGGGGCCAGCGGGGCCTGGAGCGGGCCCCTGCGTTCGACCCGCGACGGCGCTCCCGAGGCCGGACCCCCTTCGGGTGGGTCCGGCGTGGACCAGGCCCCTCAGGCCTCGCCGGCTTCCCGCTGGGGCATGAAGGCCGCCGAGCTCAGGACCGAGACGAAGATCGGGTGGATGATCCGGCCGGCGAGCGCCCGGGCGTCCGGGGCCAGGGGGCCCCCTTCGCGCAGGTGGAGCACCAGGCCTTCCAGTCCCAGGAAGAGCGAGCGGTAGACGAGGGGATCGAGGCGGACCTGGAGCTGGCTGTGGACCTCGCGGTCGAGCAGTGCCACGAGGCGATCCAGGGTGGTCTCCCGGACCGACCAGAGGTTCGAGGCCGGGTCGACCGCCGCGGCCTGGAGCACGGTGACCAGCCGCCCGCCCCGGGCCTGGTAGTCCAGGTAGGCGTCGATGCCGGCGTACAGGCGCTCGATGGGGTCCTCCCGGTCTTCGACGGCCGCCTCGACCTGGGTGAAGAGCTCGGCCACGACCCTGCGGTACAGCGCCAGGAGCGCGTCGTCCTTGTCGCGGAAGTACTGGTAGAAAGTGCGCCTGGAGAGCTTGGCTGACGTGATGACCTGCTGGACCGTGACGCCGTGCACGCCGTGGCGAGACACCGCCTTCGATGCTCCTTCGATCAGGCGATCCCGGGTCTTGCTGGAAGGCCCGCTTCGGTGACTGGGTGCCATGGCGGCCCCATTAGCCCGTTGGGGTTCGGGACCGGAGTCGTCAGAAATCCAGACCCTCGCACTGGTTCTCCATGCCGCACTCGCCGGTGCGCATGGTCGCGCTGCCGTTGCCGATCGAGCACCAGTCGGGGAAGGTCACGGGGAGGGCGTCGACGTAGGGGGACTCTCCGTCCTCGAGCCAGTAGGGATGGTCGAGGAAGAACTGCCAGAACATCTCGAACTGGGATCCACCTTCGGTGTCCTTGGGGGGGATCGCGTGGCCGCAATTGTGCACACACTCCACCACCATGTGGCCGTCCTGCTCCACGTCTTGTCCGAGGCGCTCGGCGAGCGGAGTGAACTCGAAGACGTAGCACTGGTCCTCGGGCCCACCCCACAGGTTCAGGGTCGGCATGACGTGGGTGGCGCCCTCCCAGCTCCGCACCAGCCAGTCTCCGGGGGCGCCCACGCCGCCCGAGATCGAGATCAGCGAGGAGAGGTACTCGCCCCGGAGGTGCCCGACCTGGTCGGCCCAGAGGCCTCCGGAGCTGACGCCGGCGTTGCCCACACAGTGCAGGTTGATCGGAAGCTGCTCGGCCACGCAGGCCAGGATGTCGTCGAAGAAGACGAGCTCTTCTTCGACCCGGGAGTCGCTGTCCCACACCGTCCACGGCCACTGGAGGTACAGGTCACCCTTGTCCTCGGGCATCACCCCGATGAAGCGCTGCTCGTTGATCGCCGCCTCGAGCTCCCCCTGCTCCAGGTACACGTCGGCGTCGGTGGCGAGGGGGTGCCAGAGCACGGCCAGGGGCAGCAGCTCGTCGTCGGCGAGCTCCTCGGGCAGCGCCAGCAGGAAGCTCCGCTCCACGCCGCCGCTGACCAGGGTGTTGGAGCCGGCGGCCAGGGTGGGGCAGGTCCCGCCGGTGTAGGCCTTGGGGGGTGGTGGCTGAGCCGCGCCTGGCGGAGGCTCGACGTCGCACAGGTAGCGGTAGTCCTCGGGCCAGGTCCAGTCCGCGGCGGTGTCGGTCACCGTGTCCGGCGCCGTGTCCTCCGGCGGGGTCGAGCTGTCGGCGCCGGTCTCGCCCGTGGGGTCGGCGGAGTCTGCGCCGCCGGTGTCTGTCACCGTCTCGGCCGCCCCCGTGTCCGGGGTGACGTCGTCGATCACGGTGGTCGTGGGCCCGCAGGCCGGGAGGACGAGAGAGAGCAGGAGTGCGTGCATGACGAGCGCCTGGTGCACGCTATGTATACCCCGCGTCTCGGGGGAGATTCAAGGGGTAGGGCTGCCTGACGCTTCGATGACAATCAGCGCGTTGCCGGGTCGACGCCGGTTCCCTCTGGCGCGCCCCTTGACAGTGCCTGGTGCACATGTCGTATACCGCTTCCGGTCTCGGGAGGCACCGCGCCCGCTCCAGGGTGTCCGAGCACATCGCCCAGGCGAGGTGTGCACGTGTTCTTCTTGTTGGGTCTACTGCTGGCGGGGCCCGCCCTCGCCCAGGACTGCGGCATCGGCTCGGTGTCCTGCGCGGCGGACCTGGCCAGCGTCATCGGCACTCCGGCCGCGACGACGAGCTACGCCATCACCGACACCAACGCGGTCGCGCGGGATCCGGCGACCTGGCGGCCGACGGGGGAGGTGCTGGCTCCTGGCACCGAGGTCGAGGTGCTGGAGACCCGCCGGCGCGGTCGCCGGGAGTACGTCCGGGTCCGCGAGGTCATCGACGCTGGGGCGGTGTCCGGGGAACCCTCGGAGTGGTGGACGGCCCGGTCCAACCTGGGCAGCACCAAGGACTTCGACGACACGCTGGCGCCCGCCGTGCCGGTGCCGACCGACGGGCTGCGGGGCCTGGACCGGGTGATGCAGCGGTCTACAACTCCAAGGGCGACTACATCGCCAAGAAGGCGCAGGAGCTGGGTGTGCCGGCCTCGACGCTGGCAGCGGTGCTCTATGCCGAGTCCCGCGGCAGCGGCTTCAACGCCGACGGCACGCCCGTGATCCGCTTCGAGAACCACTACTTCTACCAGCGCTTCGGTCGCACGGATCGCACGAGCAGGGCCACCTACGACACCCACTTCCAGCACGGCAGCCCCACCTGGAAGGGGCACCGCTCGCGACCAGCAGGCGACCGAGAGATCGTCGAGGACCCCGCAGGTCAGCTTGACGCCGGCGGAGATGGAGGAGAGGCCCGCTGTGGGGACCTCGGCGATCTCTCCGTCGTAGTCGGAGCCCCAGCAGATGGCCTGTCCGTCGGTGGTTGTGCCGCAGGCGTGGGAGCTGCCCGCGCTCACGGTCTCGTAGCTGCCAGTCGGCGCCTCCAGCTTCCAGCCTGCACCGTTCCAGCACCAGGCCTGGCCGGTGGTCGCGACCCCGCAGAGGAAGGTGTCGTAGGCGTCGATCGAAGTGAAGGTCCGCAGGTCCGTGCCGCTGCAGTCCTGGTCGAGGTCGTCCTGGGTGCGGTCGTCGGCGTTGGGGTGGACCTCCGGGTCGGTGTCGTCGCAGTCGTAGCGGGTGTCGTAGCCGTCGCCGTCGGCGTCCACGGGGCCGGTGGGGGCGGTGTCGGTGTCCGCCGGGGCCGTGTCGTCGGAGTCCCGGGGACCGGTCTCGGTGGCGTCGTTGGTGCCGCTGTCGGTCCCGGTCAGCTCCTTCGTGCAGCCGGGCGGCCCACCGAGCAGGGCCAGGGAGACGAGACCTGCTGCGAGCGATGCGCACCCGGTGGACCTCAAGAGCATCGATCAGGGGCACGGAGGATCCCCCGGGGTCAGGTGCAGGATGGCCGGTACGATCTCAGGAGTCGTTGGTCCACGCCCAGAGTTCGATGTCGACCCACTCCACGGCGCCGAGGTCGTCGACCTTGATCCAGGGCTGGAAGTGCGGCAGGGCGTCGATCGGGACGGACCCGGCGAAGTTGGTCGGGGAGGTTGTGGGGGCGGCGACGGGGATGGGGTCGGTGGCGATGGCCACGAAGGCGTTGGAGTCGGGGGTCGCGCCCTGGAAGTGGCGGACACCGACCTTGGCGTCACAGCGTTCGAGCCCGCTCCAGCCGACGCGCTCGAGCCCTCCCCGCCACCCCGAGCAGAGACCTGTCCCGCCGCCAACGAGCCACCACCTCCGGATCGACCCGGTCCCAGTGGGGCTCGAGCTCCTCCAGGAGACCCGTCACGCGGGCCAGCACCCCCCCCAGGGCTCGATGGACCGTCGGGCTCAGGGGGTCCGCCGGTGCGAGCGGGACCAGGGCCAGGGCCGGCACGAGCAGGTCCTCCAGCACGGCGGGCGGCCAGCCGGCCTCGCGTCCGACCCGAACCAGGTAGCCCAGCACGGCCGCCTGGATGTGGATGTCCTCGATCGTGCGGAACGGCTTGAGGGTGTCGAGGTAGCCGTCGCCGGGCAGCAGCTCGGACACGGCCACCTCCTCGAAGACCACGCTGGCGTGGGGTATCTCGGGCACGAAGGGCGTCTCGGGCATCGCCTCGATGGTCACGCCGGGGGCACTCGTGGGCAGCAGCAGGGCCCTCAGCAGGTTGCGTCCCTCGGCCTCGCCCGTGCTCGCCACCACCACCAGCTCGTCGGCCACACTCCCGCAGGTCGTCCAGGTCTTGCGGCCCGTCAGGCTCCAGCCCGCCGAGGTCTGGCGAAGCGAGGCCTGGATCGCCCGAGGGTGGGCCCCGCCCTCCTCGGTGAAGGCCACGGCGAGGACCTGACCGGGAGCCCCCGGACCGACCAGCCGGGCGAGGGCCGCCTGGTAGCCGGCGACGAAGGCCAGCCCGAGGCGGTCGGCCAGCAACCCACCCCAGAGGGCCTGGTCGAAGGTCGTCCGACCCGCGAGCCGGGGGGCGACCGCGGACCACCACGGAAGGAGCTCGGTCGGGCCGCTCCAGGGCGGTTCGTGCAGCAAGGCCTCGAAGGCGTCCATCACTCGGGGTCGGGTTCCCCGTCCTCGGGGTCCTCCTCCAGCAGCTTCTCCAGGTCGATGGGCGCGAAGGGGGCTGCGTCGTCGTCGGGACCCTCCTCCAGGAGCCGCTCCAGCTCCTCGGGAGAGAGCAGGGCCGGCTCGTCCTCCTCCTCGTCGAGGCTGATCGGCGGCTGCTCCTCGACGCCGGACTGGGACCAGGTGGTCATGACCGGCACGTAGGCGATGAAGAGCACGCCCAGGCCCAGGCTCGCCAGGAAGGGCAGCGCCAGTCGGTAGACCTTGGTCAGCGGCATCTCGAAGCGGTAGGACGCCAGGAAGAGGTTCATGCCCACCGGTGGGGTGAGATACCCCAGCTCCAGGTTGGCCAGGAAGAGGATGCCCAGGTGCACGGGGTGGATGCCGAAGACCGCGGCGATCGGGACGATCAGCGGCACCACGACCATGATCGCCGAGTAGATGTCCATCAGGCAGCCGACCGCCAGCAGGAAGACGTTCAGCAGGAGGATGAAGGCGACGCGGCTGCCGACGTGGGCCTCGACCCAGCGGGTGACGTGGAGCGGGATCTCGGCGTCGATCAGGTAGCTGGTGAAGCCCAGGGCGACGCCGAGGATGATCAGCACCCCGCCCATGAGGGTGGAGCACTCCACGAAGATGCGCGGCAGGTCCCGGCGGACGTGGAGGTCCTTGTGGATCACCACCTCGGTGAACAGTGCGTAGGCGGCGGTCAGGGCCGCGGCCTCGAAGATGGTGACGGCGCCGCCGAAGATGCCCAGCAGCACCAGGACCGGCAGCAGGACCTCCCACTTGGCCTCGCGGACGGCGTCGAAGGCCTCTCGACGGGAGAAGGCGCTGCGGACCACGCCCTTGCGCAGGGCCTGGAACACGCACAGGGCCACGAGCAGGAGCACCAGCAGGAGGCCGGGCACCACGCCGGCGATGAAGAGGTCGCTGATCGGGACGTGGGAGACGACGCCGTAGAGGATGACGGGCAGGCTCGGCGGGAAGAGCAGGCCGATGGACCCCGACGCGGCCAGCAGCCCGACACTGAACTCCTTGCTGTAGCCGGCCGCGAGCAGCACCGGCAGCAGCAGCCCACCCAGGGCGAGGATGGTCACGCCGCTGGCGCCGGTGAAGGTGGTGAAGAAGGCGCAGACCAGCACCGCGGCGGTGGCGATGCCCCCCGGCATCCAGCCGAACCAGGCCCGGAAGAGCTTGACCAGGCGCTTCGACGCCCCGCCTTCCGCCAGCAGGTAGCCGGCGAGGGTGAAGAGCGGCAGGCACGGCAGGGTCGGGGAGGCGACGATGCGGTAGGTCTCGGCGGGTACGGCTGAGATGGCCACCGGCAGGGGCGAGCCGAAGAACAGCAGCATCGCCAGGCCGCCCATGGCCGTGTAGAGCGGTGCGCCCAGGGCCACGGCGACACCGATCAGCGCCGTGCCCCCCCAGACCACCAGGTCCCGCTCCCCGGCGGGGAAGAGGGCCAGGGCGAAGACGGCGGCCATGGACACCAGGCAGATCACCCGGCCCTTCCAGTTCTCGTTCTCCTGCCAGGCGATGCGCAGGGCCATCAGCAGGAAGCCGACGGGCATGATGCACTGCATCAGCCAGATCGGCACGCCCCCGAACAGGGTCGCCGTCGAGCTACGCTCGGCCAGCACCAGCTCCAGGCTGGCGTAGGCCAGCAGACCGGTCACCGCGGCGCTCACGGCCGAGGTGAAGCCGACCACCAGCGCCTTGGTGCGACCGTCCAGCTCGAGGATGGCGGCGGTCGAGAGCGCCAGGTGGCGTGAGCCGCGAGCGGCCAGGGCGCCACCGGTGAAGGCGATCCAGAGGTTCAGGGTCTGGACCCACAGGTTCGACCCCGCCATCGCGGTGCCGCTCACCCAGCGCACGATCACCGCCACGCACGGCAGGAACACCATCACCGACAGGATCAGGATGTTGGCGCGGTCCTCCCAGCGCCGGATGTGACTGACGGGCCCGGCTTCGGGGCTCGCGAGGCTCGCGAAGTTCATGGCCCGCCGGACCGATGGGCCTCGAGGATCGCCTGGGTCCGGTCGAAGATCTCCGTCGGCACCATCTGCTCGCGCACGATCGGGTAGGCCTTGATGACCTGCCGCTCCCAGGCCGCCCGGGTGGCCTCGTCGACGCTGTTGACCGTCAGGCCGTACTTCTTCATCACCTCGACGGCCTTCCTGTCCTGGCGCCGGATCTCATGCCGGTAGTCCTCGCCGCTGCGGCGGGCGGCGGCGATCAGCGGGGTCTGGAGGTTGGCTGGGATGGCGTCCCACACGTCCTTGGACACGATGGTGGCGCCCATCAGCGGCGCCCAGGGCACGTCGAGCATGTTCGGGGCCAGGGCGAACCACTGCATGGCCAGGGCCCCCAGGGGTGTGCTGGGGAAGGCGTCGACCAGGCCGCTGCGCAGCGAGGGGATCATGTCCGTGGAGGCGATGACCACCGGCTTGAAGCCGCCGGCCCGGTACATCGTGACCGCTGCGGGGTCACCCTCCCAGGCGAAGATCTTGAGCCTTCCGGCTTCTTCGGGGCGCCGCAGGGGGAACTTGCTGAAGAGGTGGACCCAGCCCGCGTCGCTCCAGGACAGGACCTTGAAGCCACTCTCCTCCAGGCGCCGCTCGAACTCGGGGCCCATCTTGTCCATGACCAGGTCCAGCTCCTCGTAGGACCGGATCAGCATCGGCGTGCTGACGACCTGTGCCGAGGGCTCGATGTCCATGAGCCCCAGGTTGGTCAGGGCCGCGGCGTGGAGCTGCCCGATCCGCATCTTGCGGACCATCACGGTCTCGTTGCCCGCGACGCCGCCTGCGTAGATCTTGAGCTTGACCTGACCGCCGGAGATCCGGGCCCAGTCCTCGCCCATCAGGCGCAGGGCCTTGTGCCAGGTGCTGCCTTCGGGCACCAGGGTGGCCAGCTTGATGGTGAGCGGGGCCTGGGCCTCCGCGGGGTACCAGGCGAGGGTGGCCACCAGGGCCAGCACGACACAGATCGCCCTGCGCAGGCGCCTCCAGGCGCGGCTCCTAGATGAAGAGGTCATCGATGTGCTCGAGCAGGAAACGGGCTCGTTGCTGCGCATAGAGGTTGCTTAGCTGGTCCGAGGGATGCTCGGCGGGATCGATGGCCAGGGCGAGGCCGAGCAGGGTCTCGAACTCCTCCCGGTCCTGGTTTGGCACGCTCACCGCTGTCGCCAGGGACACGTGGAGGCCGGCCCGCGTTCCGCCGGAGAGCTCCAGGGCCCGCTGGTAGTGCTCCCGGGCCCGCTCCTCGCCGCCGGGCAGGGGCAGGACGGGCTCCAGGGAGACCAGCAGCTCGTGGATGGCCCCCCGGTCCCAGGTCTCGTCGAGCTCCAGGGCCCGGTGGATCAGCTCGGCGGCCTCGGGGAGCTGGCCGATGCGCTCCGGGTCCTCCTTGGACACCGAGATGCTCGCCAGCCAGGGAGCGCCGGTCCAGTACAGGAGGCCGACGTGCTCGGGGGCCACACTCGCCAGGGCTGCGGCGTAGACGTCGTCGTCCTCGCTGGCGAAGCCCGGATCGACCAGCTCCAGGCCGGCCTGGCCGTGGCGCCGGGCCCGGTCGTAGAAGGCGCGGGCCCGATCCATGCCGTGCTGGCCGCCGAGGTAGTCCTCCACGGCGAGCTGTTCGGCCGGGAACTGGATCCAGACCGCCGCGTACTGGGTGAAGCCGGAGGCGAGGCTCTCGTGCAGGCCGACGTGCTCCGGGTTCGACGCGATGAGCGTCTCCATCGTCTTGAGGGCGAAGGGCAGGGCGTCGCCGACGAACTCCAGGTCTTCGTCCTGGGCGAAGCCGCCCCCGGTGCCCGACGAGAGCTCGTCGGCCAGCATGTTGAGGGCGGCCTTCTTCACGCAACCGGTCGAGAGCAACAGGAGAAGGGCAGGAGCGAGGTAGCGCATCGCCGGGAGGATAGGCAGCGCGGGCTGTGGCGTCCAGGACCCGGGTGGACCCGATGTCGGCCTCGGCAGGGGCGCATTCCCCCACCACGGCTGCCGGAGCTGGCGCCCCTCGCCGCGGGCGTCCTCCCGCACCACCGCCAGCGCCACCAGGCCGCTCACCCTGCTGGCCCCGCCGCCCACCGCTGGAGCGCACGGGGTGACCCTGCACCGGAGGTGCGCCCTCTCAGCGCGACGCCCTCCAGACCGCGAACCACTCGTCCCACTTGGCCTGGGTCACCTCGCCCTCCGCACCTGTCGCGGCGAGCCAGCGCAGGAACTCCGACCGCAAGGCGGGCACGGGCACCTCGAAGGTCGACGGCGGCTGCTGGAGCGCGGTGTCGAGGTCCGCGACCACCTCGGGCTCCGTGTCGCAGGGGGCGGCCTCGATGGGCTCCTCGGTGCCGGCTCCGGCGACCAGACCGTCCGCTCCCAGGCGGCCTCGCGCGGCCTCCTCGGCGAGCCGGTCTCGGGCCGGTCCGTACTCGCCGCGGGAGAGACCGAAGAGCCGGTCGGCGTCGTCGTAGCGGTAGAGCGAGGCCGAGGTGATCTGGGGCCAGAGGCCGGGTCC
Source organism: uncultured Enterobacterales bacterium (assembly GCA_964501915.1). Classification (GTDB taxonomy): domain Bacteria; phylum Myxococcota_A; class UBA796; order UBA796; family CAJQPC01; genus CAYFPX01. The sequence goes on from CAZCVP010000079.1 coordinate 17,886, forward strand.
CTGGACCTCGCCGCGGTTACAGCCATCCACGTAGTCGTAGAAGAGCGTGATCCAGTCCGGGTCGTCCCACATCGCGCCCTGGTCCTCGCAGCCCAGCGCGCAGGGGTTGGCCTCGGTGATGTGGTCCTCGCGCTCCCCGGCCGCGACGGGTGGGTCGCGGCAGCTGTGGCGAACGGGTCGCACCGTGTCGATCCCGGCGCCCGGCGTCAGTTAGCGGAAGTCTGAACCTGCTCCCCGAGGCTTCCGTCATGCTCGCCATCACCGCTTCGTCCATCGGGTCCCTCGACGCCCTCGAGGTCACGGACCTCCCCCTCCCCGAGCCGGGTCCAGGCGAGGTGCGGGTCCGGGTGTGTGCCTCGGCGGTGAACCCCGCGGACCTGAAGGTCCTGGAGGGCCAGTTCTTCGGCCGCTTCCTCCACTCGGTGAAGCCCCCCGTGGTCATGGGCTACGACCTCTCCGGTGTGATCGACGCGGTCGGCTCGGGGGTCGACGACCTCGCGGTCGGGGACGCGGTCTGGGGCCACCAGCAGTACGAAGGCGCAACGGTGCACGGCTGCTTCGCCGAGGCGACGGTGATCGCCGCCGGGGCGGTGGCTCCGGTGCCCGAGGGCGTCGACCACGCCACGGCTGCCGCCTCGGCCACGGCTGGCCTGACCGCCCTCCAGGCCTTGCGGGACAAGGCGGGCCTCAGCGGTGGGCGAGCCCTGATCATCGGCGCTTCGGGCGGGGTGGGATCCATCGCCGTGGGTGTGGCAGGTCGACTCGGCGCGGAGGTCTCGGCGGTCTGCAGCACCCACGCAGTGGACCTCGTCCGGGACCTGGGCGCCGTCCGGGTCATCGATCGCAAGGCCGAGGATCCCCTCGCCAGCGGCGGTCCCTACGAAGCGGTGTTCGACACGCCGGCGGTGCACTCCTACGGCGCGGTCCGCCACCTGCTCGCCCCCGGAGGTGCCTTCGTCACCACGGTGCCCGGCCTTGGCCTGGCGCTCGGCAAGCTCCAGGCCCTCGTCACCGGACGCCGCTGCGAGTTCGTGGTCGTGCACAGTCGCCGTGCGGACCTGGAGCTGCTGGGCGGTTGGCTGGTGGACGGCCTGGAGGTTCCCATCGACAGCCGCTACCCGGTGAAGGACGTGGCCAGGGCGCTGCAGGCCCTCCAGAAGGGTGGGCGCACGGGTCGGATCGTCGTGGACGTCGAGGGGGGCTGGTAGGCGGAGGGCACCGCAGCTCGCCCTGCCGGGTGGACCTCCGCTCCCGCCCGGTGAGGACCTGCCTCCTCCGTCGTCCTACCAGGCCGACCAGCACCGGGGCGAGCCCGACGGTCCAAGGACCGGGGGTGGCACCGGTGCTCGAGCAGCGCTTGCCGTCGTCGTCTCCGGCGTGGTCAGGGACTTTCGATCACGGGCATCAGGGGTCGCGGTGAAGCTCTCGGCTCGACGCTCCGCGGAGCGCCGAGAGGCCGAGCCCCACCACCACCTGCACGACGAGGAAGGTCCCGACGACGACGGCCAGGACGATCCGTTCCCGTCTGCCGTCCGAGAACAGCACCGCGTCGTAGAGCAGTGCTCGGAGGTCGAGCCACGAGGCGGCTGGCTGCAGGACCCGGTGCAGGGTGACCTCCAGGGCGACGAACACCGGCCAACCGATCGCGATGGCCGCCGCCGGGCCAGCCCAGGGTGGGCGGAGAGGTCCCCCACCGTTCCCATCCCCTCGGCCGGGGACGAGGAGCGCGATCGGCAGGGCCAGCAGCGGCGGCGCCCACACCCAGTGGTACAGGGAGAGCCCGAGGAGGAGCAGGTTCCGCCCCAGCCCTTCGCCGAGCTCGATGGGACCGGGCTCGGCCCAGGCCCGGGTCGAGAGCAAGCACGCCGCTGCCAGGATGGTGGCGACGGCACCCTGCCTGCGGCTCGACATCGTGGAGGTCCCGAGGGTGAACGTGGGAGGCGCAGGGTATCGCTGTGAGCGGCCAGCTGCCCGTGCGAGAGCTCTGGGCTCACCCCGGCCGCCGCAGCGAGATGAACACCGAGGGATCCAGCCAGCCGGCCCTCCTGGAGCTGTAGCCCTGGCCCAGGGGCAGACCGGGCCGACCGCGAAGCTCCAGGTGGAGGTGGGCGAGGTAGCGGCCGTGAGCGTTGCCGAGGGTGCCGATGCGCTGGCCCCGCGCCACCGGATCACCGTCCTCGACGTCGATCCGGTCCAGGTGCGCGTAGAGGGACTCCACCGTCCGGAGGCGCCCGTCCTCTTCGCGCCAGCGGTGCACGATGCGCACGACCTGGCCCCACCCGCCCCAGTGGTCCCAGGCCTCGCTCACCACCCCGTCGGCGATGGCGTGGATCGGGTCGCCCAGGTCGGTGTTCCCGCCACCGAGGCCGTTCCAGTCTTCGCCGAGGTGGGCGTTGACGCCGAAGGGCTGGGCGTCCCGGTAGCCGACGCCGTCGGGCGGTCCGACGGGCCAGTCGAAGCCGTCGGCCAGCGGGACATGGGCCCACGGGTCCGGTGGACTCGGCTCGGCACCTTCGTCGGCCGCCACCGGGCCGGTCTCGCAGGCCAACAGGATCGCGGACAGGGCGAGGAGGTTGCGTGCCATGACGAACCGGACCGGTGGCGACGGGCACGGGTTCGTCCCGGGATGTCAGGAGTTCATCACTTCGGCCAGTCGTCGGTCGCGGTGACCTCCCAGGACAGCCCCGCCGAGATGGCCGGGGAGCCGTCCTCGAGCCAGAGGTCGGCGATGTTCTCCCCCAGCAGGCGGTGGACCCAGTCGATGAACTCCGGGCGGCTCATGCCCAGGAAGTCGTCGGGGTCGTAGCCGCCGGCGGGTCCCTCTTCGGGGACGAGCGGCTCCACGACCTGGTCGACGAGGTCCAGCACCGGCAGGGCGCCGGCGACCAGGCCGCTCGCAGCCTCGGCGTCCATCGTGCCCACCAGCAGGGCATCAGCCAGCGGGATCGGCACCGGAGCGCCGCCTCGGGCCACGGGAAAGGGCAGCTCGGCGCGGTCCGCTCCGGTCTCGAAGGTGACCTCGTCGGAGAACCAGCCGACGAAGTGCGAGGTCGGGTCGCCGTAGCGATCGTGGCTGCCCGGGTCGAGCACGAGGACGTCGGTCTCCTCGTCCCGGGTGGCCAGCAGCAGGTCGATGGTCAGGACTGGATCGACGTGCTGCGCGTCGAGCAACAGCAGGAGCTCCTCGGCCTCCAGCATCTCCTCCAGGCGGGTGTTCACGCCCTCGAGGGACATGTCGTCCTCGGCGAAGGGGTCCAAGAGCGCCAGCAGCGCCGGGGCCTGGTTGTCCACCTCCCCGTCGCCGTCGAGGTCCATGCCCTCGGTCACGTCCAGCACCGCCAGCGACGTGGTGGTGAAGTGACCCGAGCCGAAGGTGGAGACCGGCACCCGCTCTCCGGTGTCGTCGCCACCGAGCAGGATCACGCCGCTGCCGGAGCAGCTCCAGAGGAGGACGGCGAACATCGGAGACCCTGGGCTTGGAGGGGGCTTCGAAGGTAGCACCGGCCACGTGGGGCCGCGGGCCCCTGGCTGATCCGACTCAGGATCCAGAGCGACCTCGGGTGCTGCGGCCCGCGGACTGGCCGCCCGCCCGGCTACACGAGACGTAGCGCACGATGCGCACGGGGGACATCATGACGATCAAGCCGTCCTTCTCAGCCCTGGTTCTCTCCTTCCTCATGGTCTCCGGCTGCGGAGAAGAGGATCTCGCACCCGGGACCTTCGAATTCGACTGGGAGTCGGTGCCGGCCGGCGAGCTGGATGCCGTCGACGAGGGGCTGACCGACGACTGTCCGCTGCCGACGGTGGACCAGTTGCTGGAGCGGTCCCGCGCCACGGTCGGGGCTGGTCTGGCCAACGTGGCGGTGAGCGTCTCGGAGCCGATCCGCCTCGCCGATGCCAGCCTGCCCACGGCGATCGAGACCTGGCTCGCCGGCCTGGTCTGGCTCGACTGGGATGGCATGGGCGGCGTGTCCGTGTCCCAGGGCTTCCCCACTCAGTTCCCGGACGGCGACGTCGACCTGGAGACCTTCTGGCGGGGCCTCGCGGACTTCGACATCTGCGGCGCCGCCGTCGTCCGCTACGAGCTGCCGGCCCGGACGCTGGAGACCGTCGCCTGGATCGTCGACCCCTTCACCATCTACGAGCCCCTCGCGGACCTGACCCTCATCGAGGAGACCCCCGGCCCCGAGGAGCGCCGTACGGACGAGACGTGCAGCTCCAGCTGGTGGGAGGGTTGGTCCCTGGCCCAGGAGCTCGACCTGGGCCCGGACAGCAGCTTCGTCGCCCGGTTCGGCATCTGTGGAGACTGGGTCGAGGAGTCCGACCTGGACGAGCCCGACGTCACCTTCGAGCCCTACCTGGAGTGCAGCGAGCCGAGCCCGACCGTGGTCTCGGAGGTCGAGCTGGGCCACTTCACCTGCGGCGACCTCGAGCCCCTGGAGTGCGAGGCCTGCTGCGGCGCCAGGCTGCCCTGCACCCTGACCTATGGCATCGGGTCCTGGTCGGTGACCCGCTCGCGCACCCTGGAGATCCTCGCCTGCCCCTACATCTACGCGGAAGAGGGCCCACCTCCCGAAGAGTGCGACGAGTGGTGATGAGGCCGTCGCCCTCCGTGTGAGGGTCTGGCAGCGACCGTCGGGGTCGGCCCCTGCGGGTCGCTCAGGCCGCTCGGCGACCTCGTCCCGGGTGACGCTCCGGGCGGTCCCGCGACAGGTAGCGCTCCACCTCGACCTCTTCCGGCCAGGAGACGACCAGGCGACCGTCTCCGGTCACGCGTCGCACCTCGCAGGAGAAGGTCACGGTGCACTCCCAGGACTTCACCACGGCGTGGATCACCTCTCCGGGCTCGACCCCAGGAGGCGAGTCGTCGAACCGCAGGCCGACGGGCCCCTCGGCCCGGCCGAGGAAGAAGCGACCGGGGCCGGTCCAGCCGTCTCCGGTGGCCACGTGGACCGGCCACCTCTCGGAGGCGATCTGGACGAGGTGGACCTGGATCTCGTCGTGGTGCGGCATCTTCGCCCCCTGTCGCGTACACCCCATGGGTCGGACGCCGAGCCCTCGATCCTGAGCGGAGTTTCCGGTCAGGGCGGCAGGACGTGGAACCCGGGCCGGTTCATCATCGCCCGCACCCAGGCCTTCGACGCCGTGGAGCCGTTGGGCAGGACCCAGTCCCCGTTGTCGTCGGTTCGCCAGGACAGGGTGGAGGTCTCGGCCAGCTCCTGGGCCAGGGCCTCGTTCACCGCCCAGGCACCCTGGGCGATCCCGAGGACGTCGATCTGGACCTCTCCGCCGACCCCGGCGACAGCCCCCACGGAGACCTTGCCGTCCTTGGCGGACAGGCGGAAGCCGATGCCTCCGGCGTAGCCCTTCACCGTGAGCACGCCGACCTGGAGGTCACCCCGTCCGATGTAGGCCAGGGCCTTCAGCTCCACGCCCCGGTTGCTGACCGAGGCGGTCCCCTCGGCCCCGGCCACGGTCAGGCCGCCCTTCACCGAGTCACTGGGAGACCACTCCACGCGCAGGACCTTCGGCTCGGCCCCCAGGCGCACCAGGATCATCTCCCCCTGGGAGCCGCCCGTGGACTTCTTCAGGTAGAGGAACTTCGGCTGCTTGACACCCGGCGACAGGACCTGGACCTCCCAGTCGCCGTGGGTGCCGGAGAAGCCCTTCTCCAGGTCGTAGTCGCCGTTGAGGACCTCGTGGAGGATCTCCTCGACCGCGCCCTTCTCCTTGGCCGGGACCTGGGCCACCGCTCCGGGCACGCCGCCGTGCCGGTTGAGCTCCCGCCGGGTCAGCTCCTGGCGGAGCATCTCGACCTGGACCACGCCGTCGCTGAGGGTCTTGCCGCCGGCCTCGAGCTGCCGCTTCCACTCGGCACGACGGGTCGAGTCCGCCAGGGTGGCGTCGAACTGGGCCAGCGCTCGCTCGAGCTGCGGGGTGGCGGTGGCGCGGAACTGGCGCCGGGCGTCGGGGTGGGTGTGGGACTGGGTGCCCACCAGGACCTGGAGGCGCTCCGCTGCGGCCATGGCGGCGGCCAGGACGTTCCGGTACTCGGCACGGGACCAGGTCTCGGCGTTCGCGGACAGGGCGTTGGTCCAGACCCGGATGTGGCGATCGAGGGTCGCGGCGTCCCAGTCGGCGACCTTGGCCTTCCACGTGCCCACCAGGCTGTCGAGGGTCGGCTCGGAGGTCGCGACCATGCCCACCTGGCGGGCCGGCATCGCCGCCAGCAGGGTCTGCAGGTCCTTGACCAGTCCCACGTCTCCCTTGGGAGGGCAGTCGTCGTCGGCGTGGGCTGCACTGAGGGAGAGGAGGGCGAGCAGGAGGAGCTTCATCGTCGGTGCCTGGTGGGGTCACCGGGTCAGGGGTGCAAGTACCGTGCCCGAAAACAGGCCTCCAAGGTGCTGAAATTCGGTATCCAGGCCTCGGCGGTGGGGCAGCCCGTCGGGGGGTGGTCGCCCCAGGTGGGGTGTGCGGGGGTCAGCAGACCACCACCGTCTGCGCTCCGACCTCCTCCAGCAGGCTCCGGTACCAGTCCGCGGCCTCCTGGCCGCGTCCGGGCAGCTCCTTGGAGCCCCAGATCAGGCAGCCGACCCGCCGGGTCTCGTCGTGGGTCTTGGTGCGCTGGGAGTCCTTGACCGCGCTGGCGCAGGCCCCTTCCTCGTCGTAGAGGCAGACCAGGCCGTCGAGACGGATCTGTTGGCCGGAGGCGTTGAACACGTACGAGGTCCCCGGTGGGCAGATCTGCACGCTCAGGCCCCCGCGGATCAGGTCCAGGTCGACCACCGAGATCGGCAGGCCCGAGTGCAGGCTCACCACGTTGCAGGCATCGACCACCGGGTTGATCGGACCGAGGAAGCCCCCGGCCGCCGCCTTGATCAGGTACTCCGACGCCGGCTTGCTGCGGCCCGCGGGCTTGAAGCCCCCGTGGCGCAGCAGGTTGCGCACCTGGAGCTTCACGTCGGCGTCGGTGGCCATCGGGCCTTCGGCGCCGGGCTCCAGCAGGTCCTGCCAGGCCGCGGGGGAGGTGTACTCGCCGAGTTCGCGGGCGAACCGGGCCTCGAAGACGTGGAGGTCGAGCAGGGGGTGTTCGAGGATCTGGATCATCTGGCGTCGCTCCTCGGGCGGCTCACTGGTGCGGCCCGATCACCTCGAGCACCTCGGGGAAGTCGATGCCCAGCCGCTCGGCCGTCTCGACCGTGGGTACACCGTCCGAGGTCCAGCCCCGGCGCTGGTAGACGGCGTCACAGAGGAGCTGGTACTGCTCCTCCCGCTTCTGGCGCAGCAGCGCCACCTTGTCGGCCGTCGACCTGCCCGCCGGGTCGATGGCCCAGCGCTCGGCGAGCTGCCCGTCGTAGCGCTCCTGCCGGGAGAGATACTCCTCCTCGGTGACCGGGCCGACGCTGCGGTAGGGGATGGCGTCGTGCTCGCGGCGGCCGAAGCCCTGGCGCAGGTTGAAGACCCGCTGGAAGTTGTAGGAGCGCTCGCTCAGGGCGATGAGGTCGTCGGGGCCCGCCTCACGACCGGTCATGGCGGTGAAGAAGTCGGCGTACCACTGCACGTGCTTCATCACCTTGGCCGGCTCGGCCGTGTCCTTGTTGTCGGTGGGCACGATGTCGTTCCACGGGAGCTTGCAGAGGCCGTTGAGCCCGAACCAGGTCCTCCACATCGGGAACCAGTGCAGCGCCTCGGCCTTGTCCTCGAAGGTGGGCATGTAGCCGTGGACCATGTCCAGGAAGATCAGCCAGGCCTCGTCGTGCTGGGGGCCCTTGAGCGCCAGGCCGTAGCCGCCCTGCTGAGCCAGGGACTCCTTGGTCATGTACTCGGAGTACTCCAGGCCCTTGGCCTCCATGCCGATGTCGGCCACAAACGCCGCGTCGGCGCCGAAGTGCTCGACGAAGTGCGCCTTCATCGCCCGGATGCCCTTGCCGAAGACGGCGCCGAAGCCCTCTCCCCGGGCCGCCTGGTGCAGCAGCTCCAGGGCCGCCTCCTGGTTGCCGAAGGTCAGCTCCAGGCCGCCGGTGTGGGCGGTGGTGAGCTGGCCGGCTTCGTAGCACTCCATCACGAAGGCCATCGCCGTGCCGACGCTGATCGTGTCCAGGCCGTAGGCGTCGCAGTAGAAGTTCATCTCGATGACGAAGTCGGGGTCGAAGACGCCGAGGTTGCTGCCGCAGCCGGCGATGGTCTCGTACTCGGGGCCGTCGACCCACACCGGCTGGCCCTTCATCGGGCCGCTCGTCAGCGCGAAGTCCTTGACCACGTGGGCGCAGGCTACGGTGCAGCCGGCCCAGCAGCCGTCGTAGCCCTTGTGGAACCGCGCCCGGTAGGCCTCGGCCCCCAGCTTCACGCCCTCGTCGCTGGAGCCGAACTTGAAGTTGTGGGTCGGCAGCAGGTCGTAGTCGTTCATGATCGTGACGAGGTGGGTCGTGCCGAGCACGGCCATCTCGTTCTGCTTCGGGTCGAGCTGGCGGATCTCCTTGGAGTGCTTGCGACCGACCGCGATGACGCCCTTGCTGTCGTAGGGGTTGTTGAACTTCAGCGCGTTGCCCGTGTGGATGCCCACCACCGCGACGAGGTTCTTGTCGGTGAAGACGGTGCCGATGCCGCCCCGTCCGGCCTGCTTGAAGTGCACGGCCTTGCGCCCGAGATCCCACCAGGAGAAGTTCAGGCAGCCGATGTTCGTGTGGCGGGCGCCGCTGCCGGCGGTCACCACGGAGACCTTGACCGGCTTGTCGCCACCGAGCTCCCGGTGGAGCTGCTCGCTGAGCAGGTACGCGTTGTCGGTGAGGCCGGTGCCGTCGAGGAAGCGGATGACGCCGTCGTCGCCGTCGATGACCACGACCAGCGGGACCTCGCTCTTGCCCTGGAGCTCCAGGGCGTCGAAGCCGCTGAACTTCAGGTAGGGGCCGAAGTAGCCGCCGACGTTGGAGTCGATGACGCTGCCGGTGAGCGGCGAGATGGAGCAGCAGATGCTCTTGCCGGAGCCGGGGTAGATCGGCGAGCCCGCCAGTGGGCCGCTGGCGATGACGATCTCGTTGACCGGGTCGTCCCACTTGGTGCGGGGGGGGATGGCGTTCCAGAGCAGCCACAGGTCGAAGCCGCGCCCGCCGACGAAGATCTCCTTCATCTGGTCGGTCACCGGCTTCTCGGTGATGGCCCGTGACCCCACGTCGATGTGCAGCGTGCGGTTGGCGTAGCCGTGCTGCGCGGCCCTCTTCTCGTAGGCGTGTTCTTCGAGGAGCTTCATCGGGCCTCCTTCGCGGCGATCGGGTTGCAGACGGCTCGTGCTGGCTCTGGCTCACCCGCCGGCGAAGACGGGGAGGATCGTTATCTCGTCCCCGTCCTCGATGACCCGGTCCTTCCACTGGGCTCTGGGCAGGTGGCGTCCGTCCATCTTGACCGCCACCAGCGGCAGACGGGGGTCCAGCTCGATCAACAGGTCCAGCACGGTCAGGCCGGGGCGGTGAGGACGTTCCTCTTCGTTGACCACGATCATGGTGGATCTCCAGGCAGCCCGGCGACGATCTCCTCGGTCGCGGCCCAGAGCCGCTCGGCGAGCCCGGCGTCCTCGCCCGCGCGACTGGTGTCCGCCCGATCGCAGTCCGAGAAGTACACCCCTGTCGTCGCGGCCACGCTGGGATGGGTCGCGACGAAGACCTGCGTCGCTGCGCCCTGGGGGATGGTCTTCATGAGCAGGGGGGCCAGCGTCGACCAGGTCCGCTGGGCCACCCTGCCCATGTGGCGGGTGAGGTTCGTGGGGATCACGCCCGGGTGCACGGAGTTCGCCGTCTGACCGGCGGGCAGCCGCGTGGCGAGGTGCTTCGCGAAGAGCAGGTTGGCCAGCTTGGACTGTCCATAGGCTCCCCAGGGGGTGTAGTCCCGCTCTCCGGAGAGGTCGTCGAGCTGGATGCCCTCGGCCGGGGCCCGCTTGTGGGCGGTGCTCGACGTCATCACGACCCGCCCCTCGGGGCCGAGCTGGTCGAGCAGGCCGGTGACGAGCATGAAGTGGCCCACGTGGTTCGTGAAGAACTGCTGCTCGATGCCGTGGTTCTGGACCAGCGTGGGCAGCGCCATGATGCCCGCGTTGGCGAGGATCCCGTCGAGGGGGTGACCGAGCGCCTGGACGGCGGCCACCGCGGCGCGGACCGAGGCCGGCTGGGAGAGCTCGCAGGCGACGGGGTCGGTGGGGCCCGAGACCGTCGCGCAGGCGGCTTCGGCCTTGGCCAGGGTCCGCGCGGCGGCGATCACCCGGGCTCCGCGCAGGCTCAGCACCCGCAGCGTCTCGGCGCCGATGCCCGAGTTGCACCCGGTGAGCAGGTAGGTCTTCCCGGTCAGGTCGAGGCCGGCGGTGACCTGCTCCGCGGTGGAGTCGTAGCCGAAGCCGCTGGGGCCCTTGCCCCGGAGGATGCCGATGAGGGACATGCTCTCTACCTCCCGTCGTCATCCTCCTATGCTCTTCGCCGAGGGGGTGGGGCTCGGAGAGACGGCCGTGGCATCCGGACCGGGGTCCGCGTGCCCCGTCGCGGCTCGCAGGGAGGGGCGCAGGCTCGCAGTCTATGCCCTGCACCCCTGGAGGAGGCTGGCACGGGGCCTGCAACGAGAGATCCCGTCCCCCCCCCGAGGCCACCATGCGCCCCGACGTCGTCCCCAGGAGCCGGACCGAGAGGCCCTCGATCCCCGACTGGACCACGTTCATTCCGCTGGAGCCGCCCCCTCCGCCGCCACCGCCACCGGTTGCTGGTCCTCCGGAGCTGTCCGAGCCCGAGCAGGGCTCCAGGTGGCTCGTCCGGCTGGTCGGCGTCTCCCTCCTGGTGGGTGCGCTGCTGGCGGTGGGCGCGACCCTGGGGCCCGACGTCGTCCCGATGCCTGCGCCGGACCTCGCCGTCCAGGCGGCGGCCGAGCGGGCGGAACGCTACGGCGAGGAGGCCGTGGTGATCGCGTCCTTCGAGGCGGCCGTGGAGGCCGAGGTCCCCGCGGAGGTCGAAGTGGCGCAGGTGCCGGCGGCTCAGCCGGCTCGACGACGGGCCGCCACTCGGAGTCGGTCCGCCACGCGGAGTCGGTCCGGAGCCCGGTCGGAGCCGGTCGCGGTGGAGCCGGCGCCACCGGTCGGAGAGGAGTGCGAGGAGCTGCTCTCGGCGGGCGCTCACCGGGAGGCCGTGAGCTGCCTCTCCCCCGTCGTCGCCGCCGATCCGGGAGCGGTGCTGCCCAGCGGCGCCTCGGCGAGTGTCGTGCTCGCCGAGACGCAGGCCCTGTTGGAGCGACGGGCGGACTCGTGGTGCTCCAAGGGCTCCCGGGAGCTCGCCGGCGGACGCACGCTCGGTGCGACCGAGGCCTTCGAGCGCGCCCTGGACTTCGTCCCGGACCACGCCTGTGCCCGCGAGGGGCTGCGCGAGATCGAGGAGGAGAAGAGCCGCGTGGCCTCGGAGCACATGACGCGGGCCCGGGTCTACGAGCGGGCCCACAAGATCGAGCCCGCCCTCGTCGAGTACGGCCGGGCGCTGGAGATCGCCGGCGAGGACTCCCGCCAGGGTCGCCTCGCGCTGGCGCGGATCGCGGCGCTGACGCGGTAGGGAGGAGCTGGACGGGCCCCGTCACCCCGTCGGCGCCCTTCGTCCCTTCCAGCCTCTCGAGCGGACCAAGGTCAGCCCGGACGGCCAATCTTCGTCGACCTTCGTCCCCGGTGTCCCCATCGTCGTCGCCGGCCCCCCGAGGTGGAGGCCCTGCGGGTCCTGGCGCCGGAGAAACCCAGCCCCACGACCGCTATGATGACCCATTGCGCCAGGAAGGAAGCACAAGATGGTCCGTCTCCTCCTCCTCCTCGCCCTGATCTCGCCCTTCTCCTGTCGCAACAAGGAGGACTCGGCGACCGACACCGGCACGGTGATCGTCGACACGGACGACACCGCCGGTCTGGACCTCGACCAGGACGGCTACCCGGCGTCGACCGACTGCGACGACACCGACGAGACCGTGAACCCCGGCGCCGACGAGGTCGCCTACGACGGCGTCGACAACGACTGCGACGAGACCACCCCCGATGACGACCTGGACGGCGACGGCGTGCTCGGCGCCGACGACTGCGACGACGAGAACTCCGACGTCTACCCGGGCGCGGGGGGGGGGGGGGGGGGCCGGGGCCCCCCCGCCCCCCACCCCGCCCCCCCCCCGCCCCCCCCGGCCCC
>CAZCVP010000079.1:30077-30690 GCA_964501915.1 uncultured Enterobacterales bacterium
GTCGAGGTCTGCAACGACCTCGACGATGACTGCAACGACGAGATCGACGACGCGGTGGGCGACAACTGGTTCGCCGACGACGACGACGACGGCTACGGCGACCCGGACGTCACCACCCAGGACTGCGACGGCGCCACCGGGTATGTCGCCGACGCGACCGACTGCGACGACACCGATCCCGAGGTCCACCCCGAGGCCGTCGTGGGACGCGAGGGGATCGACAACGACTGCGACCTGCTGGCCGACGACGAGGACCCCGACGTCAGCGACGCCGCCGAGTGGTTCGGGGACCTGGACGGGGACGGGTGGGGTGACCCGGCCAACACGGTCACGGCCTGCGAGGGCCCCTCCCAGTTCGTGCTCGTGGCCGATGACTGCGACGACACCGACCCCGAGGTCCACCCCGACGCCGAGGAGGTCTGCAATGACCTCGACGACGACTGCGACGGGCTGGTCGACGACGAGGACGACGACCTGCTCGACCCGCTGACCTGGTATGGCGACGACGACGGCGACGGCTACGGCGTGCCCGACGACACGGTGGACGCCTGCGAGGCCCCCTCCGGCTACGCCGACAACCCCGACGACTGCAACGACGACGAGCCCCTCGCCT
>CAZCVP010000080.1:0-20618 GCA_964501915.1 uncultured Enterobacterales bacterium
GCCTGCCCGACCGGCGCACGTGTCTTTGGCAACGCCCTGGATCCGGAGTCCGACGTCCGCTGGGTGCTCCAGAACAAGAGGGTGTATGTGCTCAAGGCCGAGCTGGGCACGCTCCCCCGCTTCTTCTACTTCTTCGACGAGTAGGCACCCTCGATGAAACCGCGCCAGCTTGGAAGCGACCTCACGACGGATCGGAGGAGCTTCCTCGGTCTGGCCACGATGGCCGGGCTGTCCATGGCGGCGGGCTGCCCCGTCGCGAGGGCCGCGGGCAGCCCGGTGCGCTGGGGGAAGGCGCCCTGCCGATTCTGTGGCGTCGGCTGCGGCCTGCAGGTCGCGGTTCGAGGCGGGCGCGTGGTCGGGGCGGTCGCCGACCCGGACGCGGAGGCGAACGGCGGCCTGCTGTGTGCCAAGGGCTACCACGCCGGGATCGAGCTCTATGGAGCGGACCGGCTCACCACGCCGCTGCTTCGGCGGGACGGCGAGCTTCGCTCGATCTCGTGGGCTCGGGCGATCGCCATCCTGGCGGAACGGATCGCGATCGATCCGGGGGGTCTCGGGTTCTACGGCAGCGGCCACTGGACGCTGGGTGCCGGCTACGCGGTCCAGAAGCTGATGAATGGCGGGCTGTCCAACCCCAACATCGCAGCGGAGGCGGGCCTGATCGAGGCGTCGGCGGCGAGCGCCCTGTCGACGACCTATGGCGACGACGGAGCGCTCGGCTGCTACGAGGACCTCGACACCGCAGACGTCGTCATCCTGTGGGGGTACAACCCGGCGGAAGAGCACCCTGTGCTGTTCTCGCGCATCACCGACCGCCGGCTGAGCGGAGACGAGGTCCGGGTCATCGACGTCGGTGATCGGAGGACGCGGGCCACGGCGTTCGCGCAGTCCTTCGTGCGGTGCCGTCCGGGGACCCAGCACGCGGTGCTGCGAGGGGTCCTGGCCTTCCTGCTGCGGGGCCGGGGCTGGGACCAGGCGTTCGTGGAGCAGAGCTGTACCTTCCGAGTGGTGTCGCAGCCCGGGTCGCCGGTCGGTCGAGAGGTGTCGTTCGAGGACTGGGCGAGCCGGGTCGCGGCGTACACGCCCAGCATCGTGCAGCGGGAGAGCGGCGTCGGGCCAGAGGCCCTGCTGGAGCTCGCCGGGCTGTTCGCAGACCGCGACACACGGATCGTCAGCCTGTGGTCCGATGACCTGAACCGGTCGGAGCACGCCGCCGCGGCGAACACGCTGCTCCACGCCGTGCACCTGTTCTCGGGCCACGTGGGCCGGCCCGGCGACGGGCCACTGGGTCTGACGTCACAGCCCAGCCGCACCGTCCGCGAGGTCGGGATCCTGCCTGGTGGCCTTCCCGGGGGCCTCTCGCTGCTCGACGAGGGCGATCGACACGAGGCGGCGAAGCTCTGGAAGGTGCCCGCCGAGCGGATCCCGTCGCAAGCCGGCCCAGGGCCGCTGGAGCTGTGGGAGCGCTTCTCCGCGTCGTCGGAGGAGGCCGGTGCGATCCACACGCTGTGGGTGCAAGGGGCCAACCCGGCGCAGACCCTGCCGAACGCGAGCCGGTTCTTCGGCGAGGGACCACGCGATGCGGGCAAGTTCCTGGTCGTCTCGAGCGCGTACCCGACGCCCACCACGAGGGAGGCCGACCTCGTGCTCCCGTCGGCGATGTGGGTCGAGCAGAACGGCATGTACTCCAGCTCGGAGCGCCGGACCCAGCAGTGGTTCAAGATGGTCGAGCCCCCCGGCGATGCGCGCGACGACGTCTGGCAGATCATCGCCGTCGCGCGGGCGCTGTACGAGCGCGAGGCGGAGGGCCTGACGGACGGGGACGGACGGTTCCTCTTCGACCTGTTCGACGGAGCGCCGATCTGGACCTGGCGTGGCTACGCGGCCTCGAACGTGGATCGGGCCCTGTTCGAGGAGTACCGGCGCTTCACGAGCCGCAAGAGCAGGGATCTCGCGCCGTATCGCGCCTACGTCGGGGCCCATGGGCTGCGCTGGCCGGTGTCGGAGCGTCCGGACGGCAGCTATCGTGAGACGAAGCGCCGGTTCAGCGACGAGTCCGAGCGCGTCGTGGACCTGCCCACGGGACGGGCAGGGATCTGCGTCCCGCAGGCGAGCGTCTCCGCGCAGCGGCCAGACGACGAGTACCCGTTCCGCCTCGAGACCCGCGCCGTGCTCGAGCACTCGGGCTCGGGCACGCTGACCGGGCGGATCCCGACCCTGCGCCGGGCGATGCCACACGGCTACCTGGAGATCTGCCTGCAGGACGCACACAGGCTCAAGCTCATCGATGGCGAGACGGTGGTGGTGGAGTCGAGGACAGGCTCGGTGAAGCTCCCGGTCTGGATCGAAGGCCGAGGGAGCCCGTACCCGGGAACGGTGTACGCGCCTGTCTTCGATGAGCGGATGCCGGTGGCGGAGCTGCTGGACGAACCCACGGACGGCGCAGGTGTCTGGGCCGCTGCCGTTCGCATCAGGCGACCCTGATGCGGATCGTCGCGCTGGCCTCTCTGCTCCTGCTCCCGTCAGCCGGCTGCGGGACGTCCTCGGAGGAGGACCATGGCGCCGTCGAGCTGGGGGAGGCACCGCCCGCGGTGACCTACACCGAGATGCGCCTGACCCCCCGCGGCACGCAGTCGGGCCTGCAGGAGGACCTGTTCCCCTTCCGGCTCGGGCAGGCCGAGGATCCGGTCGCTGCCGAGACCGCCTACTGGAACGTCGACCTGGAACGTCGTGCCGACCTCCGTGCCTACGAAGGAGCGCCGCCGACGATCCCCCACGCCGTGCAGCAGAACGCGGCGCCCGAGTGCCTGACGTGCCACGGGGAGCGCCTCGTGCTGTGGGGGCGGACGGCGCGCCCCATCTGCCACGAGGGCCATGCGACGTGCACGACCTGCCACGTGCAGGCCTCGGGGTCGGCCCCGGGGGGCGCGGACCTCGCTCAGGACTCGCGTGACCTGCGGAATACCTTCGTCGGCCTGAGAGAGCAGGCCGAGAGTCGGGAGCCCGCGGAGGGGGCACCCGACATCCCACACCGGCTGATCCTGCGCGAGCGGTGCCCGGCCTGCCACGGCGTGAACGGGCCTGCCCGCGGCCACCACTCGGTCGACTTCGCTCCGGAGCGCGAGCTGGACGACTCGCTGTACCTGTCCGAGGAGGGGGGGCTGGTCTGTCGCACCTGCCACACCATGAGCACCAGCGTCGAGACCTTCGGCAGCGACGCCGCCGTGCGGACCACACCGATCATCGACGACCCCTCGGAGCTGTGCCTGCGCTGCCACGAGGACTCGCACGAGCCCGTGTTCGAGCGCCTGGGGCTCTCGGACGGCCTCCATCCCGGGGGAGCCGAGCTGGACGCCGACCTGGTGGCGAGCATCCGCCGGGACGGGAGGCCGTCGGGCTGTCACGGCTGCCACGGGAGCAGCGGGGCGCTGGAGCAGGGGGTGCTGCGAGACGCCGGTGAGGGTCGGGTGTGCGCCGTCTGCCACCGCAACGAGGCGGTGCCGACGCGCAACCACCCGGTCGGCGGACCGGAGCAGCCGGACAGGTCGCTGCCGTCCGATCTGCCCACGGGCGAGCACGGCGAGCCGATCTGCAGCTCCTGCCACGACCTGGTCGACGGCATCGGAACCGCCCTCCTGAGGTCGGTGGAGGATGGCCCGCTCTGCATCGTCTGCCACGAGGAACACGAGGCCGTGTTGCGCGGACTGCACGGGGAGACCGGCCGTCGCAGCGATCCCTGCTCCGGTTGCCACCAGGTCCACGGCTCGGACCGGGAGCGGAACCTCCTGGGCACGGCTCCCTCCGGGGCCGCGGACCCGGACGGCTGCCTGGACTGTCACGGTCCGGGGGAGTCCGCGGCTCCGGAGCGAGGTCGGCCGGGTGTGCTGGGCCACCCTGTCGACGGGGAGCTGCACACGGGGCAGGTCGACCCGCTCACCTGCACGGCCTGCCACGACGTCCACGAGCCAGAGGACGAGGATCTCGCCTGCGGGTCCTGCCACGAGGACCAGGATCGCGCCTCTGCCCGCGGGGGGCACGGCACGGCCGAGTGCGGCGACTGCCACCCGGCCCACGACGCCCCCCCCCAGGCGGACGTCGCGGGTCTGAATCCAGCCGCCCAGCGCTGCCTGGCCTGCCACGGGGCCACGGTCGGCCTGCCGGGGATCTCCCATGTCGAGGAGTACGAGCACCCGAAGCCCATCTTCACGCCCGGCGGCCCGCGATGGGAACCGCTGCGGGCCCTGCCGCTCTACGGCCCGGACGGGACGCCGGTCGAGGAAGGGGCCAACGGCGATCTGACCTGCTCGACCTGCCACATCACGCACGGGCCCGACCCGATCCACCCCTCCGACGGGCTGCGCCGCCCGAGCTGGCGAGGTGTCTGCAAGGCCTGCCACGGCAAGGAGGCGCTGCTGCTGTACCACTACTTCCACGAGCGTGAACACGACTCGGGTGCAGCGCCATGACGCATGCTCACAGCGGACGCTGCAGGTGCGAGCGGGTCGCGTCTGCCGGTCGTGGCTCCGTCGACCGAGTCGAGGGACCCGACCATGTATAGGCTCCTGAAGTTCTGCCTCCGGAACATCGACGAAGGCAGCAACCTGTACTACGGCTGGGTCGGCCTGCTCCTGCTCCTGATGTACCTCGGCATCGAGCCGTCGGTGGAGCAGGCGCTCGAGGGTCTCGTCGTCACCCACATGTCGGACTCCACGCCCTGGGGCCTGCACATCGCCAACTTCACCTTCATGATCGGTGTCGCGGCCGGCGGCATCACGGTCGTCACGCCGGCCTACCTGTTCCACAACAAGGCGATGAAGGAGGTCGTCATCATCGGCGAGCTCCTCCCGATCGTGGCGATCATCGTGGCGGTGCTGTGCATCTTCGCCGACATGGGCCGCCCGGACAGGATCCTGCATGTCCTGCCGCCCATCGGCCTGCTGAACCTGCCGACATCGATGCTGTCCTTCGATGTCGTCGTGCTGAACGGCTACCTGGCCATCAACATCTTCCTGGTCGCACACGCGCTCTCCAAGAGGTTCTTCCGCTGGGAGACCGGCCTCTTCGATCGGCTGGTGATCGTTCCCACCGCCTACATCTCGATCCTCTGGGCCGTCGCGATCCACGTCGTCACGGCGTTCATCTTCAGCACCCTGGTGGCTCGCCCCTACTGGAACAACCCCCTGGCGGCGCCCAAGTTCATCGCCACCGCCGTGGCGACCGGACCGGCGCTGTTGATCATCACCTTCGAGCTGATCGAGCGCCTGTTCCGCTACCCGGTCAAGGAGGAGGTGTACTCGTTGCTCGCCAAGACGGCGTTCTTCTCCATCGCCCTCAGCCTGCTGATGGTCATCTCGGAGATCGTCGTCGAGCTCTACACGGGAGCGGAGCACACCAGCCACGCGCAGTACCTGTGGCTCGGGTACCACGGTCACAACGAGCTGTTGGTCTTTTCCTGGAGCTCCACGTTGCTGAACACCCTCGGGTTGGCCGGGCTCTACTTCTCCGGCTTCGGCAAGCGGCGTCCGATGCTCCTGTTCTCGGCCGCCGCGATCACCGTGGGGATCTGGCTCGAGAAGGGCATCTGCTTCATGTTCCCGGCCTACCTCCCGAACCCGCTGGGCGAGATCGTCGCCTACATGCCCAATTCGCACGAGGTCTGGTCCGTCGTCGCGATCCTGGCCTTTGGCACGCTGATGTTCACGCTCCTCGTCAAGGTGGCGGTGCCGATCATGGCCATGGAGGAGGTCGTCGGATCGGACACCACGCAGCCGGCGACGCGAGCGGGACCGCGCTGGCTCGAGCGGCCCGAGTAGCTGGAGGGCCCCGCTGCGATGGCAGGCCGAAGGACGCCGGGTCGAGCGGCCTCTGGAGCCCCCAGGCGTCCGAATCCCCCCAACCTGGGGCCCAACTCACCCCCCGCCGCGACGTTCAGTCGCCACCTGGTCGCCGGCAGCGACGTTCAGCCGGCACCTGGCCGGCCCGCACGGCCTCACCGATCCACCCGGTCACCGCGACCCGACCCCTGGCGAGGGGGTGCTGGAGGCTGCGGAAGTCCTCCTCCTCCAGCGGCGCCCAGGTCAGGTCGAGCAGGTGGGCTCCGTCTCCCTCGAGCCGATCGAGCAGCGCCTGGACCTCCGGTGGGTGCGCGCAGAGAGGCTCCGGACGCCCGGAGGGACGCACGGCCGGGGCGACGATCCAGAGCCGAGCCCCGAGCCTCGCCGTCTCGTCGAGCAGGGCGGGCAGGAAGGACTCCCCGTAGGGCACCGAAGCCGGCTCCACGTGGGCTGGCGTGCCCCTCCGGCGGTCACCGGGCACGGAGGCCGGCCGGTCCGCGACCTGGAGCGGGACCGCGGGCGCTGCCGCCAGGGCCCGCTCGACCCGCTCCGGCCCCACCAGCAGCCGCGGGGGTGCGAGGCCGATCCAAGCGACCAGCCCCTCCCGGGCAGCGACCCGGCCGCGTCGAAGGCGCTCGGCCCGCGACCGGCGGGCCGGTCCCAGGGCGGCGTCGAGCAGCGACCTGTCGGGCTCCACGAGCAGGGACAGCAGCAGCGCCTGTTCCTTGGGGTCGACGAGGGTGCCGTGGGGCAGGACGTGCAGCGGGGCGTAGACCACCACCTCCCGGGGGTGGTGACCCGCGAGGCGGACCCGGTGGCGCAGGACGGCGAGCCAGTGGGCGGGCTGGGTGCCGGGCTCGGCCAGGGACACGGTGGTCAGCCCCGTCACCGCCTGGAGCTGCTGCGCGTCCACCGCCGCCGCGCCGACGGAATTGCCGAGGACCAGGACCTCGACCCCCTCCAGCTCCGGACCCACCTCGACGGTCGCCGCGACCTGCTCCCCCAGGCGGGAGAACACGGCACCTGCACTCCCCGCCACCAGCAGCGGGAGGAGCACGGTCAGCAGGTGGTGTCGCAGGCTCATGCTCAGAACCGGAAGTAGACGAAGTCGCGGGTGGTGTCCCGGGCGAAGAGCACCAGGGCCAGCACAGCGAGGGACCACGACAGCGAGCGCAGCGGCCCACGCCACCGCCAGGACCCGAGCGAGGGCAACACCTCGTGTCGCAGGTGACCCCCGACCCAGAGCACGGCCCCGGCGGTCAGAGCGAGCGAGAGCACGGCCCCGGCGACCAGGACCTGGTCCGGGGACCCCTGCCAGGGAGCCAGCGACCCCAACCTCAGCAGCCGGTCCAGGTCCCGCACCCGGAAGATCAGCATGCCCACGAGCACCAGGCCGAACATCACCCCGACCGCGAGCCCCCGACCCACCCCCGTGTCGGCCCAGGCGGGCTTCAGAGGCCGCAGCAGCCGGTAGGCGAGCATCACCGCGGCGAACCAGGCGCCCCAGAGCAGGAAGTTCCAGGAGGCGCCGTGCCAGAGCCCGGCCAACAACAGGGTCACCGCACCGGCGGCGGTGGTGCCCAGACGCTCGCGCAGGGGCAGGTAGAGGTAGTCGTGCAGCCAGGTGGTCAGGCTGATGTGCCAGCGACGCCAGAAGTCCGTGGGGTTGGTGGCGGCGAAGGGGGCCCGGAAGTTCTCCCGCAGCTCGAAGCCCATCATGCGGGAGGTCCCTCGCGCGATGTCGGTGTAGCCCGAGAAGTCGGCGAACATCTGGAGGGCGAAGGCGAACGTGGCGACCAGGACCTGGGCCCCCGACGGCTCCTCCAGGGCGAACAGTCCGTCCACGGCGAGGGCCAGGGTGTCCGCCACCACGAGCTTCTTGACCGCCCCCCACAGCGCCAGCCCGAGCCCGTCCAGAAACCGCGGCGTGCTCCAGGTCCGCTCGCCCAGGACCTGGGGCAGCAGCGCCGTCCCCCGCTCGATCGGCCCCGCCACGAGCTGGGGGAAGAGCGAGACATAGGTGGCGTAGGCCACCAGGTCTCGCGTCGGCTCCAGCTTGCCCCGGTAGACGTCGAGGGTGTAGCTCATGGTCTGGAAGGTGAAGAAGGAGATGCCGACCGGCAGCAGCAGGCCCAGGGTCCACGGCGAGGTCTGGAGCCCCACCGCCCCCAGGGCCGCGGCGACGTTCACCGCAAAGAAGTCCCAGTACTTGAAGAGCGCCAGCAGCCCCAGGTTGCCCACGATGCTCGCGACCAGCGCCCACCGCTTCCGGGTCGGCCAGCGGGCCATCGCCAGCCCACAGCCGAAGTCCAGCCCGATCGAGAAGACCAGCAGGCCCACGAACCAGGGGTGGATCCAGCCGTAGAAGACCGCGCTGGCGAGCAACAGCCACACGTTCTGGCGACGGGTCGTGCCCAGCAGCCAGTAGGTGGCGACCACCACCAGCAGGAACAGCGGAAAGACCGGCTGGACGAAGCTCACGTCGAGGCGAGGCTCTGGCGGCGCCAGGCGCTGGGAGGCATGCCCACCTGGCGCTTGAAGGCCCTGGAGAAGGCGGCTTCGGAGCCATAGCCGACCCGGTCGGCGATCTCGGCCAGGCCCGCCCCACCCCGGAGAGCCCGCCGGGCGAGCAGCATGCGCCAGCGGGTCAGGTAGGCGCTCGGCGCTTCGCCGACCCGGTCCTGGAAGCGGGTGTAGAAGGCTGACCGCGACAGCCCGGCCCGGCGCGCCAGCGAAGCGGCGGTCCAGGGCGAGGCCGGCTCGCCGTGGATGGCGCTCAGGGCCCGCGCGAGGTGGGGATCCGTGAGCGCCCCCAGCCAGCCGCCACCGGAGGTCGCCGCCCAGGCCCGCAGGACCTGGACGAAGAGCATGTCCGCCAGCCGGGACACCAGGAGCTGAGATCCGGGACGGGCGCCGTCGAGCTCGTCGGCGAGCACCCGCAGGGTCGTGTCCAGCCAGCCGGCCGCCGAGCCACCCGCCACGTGCAGGACCGTGGGCAGCAGCGGCCGCAGGCACTCGCCCGCCTCCTCGGAGAAGCGGA
This sequence comes from uncultured Enterobacterales bacterium, assembly GCA_964501915.1. GTDB lineage: Bacteria > Myxococcota_A > UBA796 > UBA796 > CAJQPC01 > CAYFPX01. The sequence goes on from CAZCVP010000080.1 coordinate 8,875, forward strand.
AGCTGCCGCAGACGATCGAGGTCCGCGGGCCGTCTCCGCCGTGGGTCACGCAGGGCAGGCCGTCGGGGCCCACCGTGGTCGGCAGGGTGGCGATGTGGGCCGGGCGGGTGTCGGGCTGGTCGGCCAGCACGTGGGGGCTGCCGTGGGGCAGCACCACGAGGTCCCCGGAGCGCAGCGACACCGGCCGCTCGCCCTCGACCAGCAGGTGGGCGGACCCGCGCACGATCACGTGGAAGACCGCCCCCTCCATGCCCCGGGTCGACACCCCCCACGGGGCGCCGAGCTCGGCGCGGCAGAAGATGCTGCCCCGGACCTCGGCGACTTCGAGAACTCGGCTCAGAAAGTCCATGTTGTGGACACTCTATCAAGTTCTATGGACATCTGACCCTTCAAATGTCCATCGAGGTGCACACATAATCAACCGCCAACCCACAAGGAGTCCACCATGACCCGCACGACCATCGCCACCGCCCTCAACTTCTTCTTCCCCGGCGCCGGCTACCTCGCCCTCGGCATCAAGCAGCTCCGCGCGGTGCTGTTCCTGGTCGGCGTGATCGTGCTGACCTACGTGGAGACGACCCTGAAGGGCATCGACCTCCAGCTCTACTGGACGATGTTCGGCGCGGTCCTGGTGATGAACACCGGCTTCGCCATCGACGCCTGGATCGAAGGCCGGAGGCTGGCGGCGGAGCGCCTGTCCGTGGCGGCCTGAGCGCCGCTCACGCTGGGAGAGGGCGTTAGCGAGGACGCATGCCCCGCGTCCTGGCAGCCCTCGCCCTGCTCGCCGGCTGCAGCAGCGCATCCCCGCCCTGCGAGCCCGGATCCCAGGACACCTTCGCCGCCCTGGAGGCGATCGTCCTGGGCAGCGCCGACGCCTGCGCCGTGGCGCTCTACGAGGGCCTGCTGGAGGACCGCGCCGAGCGGCAGGGGCCCTGGCTCCAGGACATCTGGCGGGTCCCGACCCCGGATGCCCTGGGCTTCGACCTCTCCCAGGCCGAGCGCATGCTCTCCGGGGCTGCCGTGCCCGAGGTCGTGACCACACCCGACGGCCGGACCTGGCTGTTCTCGGTCGTCGGTGACCTGGGGCGAGGCCGGGCCGAGGCCCGCTCAGGCTGGATGCGCACCCACGGCCTGGTGGGCTGGGGGGCCCTGCAGCTCCACGTCTCCGACAACGGCGGTCCGCTGGTGCCGGTGCCCGAGTTCGGCATCGAGGGCCTGGTCGTGGGCATGGTGGTCGACCCGGAGGTCGTGGTCCAGCCCGACGGCACCTGGCGGCTCTACTACGTCGCGATGGACCTGCGGAACCTGGTGCGCAGCGACGCCTTCACCGGCGGTGGCGAGCCACGGGTCTTCTTCGCCGAGTCCCGGGACCTCGTGCACTGGCGCCAGGTCGGCGAGGCCGCCAACGGCCCCTCCGGCGATCCCGTGGTGCGCTGCGAGGAGAGCGGCGAGTGCCTGATGGTGTCCTCGGGGCTGAAGTGGTCCGCGTCGAAGAACGGGGGCCAGGGCTTTCGCACCGAGCGAGACGAGGCGCCGCCGGGCTTCGCCCCCGAGCTCGTGGAGCTGCCCGATGGACGGCTGCGCCTGCTCTTCAACGCCAAGCGCATGGGTGGTCCCGTCGAGGCCTGGGTCTCCAGCGACGGTGGCGACACCTGGGTCCCCGAAGGGGAGCGCATCGGACCCCGTGAGGCCGAGGCGCTGTCCCTGGAGCCGCTGCCTGGCGGCGGCTGGAGCGCCTGGTTCCACGCCTGGCGGGAGGGCTACTCCGGGGATCGGCCCGCCACGGCGGCGGACCAGGAGGACGACCCCGCCCTGCCCGCGCCGTCGCTGCCGGCGTCGAGCGAGCCCCGGGTTCGCAAGCCGGAGGCGGCGGAGGACGGCGGTCCTCCGTCAGCCACGCCGTTTCGGCGGCCGGGTCTCCCCGACTGACTCAGCCCCCGAGATCGCCCTCACCCCGCGGCATGATCCGCCGGCGGTCGTAGCGGTAGGTCATCACGCCCGTCACCGGCAGCTCACCGACCCGAGCGCCCCAGTCGTCGCACTCATAGAGCCGGTCGAAGACCACCACCCCGCTGGACCCGCCGATCTCCCAGAGCCCGGCATCGGAGCAGGAGTCCCCGTCGACACTGCAGTCGTAGGCCTCGTCGGTCACGGTGCCGTCGGTCAGCGTCACCAGCACGCCCTCCCAGGCCTCGTCGGTGGCCTCGGCGACGGAGATCGCCGCCGGGGTGATCGCGCTGTCGCTGCCCGTGCACGAGGCCAGGCCCGCGTCGCTGGTCACCGTGACCGAGTCCTGGCTGAGCTGGGTCTCGCCGAAGTACTCGCCGACCTCGCCCACGACGGTGACCACGTCGCCGCGGCCCAAACCCGGGCTGCCGCCCACGTAGATGTACATGCCCGAGTACTCGGGGCTGTCGAGCCGATCGGGGTCCTGGATGCTGTACCCGGAGCTGGCCACGCCGGTCACGACCACGCCGGCGATCTCGACGAAGGTGCCCTCGCTCACGGTGCCCTTCTGGACCTCGTAGATCGTCGCCGTGCTGGGCGCCAGGGCGCACAGCGTGTCGGGGTTGGCGGTCTCCGGACAGGGATCACAGACGTCGCCGTGGTCGTCCTCGTCGGCGTCGGCCTGGTCGCTGTTGGCGTCGAAGATGCAGTTGTCGTCCTCGTCGTCGACCCCGTCGCCGTCGAGGTCGGCCGGCAACGGCGTGAGGTCGCAGGCGTCCCCCTCGCCGTCGCCGTCGGCGTCGGGCTGGACGCCGCCGTCGATCGGGCGCACGGGGTTGAAGACGGCCGGGCAGTTGTCGCTGGCGTCGGCCAGGCCGTCGCCGTCGCCGTCGGTCTCGCTGGTGATCCCGGAGTACTCGCCGCTGCGGAAGGGGGTGCAGGTGGGCTCACCGTCCGGCACGCCACAGAAGAAGGGCCCGTAGGCGCTGCCGACCGTGTCCAGGATCTCGTCCCAGGTGTCGCCGTACTCCCGCTCGGCGCAGACGCTGCGGGTCTCACCGCAGACGTCGAGGGTCTCGCAGCTCTCGCCCAGGGCGGTCAGGGTGTCCGCCTCGCCGTAGAGCGCCTCGCCACCCCGGAGCACCAGCACCACGCCGGGGGCCTCGGCCTCGATGATCGCCCGGTAGGCCTCCAGGGAGCGAGCATCGTAGACGGCGATGTCGGCGACGAGGCCCTCGGAGATCGAGCCGATCAGGTCCTCGGAGCCGGTGGCCAGGGCCCCATTGAGCGTGGCCATCTTCCAGAGGTCGCGATCGGTGAAGACGCCGTCCAGGTAGTCCCGGTTGAGCCCGTCGGCGCAGACGAGCTCACGGACGGAGTTGATCGAGCCGGAGTAGGTCCAGTCGGTGCCCAGGCTGATCACCCCGCCGAGCCGGTGGAAGAGGTCCACCCGGGCCGTGTGGCCGTAGAGCGCGATGTTCGAGCGCGGAGACCAGACGATGCCCGTGCCTTCGAGGGCCATCCGGTAGTAGTCCTCGGCGGACAGACCGATGGCGTGGATGTGGGCGGCGTTGGGCTCGGTGTAGTCCTGGGCCCCGTCGAAGGAGCTGCTGGTGCAGCGGAACTCCTCGGCGGCGTAGTCGTCGATGCCTTCGGCGATGTGGGGCAGGTAGGCGTTCTGGCGCGCCACCTCCAGCTCGGACTCGCGGTAGTCCCAGTCGCAGTCGTCCTGGAAGCGCTCGTCGCTGTCTCCCAGGGGGAAGGTCTGGTTGTCGACGCGCTCCAGGGACAGGCCCTCCATGTCGGACTCGTCGAGGTTGCGCACCATGCCGTCGGTGCCGCCGGAGCCGACCATCGAGGTCACTCCCGACAGCAGCATGCGCAGCTCGCCGAGCTCCTTGCCGCGGTTGCTGTCGTTCTGGGGCGTGCTCAGGGCGCCCCGCCAGCCGTGGCGGTGATCGTAGCGCTGGTCGCCCAGGTCGATGGGGTGGCCCTCGGTGTAGCCGATGTGGTCGTGGGGGTTGACCAGGCCGGGAGAGATGACGCCCTCGGCACAGGTGATCTGGGTGGCGTCGGCGTAGGCGGCGCTGCCGGAGCAGTCGCAGCCGAAGCAGTCGATGAGCCCGTCGCTGCCGATGAGCAGCTCCCCGCCGAGGTACGCGCCGTCCTCGGCGAGCACGTCGCCGCGGAGCACGATCGCCCCGGTGCTGCCGGCGACGGCCGCGCAGACCCCGTCCGCAGGCGCCGTCAGCTCGGTCTCGCAGTCGTAGAAGACGTCGTCGTCGATGACGGTGTCGGTCCCGGAGTCGGTGAGGCCTGAGTCGTCGGCCGGGTCGGGAACGCCATCACAGGCGAGCAGGGAGAGGAGGAGGGTGAGGCTGTGCAGCACGGTGGGCTCCCGGGGGCGGGTCCGCCGGCGAGGCGGGGCGGCAGGGTATCCGGCTGGAGGGGGTCCTGGTGGTCGGCGGATGGCTGGGTTGCATGACCCGGGACCGAACCGGGTTCTCCAGCAAGGTGACAGACGACCCCCGCGGTGGTAACCACGCCCCTTGGAGCGGCCGTGACAGGGAGCAGGCTCAGGGGCATTCTCACCGTCGTCGGCCTGTTTCTCGGGCCAGCGACCCAGGCCGCCACGCCGGCCGAAGCCGCCGATCGCTTCCTCGTCGAGCGCTGGACCACCGCCGACGGACTGCCCCAGAACTCGATCACGGACATGGTCCAGGACGAGCAGGGCTACCTCTGGCTGACGACCTTCGGCGGCCTGGCCCGGTTCGACGGGACGCACTTCACGGTCTTCGACATGGCCAGCCGGGCCGGCCTCGACAGCTCGCGCTTCCTGTCGGTGCTGCCCGACGCCAGCGGCGACCTCTGGCTGGGCACGGAGCGGCGCGGCCTGCTGCGGCTCACGGACGGAGCCTTCGCCAGCACCTCCGACGACCCCCTCCTGGCGACCGCCGGCATCGGCGGCCTCGTCCAGCACGACGAGGCGATCTGGGCGGCGAGCGGCGATGGCCTGTTCCGGGTGCACGAGGGCCGGGTCGAGCGCTTCGGCGCCGACGCGGGACTGACCGGCGACGCGGCGCGAGCGGTGTCTTCGACCCCCGGCGGGGACCTCTGGGTCGGGACCCCTCGCGGTGCCCTGTGCTGGACCGGACCGACCTGCGAGCCCCTGGAGGCCTGGCGTCCCCCCGAGGAACCGGAGCGGGGGCCGCGCGCCGTCTACGGCTTCGCCACGGACCTCGACGGGGAGCTGTGGGCGATCGGAGAGGCCGGCCTCCAGCTCCTCGGCGCCGACCGGGCCTGGGAGCTCGTCGAGCCGGCGCAGTCCCACAGCTACGTGGGGGACGTCGTGGCCGACCCGGCGACCGGGCGGGTGTGGTTCAGCGACGGTCCGGAGCTGCTCCTCCGGGAGCGCACCGGCGAGGTCCTGCGGGTCCCCCTCGTCTCGCCCCTGCGCCCCGACGAGGCGGCCACCTACCCCATCCGCTCGCTGCTGCTGGACCGGGAGGGGGCGCTGTGGGTCGGCGTGGACGGCGCCGGGCTCTTCCACGTGCGCGATCGTCGCATCCGGCGCCACGGGGCCCGCGAGGGGCTGCCCGATCCCTCGGTGCGCACGGTGCTCGACGACCCGGCCACCGGCCGCCTGTGGGTGGGCAGTGGCTGCGCTGCCCTGCACTGGCTCGAAGACGGCCGCTTCTCGACGAGGACGCTGCCCGAGCCCAAGGCCGGCTGCGTGCGGGCGCTGGCCCTGGGCGCCGACGGAGCGCTGTTCTTCGGCGGGGGCCCGCGGCTCTACCGCCTCCGGGGCGAAGAGCTGAGCTGGTTCGACGAGCGCCACGGCCTGCCGCGGGCCGACGTGCTCTCCATCCTGCCCCGCGAAGACGGCTCGCTGCTGCTGGGCACGGGCGGCGCCGGCGTGTACCGCTTCCAGGACGGCCAGGCCTCACGGGCCTTCGCGGACGCCGGCCTGGACGCGGATCGGGTGCCGGTGCTGGTGGCCGACGGAGACGAGATCTGGGTCGGCAGCGACCGGGGGGTCACCCGCCTGGGAAGCGGCCCCGCACGCCACCTGGGCGCCGAGCAGGGGCTGAGCCCCGGGGCCGTCCGGGACATCCTGCTCGACCCCGACGGCACGGCGTGGATCGGGACCTATGGAGGAGGCCTGACCCGGGTGCGGGAGGGACGACTCGACCGCTTCACCCGAGCCAGGGGCCTCTGCGACGACGTCGTCTCGCGGATCCTCGACGGGGGCGACGGCGCCCTGTGGATGAACGGCAACCGGGGGCTGTTCCGCGTCCCCCGCGACGCCTTCGACGCCGCGCTGGACGACGACGACGCGCTGTTGCCCTGCGTGCTGCTCGAGAGCGGCGAGGGCAACGGCGGTGCCTCGCCCGCCGGGGTCCGGGGAGAAGACGGGCGGCTCTGGCTGCCGACCATCGTCGGCGTGGTGGAGGTCGACCCGGCCACGGTCGACCTGGGCCTGGTCGATCCCCTCGTCTCCATCGAGCAGGCGACCCTGGACGGGGTCCCGCTCGACCTGGAGGCCGAGAACGAGCTGCCCCCCGGACGGCGCGACCTCGTCGTGCACTTCGTCGGGCTGGACTTCACCGCCCCGGGGGAGCTGCGCTTCCGACACCGCCTGCTGGGACACGACGAGACCTGGGCCGACGCGGGCTCGGCCCGGGTGGCCCGCTACGCCGGCCTGCCGCCGGGCGTGTACCGCTTCGAGGTGCAGGCCCGCAGCGCCCGCGGCGGCCTGAGCCGCGTCGCCTCGGTCGACCTCACCCTCGTCCCGTCCCTCTGGGAGCGCTCCTGGTTCCCCCTCGCGGCAGCCCTGGCGCTGTTGCTGGCCGTGTCGGGGCTGTGGTGGCGTCGCCTGCAGGGGGTCGCCCGCAGCGCTGCGGCTCTCCAGGCCGAGGTCTCGGCCCGCAAGGAGCTCGCCGAGCAGCTCCGACAGGCCCAGAAGGCCGAGGCCATGGGTCAGCTCGCCGGCGGGGTCGCCCACGACTTCAACAACGTGCTGGTGGCGGTCGTCGGCTTCGCCGAACTGCTGCGTCACAGGGTCACGGACCGCCAGGCACTGGAGTACTTGGACCACCTCCTGGCGTCCGCCCGGCGCGGCGAGGCCCTGGCCCAGCGCCTGCTCGATCTCGGCCGCCAGCAGGAGGTGGCGCCGGAGGCGTTGGACCTCACCGAGGTCATCGAGGGGCTGCGGCCGATGCTGCGGCAGGTCCTGCCCGCCTCGATCTCCCTGTCGATCGAGCAGGAGGGGAACGCGCCCCCCGTGCGGCTGGACCGGGTGGACCTGGACCTCGCCCTGCTCAACCTGGTGGTGAACGCCCGGGACGCGATGCCGGATGGCGGCGACGTGGTCGTCTCGCTCTCCCCGGCCCGCCTGGGCGCTGCCGAGGCCACCGCGCGGGGGGTCCCGGAGGGAGACTGGGCCGTCCTGGCCATCACCGACACCGGCGAGGGCATGAACACCGCCCTCCAGCGCCAGGTCTTCGAGCCCTTCTTCACGACCAAGACCGACGGGCTGGGCACGGGGCTCGGGCTGGCGACCGTGCAGCGCGTGGTGCGCGAGGCCGGGGGCTTCCTGACCCTGGACAGTCGCCCGGGAGAGGGCTCGACCTTCCGACTGTGGTTCCCGGCGGTGGGCTAGGAGGGTGTGGGCCATCACCGTCACGAGCGCTGAACTCGGCGTAAAGCGCCGCCCCTCCACGCCGATGGATCTACCAGGGATCTCCCAGGAGAGGCGGTGGAGGACATCCAGACCGGGCGGTATCGCGTGCTCTCCGTCCTCGGTCAGGGCGGGATGGCCACGGTCTACCGCGCCCTGGACACCCGCCTCCAGGTCCACCGGGCGATCAAGGTCCTCGACCCGGCCGTGGCCCAGAGCGCGCAGGTGCGGGCGCGCTTCGAGAGCGAAGCGCGCACGATGGCCCGCCTCCAGCACCCGAACCTGGTGACCGTGATGGACGTCGGCGAGGACGCCGACCGCACCTACATCGTCATGGAGCTGCTCGATGGCGGGAGCCTGCACGACCGGATCGAGCGGGAGGGTCCCCTCAGCCCGCGACAGGCCTCGACCGTCATCCAGCACGTGCTGGGCGCCCTGCGCCTGGCCCACAGCCGCGGCGTCATCCACCGCGACGTCAAGCCCCACAACGTGCTCGTCGACGAGGACGGGGTGCCCAAGCTCACGGACTTCGGCATCGCCCGTGTGAAGACCGAGGACACCCGGACCCGCACCGGCGCCGCCATGGGCACCCTGGCCTACATGGCCCCGGAGCAGTGCATCAACGCCAAGGAGGTCGACGAGCGGGCGGACATCTACGGTGTCGGCGTGACGCTCTACGCCCTGCTCAAGGGCGGCGAGCCGGCCGACTCCCTCTACGTGTCCGAGATCTACGCGTCGGCGATGGCGGGCCTGCCGGAGCCCCTCGTCGAGGTCATCACCAAGGCCACGCGCTACCGTGCCGCCGATCGCTACCCGTCGGCCGAGGCCATGCGGGACGCGCTCGCTGCGGTCCACGACAGGCTGCCGTCGGAGTCTGGAGCGGCCCCCCTGCTCGGACCGGGGCCCGACCCCGACGTCACGCTGGCGGACCAGGGGGAGGTCCTCACCGGGCCCGTGCGCCTGGCTGCCGGACTCCAGCGCCTGCGCGGCCGTGTCCTCCTCGTGGGTGGGCTGGCCTGCGGACTGGCCCTGGTCGGGTGGGGGGTGACCGACCGCGGTCCGGACCCGTCGTCGCCCGAGCCCACGGCTCCCGCCGGGGTCCCGGCACCCGAACCCCCGAGCGAGGAGGCCGCTGTCGAGATCGCCGAGGAGGAACCGGTCGAGGTGCCCGTGGAGACCGTCCCCAAACCCCCACCCGAGCCCGAGCCCGAGCCCGCGCCACCCGCACGACGCAGCAAGCCCCAGCCCAAGGCCGAGCCCGAGCCCGTCCCACCCGCCACCGGCCGGATGCTGATCAACACCCTCCCCTGGAGCCACGTCCAGGTCGACGGTGTCGACCACGGCACCACCGACTTCGCCGGCACCTTCGAGGTCGGTCCCCACAACCTGGTGCTGCGCACCGCGGACGACCGCGTGAAGCGGCTGGTCATCGAGGTCCCCGAGGACGACACCGCCGTCCTGTGCTGGGACTTCGCACGGGGGTCGACGTGCTCTCGCTGATGATCGCCGGAGCGCTCGCGGCCACGCCCCAGGTCCTGGACCTGGACGGCGACACCTCCATGGAACTGGTGGCCGACCGGCTCGGCCTACCCGAGTCACCAGCGGCGCTGTCCCTCCAGTCCGTCGCCCAGCGCTCGGCCCGTCTGGAGGGCGGGGGTGCCCTGAGCTGGTGCGGGTCCTCCCCCGTGGCCGCGGACGCCGTGCGGGCCCGCCTGGCCCAGGCCGAGACCTCCATCGCCTACATGGAGTTCCAGGCCGCGGCGACGACCCTCGACGCAGCCATCGCCGACCTGGTCTGTCTCGTGGAGCCCCTCGACGGGGCCCTGGCCGCCCGCCTCCACTTTCTCGATGGACTCGTGGCCCACCGCACGGGAGCGCTCGACGAGGCCACCGCAGCCTTCCTGCGCGCCTTCGACTTCCAGCCCGACCTGCCCTGGGACGAGACCTTCCCCCCCAAGGCCCTGTCCCTGTTCGAGCAGACGCGCGCCCGCTGGCAGGCGCTCCCGCGGGTGGACCTGGCCCTGGTGCCGGACGGCGAGGTGCGCATCGACGGGCGCCCGACCCGGGCCCCCGCCCTGACCCCGGGCCCCCACCTGGTGCGGCTCGGCCAGGCCCTCGCCGTCCTGGAGGTCGTCCCGGAGACCTCGCCGGAGCTGGTGATCCCGGCCCTGCTGGTCGCGGACACCGCCCCCACGGGCGAGGCGCTGCTCTCTGCGCTGTCGCGCGTCTTCGGCGAGCACAGCATGCCGGTGGTCCTGGAAGGTCGGGTCTGGACCCACGAGAGCGGGTCGTGGCAGGACCAGGCGCTCACCCCCCCCGCCGCTCCCGTCGCCGAGCCCGTCTCCGTCGCAGGAGCCGACCCCCCCGCCGCCAGGGGCCACCTCCGTGGCCTGACCTGGGGGGGGGGAGGCCTGGTGGCGATCGGAGCCGCCGCGGGCACGGTGTCGCTCATCGCCGCCCGAGAGTCCTACCGGTCCGCCCAGGGCCAGAACACCGGCGAGGGGTACGCCACCGAGGTCGACAAGCTCGTGTTCCGGTCCCGGTTCGCCACGGTCTCCTACGGGGTCGCAGCCCTGGGGAGTGTGTTCTGTGCGGTCGGCATCCTGGTGGGCGACGACACCCGGATCGTGCTGCGGCCCTTCGCCGCCGGCCTCCAGGTCCAGGTGATTCGATGACCGTGCTCTGGGCGATCACCGCCTGCTTCCCCATCGCCCCCGAGCACGTGGAGGACTGGAGCTGGTACGACTACGACGGTGACGGCTACTCCCGGGACGAGGGCGACTGCGACGACACGAAGGCCTCGGTCCATCCAGGAGCGGCCGAGCAGCCGGACACCCAGGACAACGACTGCGACGGCGAGGTCGCCGAGGGCTGGCAGGACTGCCTCTCCCCCGCAGTGGCCTGGCCCGACGAGGACGGGGATGGGTGGGGCGATCTGCAGCAGGAGACGAGCTTCTGCTCGGTTCCCCCCTCGTCCTACGTGTCCATCGGCGAGGACTGCGACGACGAGGACGCCTCGGTCAACCCCGACGCGACGGAGGTCCGGGGCAACGGCGTGGACGACGACTGCGACGGCGTCGCAGTGGCCTCCCAGTGGTCCCGCGGGCTCACCCACTCCTCCGCCCTGGGGGCAGACGCTGACGGCGAGCACTTCGGCCACCCCCTGGTCGTCGCGGACCTCACCGGCGAAGGACGCGCTGACCTGCTGGTGGGGGCCCCGGACTCGGGCTCGGGCGCGACGGAGCTGGCGGGAGCGGTCGCGGTCGTGCCCGGCGAGGTCGCCGTCGAGACCTTCGAGCTGGACTCGGAGGCCGTCGGCGTGTCCTGGTACACCGGCCTGGGCAACTCCGACGCGATGGGCACCGCCCTGAGTGCCTGCTGGCAGGAGGACGAGAGCAGCGAGCGGACCTTCGCGGTCGGCGTCCCGGAGAAGGGTGGACCCGACCACCCGGGTCTGGTGGCCGTGTTCCTCACCGACCTGGAGGGAGGAGACGGCGCCTACCTCTCCCAGTCCCAGGCGATCTTCGACGGACAGACCGGATTCCCCGGGGCCGGCTCCTCGCTGTCCTGCCGCGGAGACCTGGATGGAGACGGTGCCGCGGACCTGGTGATCGGCACCCGGCCAGGCAGCAACAAGGCCTGGTTCGTGTCGGGCCCCCCCGACTCGTGGAGCTCCCTGGACCTGGGCGACGCCAGGGTGCTGCCCCTCCAGGATGGATCGTCGACGAGCTATGGTGCCTTCGTCGACATCGTGCCCGACACCGATGGCGACGGACAGGACGACCTCCTGGTCGGAGATCCCAGCCTGGACAGCAGCGGCCAGAGCACGGGCGCCGGTGTCGTCCACCTCTACGCCGACGGCGTGGCGGCCGGTGGCGACGTGGTCATCCACGGCGGCAGGGCGGGCGATGCCTTCGGGTCCTTCGCCACGGGCGGAGACCTGGACGGAGACGGCTACGGAGACCTGCTGGTCTCGCTGCCCGGCCGCGGGGCCGGCAGGGCCTGGGCCTTCCACGGACCGATCACGGCGGAGCTGATGGGAGAGCAGAGCCCCCCCCGGGGGGGGGTGGGGGGGGGGCGCGGGGGCGCCCGCGGGAGGGGCCCGCGGGGCGCCCGG
>CAZCVP010000080.1:20628-30225 GCA_964501915.1 uncultured Enterobacterales bacterium
GGGCGGGGGGGCGGGCTGGGCGTGGGCGTTCCACGGACCGATCCGGGGGGAGCTGATGGGAGACCAGACCCACGACCTGGAGGTCGTGGGTCCGAGCAGCGAGTCCGACGGCTTCATGGCCCGCATGGCCGACCTGGATCAGGACGGCGAGATGGACATCCTGGCACTCGCGGCCGGCCGCAAGCTGACGATCCACTACGGCCCCCTGTCCGACGGAGCGACCCTGGAGGCGACCAACGCAGACGCCTGGTCGGAGACCGACTCCTGGACCTGGCTGGCCGAGCCCGGTGACCTGGACGGGGACGGCGAGCTGGACCTGGCGCTGGGGTCACCGGACGACGGAGGGGGAAGCGTGACCCTGCTGCTGGCGGCGGACCAGTGATCGCGCTGTGGCTCTGGGCCTGCCTGCCGACGGTGTGGGACCACGACGGCGACGGCTGGACCGAGGCCTTCGGCGACTGTGACGACGACGACGCGACCATCCATCCCCAGGCGGAGGAGTTCTGTGGCGACGTCGACCACGACTGCGACGGGACCCCCGGTGGGGCGGACGCCGTCGACGCGATCACCTACGTCCTCGATCTGGACGGAGATGCCTACCCGGGCTCCGAGGTGCAGGCCTGCGAGCCCCCGTCCGCAGAGGCCGTCCCGGTCGAGGAGCTGGTCGAGGACCCCGACTGCGACGACACCGACTTCTCGATCCACCCCGGCGCCGAGGAGGTCCTGGGCAACGGGGTCGACGACGACTGCGACGGGACGATCGATGGCTCCAGCTCCTCCGCGGGCTGGCTGTACTTCGCCTCGGAGGGCGCCAACGGATCCCAGATCTGGCAGACCGACCTCGACCTGTCGGAGCCCGAGCAGCTCACCTCCTTCGCCAACGACGGTGCGCCCATCGAAGCCCTGCGGGTCACCCCCGATGGCTCGGCGATCGTGTTCCGGCGCGGCGGGGACTGGTACCGGATGACGGCAGATGGGACCCTGGACTCGCTGGCCGACGACGACTACCAGCCCGACGGGGCGTTCGCCGCGAATTCCAGGTGGTACTACACCGTGTCGGCCGGCAGCACCGTCCTGGTCCGCCTCGACCTCGTCACGGGAGAGACCGTGCTGTCGGACTTCGACGCGCCCGCCAACGCGGCCGAGATCTGGGTGCTGGACGCCCATCCGTCGGGGCCCGATCTGCTGATCCACATGAACCGCCCCGACCCACTGCCTTCGGGGCTGTTCCGGTGGAACCCTGTGACCGGCGACGTGTTCCCGCTCGAGACCATCGAGGTCCCCCTGGGCAAGCTGATGGCCACCTGGGCTCCCGACTACGAGACCCTCGCCTACGCGGTCGCCGGGGAGTCCGAGGTCACCCTGCTCGACGAGGACGGCCTCGGGGTGGGAGACCTCGAGCTGGACGACGGGGACTTCGTCACCTGGAACGGCCGCATGGACTGGGACAGCACGGGCGAGAGCCTCTACGTGCCGGTCGACAAGGGCGACAAGGCCGAGCTTCGACGCTTCCAGGTGGACGGGACGGACGTGGACCAGGCCCTGTCCTGGCCGAACATCTACCACCAGCAGATAGCCCTGGCCTGGGACCGCCTGCCGGAGTGCGACGACCCCACGAACACCGTCTTCGCCTGGCTGGATGGCGAGCTGATCGCCGAGCTTCCCATGACTCCCGTGGACGTCGCCGACCTGGAGTTCGGGCTCGCGGGCGCCGACGCCTTCCTCGACGACATCGTGCTCGAGGCGGACTGCGAGGTCCAGATCGACCTGGACTTCGACGACGGCGACACCGGGTGTCTCGGCGGGTCTACCTACGAGGGGAGCTTCTTCCCGATGGCCGGGCAGTCCTATAGCTGCCCCTTCACGCTCCCGTCCGACAGCTCATCCGTGCTCGTCCGCTGGAAGATCAAGGAGAAGACCGACGGGGGCGAGTCGAGCTTCAACGCCACGGTCTACGTGGGCGACTCCGAGAACGCCGTGAAGGTCAAGGTCCTGGGAAGCGGGGCCACGGGCTCCGCGGTGGTGGAGGACATCAGCGGATCGATGTCGACCTCGTTCGTCTTCCCGGACGACGAGGACTGGCACGAGCTCGCGATCTCCAGCTACGTGTTGACCTTCGACTAGCCCTGCTGGAAGCCGTCCTCCACCATCAGGCGGTGGCTGCGCTCCGGGTCCTGTTCTTCGGCGGGCAGCGACAGGTAGTAGGGCAGGGTGACCGGTTCGTCCGAGAAGCGGATGATCCTGGACTGGTCGAGGCGCTCGATCACCGAGTCGAGGGTGCGGGCCAGCGACGGTGGCGGGCCTCCGGCGTACTGCCGGCCGACGAAGTCGATGAGCTCCTGGACGGTGTGGGATCCGTCGGCGAGCAGGAAGACCCTGCCGAGCCAGGGCTCCAGGGCCTGGGACAGCGAGGCGTCGTGCATGTCGACGAGCAGGACCTGGCCGTCCCGCCGGGTGTAGAGCACGGTTCGGGCGAAGTACTTGGAACGCAGGGCGCTCATGGGGCTGGCTCCCGGGGCTGGGCTGGACGCTCCTATCGCGGGAGGTTGGTGCCGCTCGCCAGGGAGGCGGGCCCACAGCCCCCTACAATGGAGCCACGCTGTGATCTTGAGCACCGCCGTCACATGAGTTGGCTGGTTGCCGCCCCTGCTGGATCCTGACGGGCTTCCCCAAGGGGCCGAACCTCCCCCCCTCGTGAGGACAATGAGCCACCCGCAGCAAGCCGAGAAGACCCTTCCCCGGTGGTGTCCCGTGCTGGCCGTGGGCGCCCTCTGCCTGGCGGTTCCGGGATGCAGCCTGCTCGAGAGCGACCGGACCACGGGGGTCACCGTGCACGACCCCGACCGGGCCTACGAGGGCTACACCCTGTTCACCTCGCTCGACGGGGAGGGCACCTTCCACCTGGTCGACATGGAGGGGGAGGACGTGCACACGTGGAAGAGGCCCCCGTCGCACTACGGCTGGCTCCTCGCCAACGGCAACCTCCTGGGGGGGGCGACGCGGCAGACCGGGCGGGCGCCTCTCGATGATCGACCGGGCCGCCCAGGGGCTGGAGAAGCTGCTGAGGGGTCGCTCCGAGGTGTACGTGGACCTCGAAGAGTCGGTCGCTCCGCTGTTGGTCGACGAGCGCTTCGCCGGTGTGCAAGGCTGGCCCCTGGAGGAGGAGTCCCTGCACGCCTACCTCCACCAGCGCCACGCCGCCTACGCGCCGGAGCTCGCCGCGGCCCTGCGGGAGGTCGAGCTGGACGCCCTCCCCGGGACCGTCGGCAGCATGGCGCTCAACAGCGGGTTCGAGGAGCTGCCCGACCCCTGGGAGGTCGTCGGTCTGCCGGGCGACCGCCTCGTCCTCGACGAGGAGCGGTATGTCGAGGGCCGGTGGTCGGCGCGGGTGTCGATGCCGATCGCCTCGGACGGCCGAGCCCGCGCTCGTCTCCAGCAGGACGTCTCCGTCCAGGCTGGCGACTGGTACGACCTGGGGGGCGCGGTCCTGCTGGACGTCGACGACGGCTCCGCCACGGTCGAGGTCCGCTTCGTCGATCGCAACCGGACCGAGATCAGCACCCACAGCTTGCCGGTGGTCACCGACAACGGTCGCTGGGTCCGTGGGACCGCGGTGGTCAGGTCCCCCAACGGCGCCGACGCGGCCGAGGTCCGCTGCGTGGCCTCGGGAGCCGGCGAGGTGTGGTTCGACGACGTCCACTTCCGACCGATGCTCGGCTATTGACCCCTTCTCTCGAGCGCGACCTCACGCTCCGCCTCGGTGGGGCGATCGCGGCCGTGGGCGTGCTGATCGGGCTGTGCGCCTTCGCGGTCTCCACGTGGCAGGAGGAGGCGGAGTTCGTGCGCTACAGCGAAGGCCGGGCGGACGAACAGGTCAGGCGCCTGGTCGGTCTGCTCTGGAACCTCGACGAGGTCGCGACAGAGGACCTCGGCCACACCCTGCTCCAAGACCGGGAGATCGACCACGTCCTGGTGGTCGACACGACCACGGGGGAGGTGGTGTTCGAGCAGGGCGACCGGCAGAGCCCCCTCCAGCTCACGGTCTCCCGACCCGTCATTCGCAGCGGCGAACCGATCGGTCACCTGGAGCTGACCTTCTCCAGGGAGCTGCTCTGGCGACGGATCATGGACACCCTGGTCGCGATCGGCCTCGTGGTGCTGGCGACGGTGGCGGCCTCCCTGGCTGTCGTGCGGAGGGTGTTCAGGCGCCCCCTCCACGTGCTGGCCGACGTGATGCAGGGGGTCGAGCGGCTCAAGGTCTACCTCGCCAGGCTCCTGAACTCCCAGCCCGGAGCCCTGTTCCTGCTGACCCCCGAGGGCGTCGTCGAGAACGTGACCACCCGGGCCGCCGAGCTGCTGGGCTCACCCGGGCAGGAGCTGGTCGGCCGGCCTCTCGGCGCGCTCCTGGTGGGCGGAGAGTCCTTCCGGGACGGCGGGCTCCGCCGGGTGATCGAGGAGGGAGAGGTCGAAGACCTCCCGCTGATCTTCGCGGCCGGCGACGGCCGGCGGCTCCCGATCCGCGTCGGCGGCAGCGTGGTGCGGGACCCCGAGGACAGACCCCTGGCGGTCATCCTGTTCGCTCGCGGCCGGGCCGATGTCCGCCGCCCCCAGCTCGACGGCTACGAGGTCCTGCGGCTGCTGGGCTCCGGCGGAATGGCCTGGGTCTGGCTCGCCAGGCACCGGGACTCGGGCACCCTGCGCGCGGTCAAGGTGCTGCTAGAGCCGAGCCCCCGGCTGGAGGATCGCCTGCGTGCCGAGGGAGAGCTGCGCCTGAGGCACGACAACGTGGTGCGGGTCATCGATGTCGTGGACGCCGGAGGGGTGCCGGCGCTGATCCTCGAGCACGTCGACGGCCCATCGCTCGCCGAGCTGCTCGACACCGGCGTCGCGCTGTCGATCGCCGAGATCGACGCGCTCGGGCGGGGGATGCTCGCCGGCGTGGCCGCGGCCCACCGCGAGGGGTGGGTCCACCGCGACCTGAAGCCGAGCAACGTGCTGCTGTCGGTGACGGATCGGGCCCTGGTGCCCAAGGTGGCGGACTTCGGGCTGGCCAAGGTCCTCCAACGAGACGAGACCGTCGCGGCCGGCGACACCACGCGCGCCGGGCCGGGCACGCGGCGCTACATGTCCCTGGAGCAGCTCTCCGGCGCCGCCGCCGACCCGAGCATGGACGTGTTCTCCCTGGGCGCGGTGCTCTTCGAGCTGATCGAGGGCCAGCGAGCCTTTGCCACCCAGAGGGCCTGGGAGGACGCCTTCCGCCGCGGGCACGGCCCCGAGCTGACACGGAGCGGCGTCCCGGCGCGCATGCGCGATGCGGTGGCCGCCGCGCTGTCCGACAGGGACAGCCGCCCGGCCGACGCGACGGCGCTGATGGCGCTGTGGTCCGACGGGACCGCCCTGCCGAGGCGGCCCTTCCGTCGCTCGACGCTGGCGAGGTGGTGCGAGGTCCTCCTGCCCGACGAGGTCCTCCTGGCCGGTGAGCTCAGCGCCGCCGAGGAGCGACACCTCGCGACCTGCGCGAAGTGCCGGGTGAGGGCGCGGCTCCTCGCCCGGCTCGACGAGGCCGCGGCGACAGCTCCCACCGAGGAGTGATCCGGCTCACTCCTCGTCGGGAGGTTCGGGCCGCAAGCCAGCCCTCAACCGACGCAGGATGCGCTGCAGGGCCACGCGGACCCGGTCCTTGTGCTCGAAGCCCATGTACTCGGCGATCTGCTCGTGGGAGTACTCGTGGAGGTAGCGCAGCAGGAAGATCTCCTGCTCCTCCGGGGAGAGCACAGCTTCCGCGACGGACCCGAGCCGGTCCAGGCGTTCCTGGCGAAGCACCTGGGAGAGGGCCGAGTCCTCGCCCGAGCCCGGCTCGAGCAGGCCGTCCGCGGACAAGGAGTCACAACGCTTGGTGCGGAGGTTGCGGCACACGTTCAGGGCGATGGCGCCGAGCCAGACCCGGAAGGGCTTGCCCTGGTCGCGGTACTCCAGGACACACAGCCTCGCCCAGGCGATGAGCAGGGTGTCCTGGACGGCCTCCTCGACGACCTGCCTCCCGAAGCCCCGCAGCTCGGCGGTACAGCGCCTCCCCAGCCAGCCGATGTGCTTGCCGAAGGCCTCGTCGAGCTGGGCCTCGCTGGGTCGCTCGCCCCGCTGCATCCGGGGCAGGATCGAGTGCAGCGTGTGCCGCCAGCGATCGTCGCTGTCGTCGCTCGGCTCGTCGTCGCGCGCCACGCCGCCTCCTCGGGTCAGAAGGTCGAGCCCAGGCCGTTGTCTGCAGGTCACGACCTCACACCCGACCGATGTGGTGACCGCTCTCGAGATCACATCACCTCCCGATTATCGTCGACAAAACCGCTGGAAGATCCCCGTCATTCGCCTCACGGCCACGCTGGCGGCGTCGTCCGGATCCCGAAGACGCGCCAGCGATGTGATCCGCGGGGCCGCCATCACATGGGGTCGGCAGGAGGTCGTGATGGCGTCGAACCGCGAGCGCTGGCAGTCAGGCCACGGGACCTTGCTCCTCGGCGCCCTGCTGTCGGGTGGGGGGTGGCTCGGCCTGGCCTGTACCGAGGTGGACAGCGACGACTCGGACGAGGACGGCTGGACCGAGCAGGCCGGGGACTGTGACGACGAGGACCCGGAGATCCACCCGGGTGCGCCGGAGGTCTGGTACGACGGCGTCGACCAGGACTGCGACGGCGCCTCGGACTTCGACCAGGACGGAGACGGCCAGGAGACCTGGCTGCTCGCTCGCGGCACCGACTGCTGGGACGACCCGACCACCACGCCCGAAGGCTTCGAGACCCTCAACGACTTCTACCCGGCCCTCGAGGCCGAGGACGTCCATCCGGGTGCCCCCGAGCGCTGGTACGACGGTGTCGACGCCGACTGTGCCGGGGACAACGACTTCGACGCCGACGCGGACGGCCAGGACACCGATGAGCACCCCTCCGACGGCATCGGCACGACCGGCGAGGACTGCCACGATCACGACGACACGGTGGCCCTGGGGGCCGAGGAGCTCTGCGACGGGCTGGACAACGACTGCGACGGGGTCCTGTCGATCGAGGAGACCGACGGCGACGGCGACGGCGTCGTGGAGTGCGCGGTGGACCCGCGCGGCTGGGACGGCCTCGGCAGCCCGGCCCACAACGACTGCGACGACACCGACGTCACGGTCCATCCTGCAGCCACCGAGCTCTGCGACGGCCAGGACAACGACTGCGACGGCAGAGTTCCGAGCGACGAGGCCGACGACGATGGCGACGGCTACGTGGCGTGCACCCTGGACTCCGGCGGCTGGGACGACGGGGCCGTCTCCGGCGGCGACGACTGCGACGACACCGATCGCACCGTCTACGAGGGCGCCCACGAGCGCTGCGACGGCCAGGACAACGACTGCGACGGCAGCGTGCCGGCCGCCGAAGAAGACGACGACGACGACGGCTACGTGGAGTGTGACCTCGACGTGGGGGGCTGGGACGGCGACGGCTCCAAGGCCGGGGGCGACTGCAGCGACGAGGATCCGACAACCCACCGCGGCGCCACCGAGGACGACTGCACGGATCCCCACGACTACAACTGCGACGGCTCGGTCCAGTACGCGGACGCCGACTCGGACGGGTTCGCCGCCTGTCGCGACTGCAACGACGACGACGACACCGTCTACTCCGGTGCCGACGAGCTCTGCGACGGGCAGCTCAACGACTGCCGCCCCTCCTGGCCGGGCCGCCTGCCTGCCAGCGAGACCGACTTCGACGCCGACGGCTACGTCGGATGCACCCGGGACCCCGGCGGCTGGGACGGCACCGGCGCTCCGGGCTTCGAGGACTGCGACAACACCGACGGCACCGTCCACCCGGCGGCCAGCGAGCTCTGCGACGGCCTGGACAACGACTGCGACGGCAGCCTGCCGGCCGACGAGGACGACGGCGACGGCGATGGCTACGTGCCGTGCACCGAGGACTCCGGCGGCTGGGACGGCGCCCCGATCACCGGCGACGAGGACTGCGACGACGCGGACGGGAGCACGTTCCCGGGGGCCGGCGAGACCTGCGGAGACGGGGTCGTGAACGACTGCGAGGACACATTGGGAGAGGCGGCGGGGGCCTGCGCGGCGGTGTCGGGGGAGATCTCGCTGGGAAGCGCCGACGCGAAGCTCTCCGGCGAGGTGTCCAGCGACTACGCGGGCTTCTCCGTCTCCAGCGCCGGCGACGTCAACGACGACGGGTACGACGACCTCTTCGTGGGTGCCCACAAGGAACACGGCGACTCGGACGGCGGTGCGGCCTACCTGGTCTACGGCCCCGTCAGCGGAGAGGTCTCCCTCGCAAGCGCCGACGCGAAGCTCACGGGGGAGGCGAGCCATGACTACGCGGGCCACTCCGTCTCCAGCGCCGGCGACGTCAACGACGACGGGTACGACGATCTCCTCGTCGGGGCCTACCGTGAGGACAGCGGCACAGGGGCCGGCGCGGCCTACCTGGTCTTCGGCCCCGTGAGCGGGGAGGTCTCCCTCGGAAGTGCCGACGCGAAGCTCACGGGAGAGGCCCGCAAGGACTACGCGGGCTACTCCGTCTCCACCGCCGGTGACGTCGACGACGACGGCTACGACGACCTCTTCGTGGGTGCTCCAACGGAGGACAGCGGCGGCACCGACGCTGGTGCCGCCTACCTGGTCCTCGGGCCCGCGAGCGGAGAGGTCTCGCTGGCCAGCGCCGACGCGAAGCTCGCGGGCGAGGCGGTCGGAGACCACGCGGGCGAGTCCGTCTCCGGTGCCGGCGACATCAACGACGACGGCTACGACGATCTGCTCGTCGGAGCCTGCGCCGAGGACCACTCCAGCTCGAAGGCAGGTGCTGCCTACCTCGTGCTTGGCCCCGTCAGCGGGGCCGTCTCCCTCGGGAGCGCCGACGCCAAGCTCACGGGAGAGGGGTCCGGTGACTGTGCGGGGGTCTCTGTCTCCAGCGCCGGTGACGTCGATGACGACGGCTACGGCGACCTCCTCGTGGGGGCCAGGTACGAGGACCGCGGCGGCTGGCGAGCCGGCGCCGCCTACCTGATCCTCGGCCCCGTCAGCGGCGAGGTCTCCCTCGCAGACGCCGACGCCAAGCTCATCGGCGAGGAGAGCGAGGACTACGCCGGCACCTCCGTCTCCAGTGCCGGCGACGTCAACGACGACGGGCACGACGACCTGCTGGTGGGGGCCAGCGGAGCGGACATCGGCTCGGACTGCGGCGACACCACCGACTTCCGGGCCCGCCACGCCGCGATGGCCGCGAGCATCTGCGAGGCCGGTGCCGCCTACCTCGTCTACGGTCCTGTCAGCGGGACCGTCTCTCTCGGAAGCACCGGCGCCAGGCTCACGGGCGAGGGGGAGTCCGACAGCGCCGGCCACTCGGTCTCCGCAGCGGGCGACGTCAACGACGACGGGTACGGAGACCTGCTCGTCGGAGCCTATGCCGCGGACGGCGACGACTCGAAGGCTGGCGCCGCCTACCTGGTCCTCGGAGGGGGAGGCGACCTCTAGGAGGGTCCCGGAAGTCCTTGACGGCCCTTCGTCGAGTAGGCGGGGCGCTCGCCGCTGCGCGGTGCAAGGGCGCTGGTCTC
>CAZCVP010000081.1:0-30138 GCA_964501915.1 uncultured Enterobacterales bacterium
CGATGTCAAATCCATAGCGATGGTGGGTGGGCCCGCACGGTGCCCGCACGGTGCCCGCACGGTGCCCCGCACGGTGCCAGGCGAATCACAGGACAGGGGACATGGCCGGACACCGGGTGACCTACGCCGGCGATGTGGACGGGGATGGAGCCGACGATCTCCTCGTCGGCGCGCCATGCCGCGGGAGCACACCATCCAAGGACTTCTGCACCGGTGTGGGAGCGGTCTACATCGTCCGAGGCGGGCTGTCGCCTCCATCGAGCGACCTCGGCGACGCGGCCGTGGTGGTCGATGGGGTCGCCGACTACCACGGCATCGGCTGGCGAATCGCGCCAGCTGGAGACCATGACGGCGACGGATTGGGTGATGTGTTGATCGGCGGCTTCAACGGCGTCTACGTATTCCTCGCCCCTCGAAACGAGTCGATGCCCGTCACGGCGGCAGACGTCAAGTTCGTTGCCGAGGGCAGCGGACTACTCGGCGAGGACTTCTCGCCCGCAGGGGACGTGAACGGCGACGGATACACCGACATCCTGATCGGAGACAGGCGGGACGGCACGGTTGCTGCGTACGCCGGTTCGTCCTACGTCGTCCTGGGATCCGCCGGGGACTGAACAGGCTGCGCACGCGGCATGGAGGCGGGAGTCTTCGCTCGGCCCTGGGGTCGGTCCAACAGGGCGAGCGCCCCCGCACCCCCTCGCCACACCCCCCGCTCAACCGCTACCATCCCATCACCCCACCGGAGGTCCCCCCCATGGCCAACAACCCCAAAGATCGCGTCTGCACCCACCAGCAAGTCGAGGCCACCCTCCGGGCCCACGACACCTTCTTCATCAACGACTGTTTCTGCCGGGGCCCGGCCCGGGCAGGCAAGACCGCCTGGGACTATTGCGGTCACTCCATCGACACCTGCATGGGTGTGAACAGGCCCGACCCGAACGAGTTCGACGTGCCCTACCGCGAGATCACCCAGGCGGAGGCGCTGGCCAAGTTCCACGACTGGCGCAACCAGGGCCACTTCTTCCGGACCATGGAGGACGAGGGCTGGATCTGCTTCTGCTGTGCCTGCGGGTGCGAGTGGTTCCGAGACAAGGACGGCAACCTGGTCGAGGATCCGTGCGAGAAGAGCGCCTTCCTCGAGCACACCGACCACGACACGTGTGTGCTGTGCGGCTCGTGCGTGGAGGTGTGCGCGTACCACGCCCGCGAGCTCACCGACGACGCCCTGATCATCGATCAAGCCCGCTGCTACGGATGCTCGTCGTGCGAGTACGCCTGCCCCGAAGACGCCGTGACCATGCTGGCGCGATAGCCGTGGTACCTGGAGAGCGCCCACCCGAACCTGCCGGGCCCACTCTCGTTTCGATGATACGATTCGAGATCAACATGGGGGGCCCATGGGTTTCCGCAACCTCCTTTCGTGGCTCGTCGCGCTCGCCTTCACGATGCTGTGCAGCTGCCAGGACGATGTCGCGCCCGAAAACTGCAGGGACGGCATCGACAACGACGGCGATGGCGTGATCGATTGTGAGGACAGCGACTGCGTCGGCTGGTCGGGATGCGACGAGGGCGACGACGACACCATCGGAGACGACGACGACACCTCCGGAGACGACGACGACACCGGCGACGACGACGACACGACCCCGGCGGACGCCGATGGGGACGGCTGGGACTCGGACGAGGACTGCGACGACACCGATCCCGATATCCATCCCGGTGCCGAGGAGGTCTGCGGGGACGACAAGGACAACGACTGTGATCCGACCACGGACGAGGATCTGGACGCGGATGGGGACACCCTGTCCGAGTGCGACGGCGACTGCGACGACTCGGACTGGACCGTCCCCCTGTTCGCTGTGGAGGACCCCTGCGACGAGGTGGACAGCGACTGCGACGGCGTCCTCGAAGGCCCGTGCACGTTCGTCGACCTCCACGCCGCCGATGCCAAGCTGGAGGGCCTCCCCTGTGACCAGGCTGGGGTATCGGTGGCCGGCGTCGGCGACGTGGACGGCGACGGGTACGACGATGTCCTCGTGGGAGCCCGTCAGGCGCTCTACGATTGTACCGACCACGGCGCCGCGTACCTCGTGCACGGTCCCGTCCACGGGTTGGTGTCCCTGTCCGACGCCTCCGCCACGTTCCCCGGAGAGGCCAGCTCGGACTACGCCGGGACGGTCGTCGCCGCGGCGGGAGACGTGAATGGCGACGGCTACCGGGATCTGCTGGTCACCGCGCCTCGCAACGAGGGCGGGGGGACGTGGGCGGGGGCGGTCTACCTGGTCCACGGCCCGGCCACGGGGAGCGTCCCGCTCGCCTCGGCGGATGCGAAGCTCCAGGGCGCGGCCTTCGAGGCCGTGGGCGGCGCGGTGTCCTCCGCCGGCGACGTCGACGGGGACGGGCTGCCGGACATCCTCGTGGGCTCCAGCGCCAGCGACGACAACGGCTACCACGCCGGGATCGTGTACATCGTGCACGGCTCGGTCTCGGGTGTGCTCGACCTGTCCATGGCCGACGCCAAGCTGGCCGGTCAGATGGCTGGCGACCTCGTCGGCACCTCGGTCGCTGCCGCGGGCGACATGAACGGCGATGGCCTGGGCGACGTCCTGGTGGGCGCGACCGGGTTCGACTTCATCGGCGACAACGGGGGCGCAGCCTACGTGGTCCACGGACCGATCGTCGGCAGCACGGATCTGTCCGTCGCCGACGCGATCCTCATGGGCGGACCAGGCGACGGCGCCGGCTGTTCCGTATCGTCTGCCGGTGACGTGGACGGCGATGGCCACCTCGACGTGCTCGTGGGTGCCTGCTACGACGCCGAGGTCTTCGAGAACGCCGGCGCGGTGTTCCTGGTGTACGGCCCGGTGCTGGGAACCCACGATCTGTCCGTCGCGGAGGCCCGGCTCGTCGGCGAGACCGAGCAAGGCTTCGCGGGGACGGCGATCGCCGGGGTCGGCGACACCAACGGCGACGGGTTCGACGATCTGGTGATCGGTGCGCCCGACCACGCAGCGTCGGGCGACGAGGTCGGTGCCGCCTTTTGGGTCCTCGGGCTGGTTTCGGGTCCCCGTTTCCTGTCGTCGGGCAGCGTCACGTACCACGGGGAGTCCGACTACAGCCAGGCGGGCTACTCGGTGGCCCCGGCGGGCGACCTGGACGGCGATGGATACGCCGACGTCATCGTGGGTGCGTACTACGACGGCGGCGGGAGGGGCGCGGCCTACCTGATCTACGGCGGTCCCTGACTCCCCTTCGGCTCGCGGCCGGTCAGTTGCAGGGGTAGCTGGCGCCGTTGGTGTGCATGTCGATGCCGCCGTGCACGCTGAGCCCGGTCGCGAACGTGTTGGCCTCGCTCTCGCTGAGGCAGTCGTTGTACATGAGCCAGAGGTCCTCGCCCACGACCGTGAGCGCCGACAGGCCGTCGAGGGTGCGCAGGGCGCTGTTGGAGTAGATCTTCAGGTCGTCGATCACGGTCGTGACGGCGGTCATGTCGAAGTCGGTCAGGGCGTCGGACCCCGTCAACTTCAAGGAGCCATCCACGGTCGTGAGGGCGGGCACGTCGAACTGGAGCATGGCTGTGTTGCCGTCGATGTACAGGTCCTCCACGGTCGTGAGGGCGGGCAGGCTGAAGGAGGTCAGGGCCAGGTTGTTCCGGATGTGCAGGTAGTCGCCCGCGGACGTGAAGGAGAGCAGCGCGAAGCCAGTCAGGGAGTCGTGGTCGGAGATGTCCAGGTGCGGCGCGGTCGTGAGGGCGGGCAGGCCGAAGCTGGTGAGGGCATCGTTGTCCATGATCCAGGTGTAGGCGTCCACGAACACGAGGGAGGGCATCTGCAGCGTCGTCAGGGCGGGGTTGCCGGACACGGACAGGGACGTGTCCACGGCCACGAGGCCGGGCAGGTCGATGACCGTGAGGACGGGGTTGTCGTTGATGCCCAGGGAGGCACCCACGGTCTCGAGGCACGGCAGATCGATACTCGTGAGCCAGGGCTGGTCTTCGATCAGCAGGTCGCCGGAGACGCTCTCACACGCCGCGATGGCCGCCAGGCCGGCGGCGCTCTCGATGGTGATGTCTCCCTTACAAGGCATGGTGACGGCGCAGGCCCCCGCCGAGTCGTCGTCGTCGCCCACGCCACTGTCGTCGTCGTCGTCGCCGGGCGTGGAGTCGTCGTCGTCACTGGAGTCGTCATCGCCTGTATCGTCGTCGCCGGTGTCATCGTCTCCGGGCGAGGTGTCGTCGTCACCCTCCCCACAGTCCGCCCAGTCCGCGCAGTCGCTGTCGTCGCAGTCGATCGCGCCGTCGCCGTCGTTGTCCGTGGCGTCGCCGCAGACCTCGGGAGTGGGCTCCTCGTTACAGCCGCACAGCAGCGACAACGAGACCGCGAGCAGGCACGAGAGGAGACGATGGATGACCATGGATTCCCCCTGATTCACCCCGATTATATCTCCGGTGTGTAGGTGGTGTAGGTGGCGTCAGGCAGGCCGCGAGGATCTCATGGCACGCGCGGGCAGCGGCGACGGCGCACTTGCCGTATCCTGGCCCCACCATGACCGATCCCATCCCCGACCTCGTCTCCCGCCTGCCCCGCGACACCACCCCCGACGACGACCAGCTGCTGGAGATCTACCTGGACTGGACCCTGGATCTCGGCATCGAGCTGTACGAGGCGCAGGAGGAGGCCGTCCTGGAGATCATGGCGGGCAAGCACGTGGTGCTGGCCACGCCGACGGGGTCGGGCAAGTCGCTGGTGGCCGTGGCGATGCACCTGCGGGCGCTGGCGCGGGGGGAGGCGTCGGTGTACACGGCGCCGATCAAGGCGCTGGTGAGCGAGAAGTTCTTCGACCTGTGCCGGATCTTCGGGGCGGACAACGTGGGCATGCTCACCGGCGACGCTTCGATCAACCGCGACGCGCCCATCGTCTGCTGCACGCAGGAGGTGCTGTCGAACATGGTGCTGCGGGAAGGCGGCGCCACGCCGTACCGCCACGTGGTGCTGGACGAGTTCCACTACTACGCCGACCCGGACCGGGGCATGGCGTGGCAGATCCCGCTGCTGGTGATGCCCGAGGCGACGTTCCTGCTGATGTCGGCGACGCTGGGGGACACCACGTCGGTGGAGGACGGGCTGCTGGAGCGGACGGGCCGGGAGGTGGGCCTGGTCACGTCGGTGAACCGGCCGGTGCCGCTGGAGTTCGCCTACAGCACGGACCCGATCCACGAGACCATCGCCGACCTGATCTCGCGGGGGCGGGCGCCGGTGTACCTGGTCAACTTCAGCCAGCGCGAGGCGTCGGAGCAGGCCCAGAGCCTGATGAGCGTGGACTTCACGCCCAAGGACCGCAAGAGGGAGATCGCCGCGGCGATCAAGGGGTTCCGCTTCGACAGCCCCTACGGCAAGACCATCGAGCGCTACCTGCGCCACGGGGTGGGGCTGCACCACGCGGGCCTGCTGCCCAAGTACCGGCTGCTGGTGGAGAAGCTGGCCCAGCAGGGGCTGCTCAAGGTGGTCAGCGGCACCGACACCCTGGGGGTGGGGGTGAACGTGCCCATCCGCACGGTGCTGATGACCAAGCTGTGCAAGTTCGACGGCCAGCGGGTGCGGCACCTGTCGGTGCGGGAGTTCCAGCAGATCTCGGGCCGGGCGGGGCGCAAGGGGTTCGACGACGAGGGCTGGGTGGTGGTGCAGGCCCCCGAGCACGTGATCGAGAACAAGCGGCTCGCCGTAAAAGCCAAGACCACGGGCAAGAAGAAGTACGTCAAGCGCAAGGCCCCCACCAAGGGCTTCATCCCCTGGGACCACACCACATTCGAGCGGCTGACCACGAAGCCGTGCGAGCCGCTGGAGTCGGTGTTCCGCATCGACCACGGCATCTTGCTGAACCTGCTGCAGCAGACGTCCACGCACGGCGGCGGATACCGGGCGCTGGGCCAGCTGATCGACGCCAGCTTCGAACCCAGGGCCCGCAAGCGCTTCCACCGCCGCCAGGCCAAGAAGCTGTTCGACGCCCTGCGCGACGCCGGCATCGTCGAGCTGCACCCCCGCGAGGGCGCGCGCGGCAAGCACATGGTCGTCAGCGGCGACCTGCAGCAGGACTTCTCGCTGCACCACTCCCTGTCGCTGTTCCTGGTGGATGTGGTGGGACGGCTGGAGATGGGGGACGAGGAGTACGCGCTGAACGTGCTGACCCTGGTGGAGTCCATCCTCGAGCACCCGCGGCCCGTGCTCTTCGGCCAGATCAGCAAGGCCAAGGGGGAGCTGGTCGCCCAGCTCAAGGCCGAGGGGGTGCCCTACGAGGAGCGCATGGAGGCGCTGGAAGACGTGACGTATCCCAAGCCGCTGGCGGACTGGATCTACGGCACCTTCGGCGGCTTCTCCGACGCCCACCCCTGGGTCGGCGCCGACGCCGTGCGCCCCAAGTCCGTGGCCCGCGACATGGTCGAGGGCTACATGACCTTCAACGACTTCGTGCACGAGTACGGCCTGCAGCGCATGGAGGGCGTGCTGCTGCGCTACCTGTCCCAGGCCTACAAGGGGCTGGTGCAGATCGTGCCCGAGGTGTTCAAGATCGAGTCGGTCAAGGACGTGGAGGCCTTCTTGCGCACCACGCTGGCGCGGGTGGACAACTCCCTGCTGGTGGAGTGGGAGCGCCTGCTCGAGGTGCCCGACGACCTGGCCGAGGAGGTGGCGATCCCGGAGCGCCCGAAGTTCGACCTGACCCGCGACACCAAGGCGTTCACCGCGCGCGTGCGGTCCGAGATGCACGCCCTGGTGCGCGCCCTGGCCGGCGCCGACTTCGACGAGGCCGAGAACGCCGTGACCCAGGATCCGGACGACCCGTGGACCGCCCAGCGCTTCGAGGAGGCGCTGGCGCCGTTCCTGTCCAGCTACGACCGCATCGTCTTCGACCACCGCGCCCGCCTGGCCGACAAGACCCTGCTGAGCAAGATCGACCACCGCGTGTGGGAGGTCTCCCAGATCCTGGTCGATCCCGACGAGGACAACTTCTGGTCCATCGACGGGATCATCGACCTGACGGGGATCGAGGAGGTGGGGGACGAGCCGCTGGTCAGGCTGGAGCGGCTCGGCGTGTAACGGTGAAGACCCACAGGGCGCACAGGGCGTAGAGCACGCCGATCACGATCGTCAGCGAGTGGTAGCCCATCCACAGCGAGGTGTACTCCAGCGCCCCGCCGATCATGGTGCCGATGATGTTCCAGCCGAACGCCACGTCCGAGTGGGGCGTGTCGCGGAACAGGGTGCCGAACAGCAGATTGGCGCAGAAGATGGGCGAGAACAGCAGCAACGAGGCGAGGATGTAGCGCAGGGCGTACACCTCCACCTCCAGCAGCAGGTTCAGCGGCACGACCACCTGGATGACCAGCGTTCCCAGCAGCAGCCCGATGATCCACGCGGGACGGCGGATGTTCAGCTTGGCCACCAGCAGGTTGGCGATCAACACCGAGCAAAGCACCGCGAAGAACACCAGCGAGTTGACCAGCCAGGTGGACCCGAACAGCAGCGAGAACTGGATGACGCTCTTGGTCTCCAGCAGCAGGAACGCCGCGCCCATGAGCAGGAACGGCAGGTTGCTGCTCGCGGCCTTGACGTTGAGGTTGCCCGTGGCCAGCACCCCCAGCACGGCGCAGCCGATGAACAGGAAGATCAGCAGGACGTACATCGACGGCAGGTGCGGGTTCTGCATGTACAGGAACGGCCAGTTGTCCGTGGCGAAGGTGTGGAGTTCGCCCTCGCGCGGCTCGCCGGTGATGCCCTGGCCCACGGCCATGGCCACGAGCATGCCGCCGTGCTCGCCGCTGTACACCCGCACGATCGGCGGGTGGCCGAACACCTCGGTGAGCATGTCCGCGAGCTTCTCGGCCAGCCACTGCTTGCGGTAGTAGTTGTAGAGGACGACGACCCCGTCCTCCTTCAGCAGCTTCTGGGCCTGCTGGAACGACTCCATGGTGAACAGGAAGCTCTCGAGGCGGATGTTGGCGAAGTTCGACAGGCTCGCCAGGGAGTCGGGCAGCGCGAAGATGATCAGGTCGTAGCGCTGGTCCGTGTGCTGCATGTGCGCGCGGCCGTCGTTGACGTGGGCGTGCACGCGCGGATCCGCGTAGGGCTGTGACGGGTGGAATTGCTCGCCAGCGCGCAGGATCTCCGGATCGATCTCCACGGCGTCCACGCGGGTGGCGCCCGCGGCCAGGGAGTACGCCACGTCCGTGCCCGAACCCGCGCCGATGATCAGCACGTCCTCGAAGGACCGGCCGCGCATGGACTGCACCGTGGTGTACGGGAAGTCGTAGATCCCCTCGCCCCGGCCCACCGGCATCATGTTCTGGTGGAGGATGCCGTTGGCGTTGACCTCGAAGTACTCGGTGCCGTCGCGCAGCTGGGTGGGCTGCACCTCGATGCGCTGGTACGGCGACCAGCGGGTGTAGTGGCTCGGGCTCACCGATATCAGCAGCAGCACCACCCCCACCCCCACGAGGACCGCCTGGATCCACCACCGATGCGTGGAGAGCACGGCGACCACCCCCAGCGACAGCGCGAACCACAGCACGGGCGTGGCGCCCACGTAGGAGTGGAAGGTGAACACCGCGATGCCCGCCAGGCTCCCGGCGATGTCGATGGAGTACGCGGTCAGGGGCGAGAAGTGGGGGAAGCAGCGCGCGGTCTCCTGGGAGATGCACGCGAACAGGAAGGTCGAACAGGCGAAGATCAACGGCAGGCACACCCACAGGGGCAGCGGCATGGCCTCGCGGATGCCGCCGAAGAAGATCTGCCCGGCGTTGTCGCGCAGGAAGCTCACGTCGATGCGCGTGACCAGCACGAACGCCACCACGAACAGCACCACCTGCGGCACGAACCGGAAGAGGGTGAATTCCTTCTTGGCCAGCAGGAAGCCCAGGCCGATGCCCAGGAACACCGAGATCAGCACGAAGTTGGAGAAGAACCCGAGGTACAGCACCTCGGCGCTGGTCAGCCGGATCAGCGCCAGCTCCAGGTACAGCGTCAGGAACGTCAGCAGGAACAGCCGGATGCCCTTGGACTGCCCGCGGATCAGATCGAGTGTGCTCGCCATGTCGACGGCGCTAACACGGGCGCTTCGGAGACGTCAAGGCGGGGGGAGGTTCAGGTCCCCTCGAGCAAACCCCCGTCGGCGTCCTCGCACAGCGCCACGATCCCCTCGTCGTCCGAGACCACCTCCACCGCCCGGGCCAGGGCCAGGGCGACGGCCTTGCGGGTGACCTTGACCGGCACGCCGTCGAGGAGCTGGGGGCTGCGCGGGACGAGCTCCAAGGTGGCGAAGGCCAGGACCATGGGGACCAGCACGAACAGGCGGACGTCGCGGGAGGCTGCCGGGATCAGCAGGGTGTATTCCAGGGCGCTGCGGAGGTGGTGGCGCGCCTGCTCGACCACGTCGCGGACCACGGCCATGGCGGCGTCGCGGTGATCGGGATCCACGATCTGGGTCGGCTCGAGGCCGTGGCTGGCACAGATCGTCCCGGGCAGGAAGCACCAGCCGCGCTCGCGGTCGGCGGCCACGTCCTTGACGATGTTGGTCATCTGCAGGCCCAGGCCGAATGCCACGGATCGCTCGGTGAGCCCCTGCTGGGTCTCCCAGTCCAGGTTCTCGCGCTCGGCGACCAGGAACAGCTCGGTGAGCAGGTGTCCGACGGTGCCGGCCACGTAGTAGCAGTACCGCTGCAGGTCGCCGATGTCGCGCAGGGTGGTGAGCTGGTCGGGGCCCTGCCAGCGGCGGGCGTACTCGGCCATGCCCCGCGCCATCTCCATGATGGGGGAGCGGGCGGCCTCGCGCATCTCCGGGTCGAGGGCGCGGAACAGGCGGACCGGAGCGCTGGCGCGCGCGCACAGCTCGTGGTCTGCGGACCGACCGGCGCGATCGGTGAACGCGGCCTCGAGGGCGGACGTGTCGCGGCGGTCCGACTCCACCACGGCACCGAACTCCTCGAACAGGGCCTGCCGCTCGTCGTCCTCGCGGTCGGGATCGTCCTCGATGGTGTCGACGACGCGGCACAGCAGGTACGAGGTCCGCACCGCCGCGCGCAGGGGCTCGGGCAGGGCCTCGATGGACAGGGCGAAGGTGCGCGAGACGCGCGGGAGGATCTCGATGCAGAAGGCCAGGTCGTCCATGGGGGCTCCGGGGTGCCGTCCGTACCGTGGGTCTGGGTCAACGCCGGGCGTTTCACCCACCCTCGGTAGGGTAGCCGAGATCCTCCCAGACGAACACGCCCTCGTCGAGCACCGCGGTGTGCTCGAAGCCCGCGTCGCGCAGGGCGTCCATCACCGTCAAACCGGGCCAGGTTGTCGTGAAAGCGTCAGCAGTTCGAGTAGGCGTACTCGATCTCGATGTCGTCGCCCGAATACGGCACGTGGCCCGGGTCGAAGACCACGGCGTTGGCGTAGGGGTCGAAGGTCCAGCCCGTGGTCTGCTCGGCATTGTTGACGTACACGCGGATGCTCGCCTCGATGGGCACCTGAGACAGCACGAAGCTGTCCATGCCCGAGGCGCCACCGAGCCCGGCGATGTCCTCCATGGCGGCGTCCCACCCCGGGGAGCAGATGGATTCGGACACTCCACCCGTCAAACCGATGGCCTGCTCGTAGCGTGGGGCCATGTAGGCGGACGCGCATCCCGTCATCTGGCCGGTGAAGCCGCTGATGAACG
Source organism: uncultured Enterobacterales bacterium (assembly GCA_964501915.1). Classification (GTDB taxonomy): domain Bacteria; phylum Myxococcota_A; class UBA796; order UBA796; family CAJQPC01; genus CAYFPX01. The sequence goes on from CAZCVP010000081.1 coordinate 10,693, forward strand.
CCATGGACGGATCCGCCTTCAACGAGGAGATGTCGGCCACGTAGTCGGTCACCGTCCCCGTCGACTGGTCGTCCTCGTCGCTGACCACCACCACGTGCAAGATGGCGTCGTCGCGCAGGAAGCCGTCGTTGGGGTAGATCCCCGCGTCCGCCATCTGCAGCGCCTCCAGGCCGTACTGCAGGCCACGTTCCATGCCGCTGCCCACGGTGCCCACGGCCGTGGCCGCGGCAAAGGCGCCGAGGGGATCGGGCAGGGACGCATCGATCACGGAGTTGGCACCCTGCAGGGCCGGGTCGTCGGTGGTCACCACGCCCACGTGGTAGTCGATGCCCTCGGCGACCATGGCGTCGAGCAGGTACTCGAACTCCACGGCCAGGGCCATCTGCTCCTCGTACATGGAGCACGAGTTGTCCACCACGAACAGCACGTCCAGATCGGTGTTGGACTCCTGGGTGAAGGAGTCCATGGCCGTGTCGTAGGCCTCGTAGTCGATGTCGATGACGGCGTCGATCACGGGCACCGAGGCCGGGTCGAAGACCACCGCGTTGATCACCTCGTCGTAGGCCCAGCCGGCCACCTGCGGCACGCCGTCCACGGCCACCTCCACGGAGCCGGCGATGGCCTGGTGAGTCAGCGCGAACGTGTCCTGCAGGGCCGTGACCGAGGCCTGGTCGGCGATGTCCTCCATGGCCGCGCTCCAGTCCAGGGCGCACACGGACTCGGACACACCGCCGGTCATGGAGACGGCCTGCTCGTACCGCACCCCGGGGGAGGCCGATCCGCAGCCCGTGAGCTGTCCGGTGAAGCCGTTGACGTAGACCATGTCGGGGTCGACCTTGAGGGACTGGTAGCCACTCACGTAGCCCGTCACCGTGTCGATGGACTGGTCCTCCTCGTCGCTGACCATGACCAGGTGCAGCGACGCGTCGTCGCGCAGGAAGCCGTCGTTGGGGTAGACGCCGGCGTCGGCGAGCTGCAGCGCCTCCCAGCCGTACTGCAGGCCACGCTCCAGGCCGCTGCCCATGGTGCCCACCGCCGAATTGATGGCGAACATGCCCAGCGGATCGGGGATGGAGCCGTCGATGACCGGCGTGGCGCCCTGGAGGTTGCCGTCGTCCGTGGTCGCGACGGCCACGTGGTAGTCGATGCCCGCGGCGACCATGGCGTCGAGCATGAACTCGAACTGCACGGCCAGCTGCAGCTGGAAGTCGGACATGGAGCACGAGTTGTCCACCACGAACAGCACGTCGGCCTGGTACGAGCCCTCCTGGATGTAGGTGTCGGTGTAGTGGGTGCCGAGCTCGTCGGGGGTGGACGGATCGCAGTCGTTGTCCACGAAGTCACACTCCACCTCGACCTCGCCGGGGTTGGCCGAGGCGTCGGCGTCGTCGCAATCGTCGCACACGGTGTACCCGTCGCCGTCGGCGTCGGGCTCGTCCTCGGTGGTCGCGTCGCAGTCGTCGTCGATCCCGTTGCACACGGTCTCGCCCATGCCGGGGTGGACCGTGCCGTCGGCGTCGTCACAGTCGGTGCACAGGGAGTACCCGTCGCCGTCCGCGTCGGGCTCGTCCGCGGTGGACGCGTCGCAGTCGTCGTCGAGGCCGTTGCAGGTGACCTCGGTGGCCTCCGGGTTCACGGTCTCGTCGAAGTCGTCGCACTCCTCGCAGGAGGTGTAGCCGTCCTCGTCCCGGTCCTCCTCGTCCAGCGTCTCCTCGTTGCAGTCGTCGTCCTTGAGGTTGCAGCCGATCTCGGTGGCGCTGGGGTTGATGTCCGGGTTGTTGTCGTCGCAGTCCAGGTCCGCGGCGTCGTAGTACTCCTGGCACTCGCTGTTGCCGCCGTCGGCGTAGTTGTCCTCGTCCTTGTCGAACGGCGAGTCCACCCAGTCTTCGGAGGACTGGAGCACGCCGTCGCACTTCGCCGTCTCTGTGACCGAGATGTCCTGGTTGCAGCCGAGGGCGAGGGCCAGCAGAAGCGTCATCGGAACTCCAGGGCGGGCGGGCATCCTACCCGGACGCGGCCACCTTTGTGGCTGCGTTCCTGTAGAGGAACCAGGCCACGGCCACCAGCAGGACGATGCCCGGCCAGGAGCCGAAGGGCTCGTCGACGACGGAGAGCACGTCGGTCCGACCGGCGACGGCGATGGGGATGGCGAGGGTGATGCCCACCAGGGCCTCACCGGTGATGAGGCCGCTGGCGACGAGCAGGCCGCGGTGGGCGGCGTCTTCGTCCTTGTTGGTGACCTTGTCGGCCACGTGGGCCAGCAGGCCACCGATGAGGATCGGCACGGCGAGCTCGAAGGGCAGGTAGATGCCCACGGCCACGGCGAGCACGGGGGTGCGCCAGGTCGAGCCCTTCTTCGCCAGGACCTCGTCGATCACGATGACGACCACCGCGATGAGAGCGCCGATGGCGATCATCCCCCAGGGCAGGTTCTGGCTGAACACGCCCTCGGCCACCGACGACATCAGCCCGGCCTGAGGGGCTGCCAGGGGCTCGAGCTGATCGGGGGTCGAGGCGCCGACGAAGCCGTAGGCGGTGTGGAGCAGCATCAGGACCGGGGCCATGACCACCGCCGCGGTCAGGACACCGAGGACCTGCATGACCTGCTGCTTCCAGGGCGTGGCGCCGACCATGTGGCCGGCCTTGAGGTCCTGCATGTTGTCGCCACCGATGGCGGCGGCGCAGCAGACCACGGCGCCGATGAAGATGGCGTCGGCGGCGCCCTGCACGCCCGCTTCGCTGCCCAGGATGGCGTAGAGCAGCAGGCTGGCGAAGAGGATGGTGGCGATGGTCACGCCGGAGATGGGGTTGTTGGACGACCCCACCAGCCCGGCCATGTAGGCGGCCACGGCGGAGAAGAGGAACCCGGCGATCAGCATCACGATGGCCATCGGCAGGCTCACGGCCAGCGATCCGGTCACCATGTAGTAGAGCCCGAAGAGCGGGACGACGCCGGCGACCATGGCGGCCAGCACCCACGTCATCGGCAGGTCCTTGTCGCGGCGGTCCACCTCGCCGGCGGCCTCGGACCGCTTCTTGACCGCGTCGATGCCGCTCCTGATGCCGTCGACCAGCGCCGAGCGCAGGCTGATGAGGGCCCACAGGCCACCGACCACCATCGCGCCCACGCCGAGGTAGCGGATGCGGCTGTTCCAGATGTCCCAGGCGGCCTCTGCGGCCTCGACCCCGGCGTAGTCGCCGCTGTGCATCGCGTAGTAGATCGGGATCGCGATGTACCAGCTTATGAAGCCGCCGGTGAAGACCAGCGTGGCGATGTTGAGGCGCACGATGTAGCCGACGCTCAGCAGCGCCGGGGACAGGTCGGAGCCGAAGTAGCCCACGGTCCCGCCGACCTTGGCCGCGACCTCGGTGGCGGAGGTCCACAGGCCGAGCCCCGCCTGGCCGAGCTTGAACAGACCGCCGAGCAACGCTCCCTGGATGATCAGGCCCAGGCCGCCCTTGTCGACCCCTTCGCCGCTCTCCAGCACGGCGGCGGTGGCCACCCCTTCCGGGAACTTGAGGTCGCCGGTGACGATCAGGGCTCGCCGCAGCGGCACGGTGAAGAGCACGCCGAGCAGGCCGCCCAGGCCGGCGATCATCGTGACCTGGAGGAAGTCGAAGGTCTCCCAGTGGCCGATCATGACCAGCGCGGGGATGGTGAAGATGACGCCCGCGGCCAGGGACTCGCCAGCGCTGGCCGCGGTCTGGACGAGGTTGTTCTCGAGGATGTTGTGCTGCCGGAAGAGCGACAAGAGCGCCATCGAGACGACCGCTGCGGGGATCGACGCCGAGACGGTCATGCCGACCTTCAGGCCCAGGTAGGCGTTGGCGGCGCTGAGCACGACGGACAGCACCAGGCCGAGGATGACGGCCTTGACGGTGATCTCGGGAAGTCCGGCGCGCGGGTCGGCGCCGAGGGTGGGCTGGGCCATGTCGACCTCTGTTCGATGCGGGGGAAGGACCGCTCTCAGCGCCTAATCGGCCCGGGACGCCGGTGCTCGGGCTGGCGCTGCGTGGGGCGCCTCGCCGGGCGCGACCGTGCGGGGCGGGCTAGACTCCCAGCGTGTTGATCCTGGAGCCCTTCGACACTCCACAGGGCACGCTCGAGCGGCTGCTCGGGCGGCTCCTGCCGGATCTCGCGCCGGGCAGCCGGGTCTTCGTCAAGCCCAACTGGTGTGCCCGCACGCCGCCCAAGCCCTCGGAGAACACGACCCCGGAGTTCCTCGACGGGCTGTTGGGCTGGCTGCTCGCCCGTGGAGCGGAGGTCACGGTCGGCCACGCCTCGCTGCTCACCCCCCCGGATCACCCCTACATGGGGTTCGCCAACCTGATCCGGATGGCCCGCACCGACGACCTGCTGGAGCGCTATCCCCACGTCCGCTTCGTCGACCTGGAGCTGGAGCCGATGGAGGTGCGCCGCTCCGGCGAGGTCGCGCTGCTCCTGCCGCGCATCCTGAGGGACCAGGACCTGGTCATCAACTGCGCCCGGCTGAAGACCCACATGATGACCCAGGTGTCGATCGGGGTGAAGAACCTCATGGGGCTGTTGCCGGACAACGAGAAGCTCCGGCTCCATCGCGACGGCCTGGAGGAGCTCATCGCCCACCTGGGCAATGCCTGCTGGCCGGATCTCACGATCGTCGAGGCCGATCTCGGCATGGAGGGCGAGGGCTCCCACCACGGCGACGACATCGCCTGCGGCTACTACCTGGGCGGCGACGACATGCTGGAGGTCGACGCGGTCTCCACGCGCCTGATGGGCATGGACCCGGAGGTCGTGGTCCACCTGCGCCGCCTGGCGGAGCTCAAGGGAGAGACGCTGGCCGAGCTGCCCGCGGAGCTCGTCACCTGGCGCCGCTCCTTCCGTCCTCCGGCCGCCTACCTCTACTACTCCCGCCGCACCCGGGTCTGGCCCGGCGATAGCTGCTCGACCTGCCACGTGGCGGCCAAGACCGTGGTGGCCCACGTCAAGGAGAACCCCCACAAGCTCGGGGATCTCGTGGCGCTGGCCAACATGATGTACCTGAAGGGGTTCAACCTCTACCTGGGGCACCACACGGAGTCCGAGCCTCCCCCCGAGGGCGAGCTCGCGATCGCGATCGGCGACTGCGCCCGCTCCTACGCCGAGACCCACGACCTGCCCTTCATCGAGGGGTGCCCGGTGCGCTACCACGGCATCCGGCCGGCGCTGGTCGAGCTGGTGCGGCGCATGCACAAGGGCGACGTCGCCCAGGGACACGAGCCTCGATGAAGGTCCTGGTGGCTGGGGAGGGCGGCCTCGCCGCGCGGCTTCGCGTCCGAGTCGCGGCCTCCCACGAGCTGCTGCAGCTCGGGACGGAGCCGATCCGGCCCGATGCCTACGGCGCGGAGCTGGCGGGGCTGGAGGCCCTGGTGCTCGTGCTGGACCAGGCCGCGCCGGAGCCGGAGCTGCTCGAGCGGGACCTCAAGGGCAGCCAGGCCCTGCTCCATGCCTTCACCGCCTGGGGGGACCCCCGGCTGGTGCTGGTGGTGACCAGTGCCCTGCTCGCCGACCCCGAGCCGGTGGAGCCCGACGTGCCCATGAGCCGCTACGGCAGCGCATGGCTCGCCACCCGCGCGGCCGTCGAGGCCCGCTGCCTCCACCTCGTGCGACGCCTGGCGCTCGAGACCGTGGTGGTGCGGGTCGGCCATGTCTACGGCGATCCCGACGTGCGCGGTGGCGGGCTGGAGACGGTGCTGGAGCAGGTGCGGACATCGGCCGCGTCGGGCGAGGAGCTCGCGCTGCCCGGGCTCGGCATCGGCCTGCCCTTCGTAGCCGCTGAGCCCGCGGTCGAGGCCATCGCCGCCCGCCTGGACGGCACCCTCATCCCCGGTGAGCAGGTCCTGGTGGAGGGCTTCAGTCGGGTCGATGCGGTGAGCGCGGTCTGGACCCTCGCCGAGCTTCACGATGCACTGGCCGGACTGGCTGGCCGGCCCGCGCGTCGCAAGGAGCTGGCGACCCGGGATCCGGGGCTCACCTCCCGGCTGATCGGCTCCCTGGTGCCGTCGAAGGCCCCCGAGCCGGTGCCGGACTACCGGCGTCGTGCCCCGATGCGGCTGGCCCCCCGCGCCTGGCGCAAGGCGCATGGGGAGCGGAGGCTGGAGGTCGACGCCGGCACGATCTGATCGGGGCGCTCACAGGGGGCGTCCCGGAGAGACGACGGCGTTGGCCAGCATCAGGCCGGCGACCAGGCTCGCGCCGACCAGGAAGGTCTCGAAGACCGCTGTGACCCCCACCAGGGCCTGCTGGGCGAGGAAGGCCTCGACACCGCGGTAGCCCAGGCTGCCCGGGACCAGCAGCAGGATGCCGGGGGTGCTCGCGACCGAGGCCGGGACGTCTCGGACTCGGGCCTGCACGTTGGCGAAGAGCCCCACCGCGAAGGCGCCGATGAAGGGGCCGAGCAGCGGACCCAGCCAGCTCCCTCCGAGACCGGCACCGTAGAAGGCGAGCGCACCGGCGGTGACGATCACGGGCAGGTCCGACGGGCGCCCCTTTATCAGCACCGCCACCGCGGCGCTCGCCACGGCGAGGGCGAGGGCCTGGACGGGCCCCGACCAGGCGACGGCCTCGGGGGGCGGCAGGGCCGGCAGGACCTCGATCAGCCGCCAGCCCAGGGCAGAGCCGACGCCGAGCTGGAGGAAGGTCATGGTCGCCAGGGCCAGCCGGGACGTCCCCGCCGCGAGGTGGCCGGTGTTCAGCTCCGACAGCGCCACGGTGAGCGTGAAGCCGGGTACCAGCACGATCAGCGCCGTGAGCGCGACCGCGTGGGGTGCCAGGGGCACCACCACCGCCAGCAGCGCCGCCACGGCGGTCGCGCCGGCCGCAGCCGTGCCCTCGAAGAGCCGGGCCGTGGAGGGGTTTCGCGAGGTGAGCACCCCCAGCAGCCCGACACCCAGACCCAGGGCGAGGGAGACCCCCGCCTCCTGGAGCGTGCGCCCGAACAGCAGCGCCACGGTCGCGGAGACCGCGCCGAAGGCGGCCACCGTGGAGGTCAGGGAGTAGAGCGGCGGGGTCTCGTCCAGGGCCGCGAGCTGACGGCGTCCCCAGTCGACGGTGGCCTCGCCGCGGGCCACGCTGGCTGCGATGGCGTCGATCGCGGCCATCTGCCCGAGATCCACGCTCCCCGGCTCCACGCGCAGGAGCTGGGTCCCCCGGTGCGACGAGATGAACAGGCAGGTCGGCGTGGCGAAGCAGCGCACGTCGACCTCCAGGTACTCGCAGACGGCCTGGACCACGGCTTCGATGCGGTTCACCGGGGTGCCGCAGCGGTGCAGGCCCTGCGCCAGGTCCTGGACGAAGTCGCGACTTCCAGGGCGGTCGATCATGCGGGCCCGGGCCTTGGGATCGAAGTTGCTTCGTGAATTTGTCATGCGTACAGAATCACCACCGGCACGGCGGATTTCCATCGAATAGACTGCGGAATGTGGCCCGTGAACGCCCCCTGGACCGAATCGATCACGCCATCCTGGCTGCGCTCCAGAAGAATGCTCGGCTGTCCAACAAGGAGCTGGCCGCTCGGGTCGGCCTCGCACCGTCGAGCTGCCTGGAGCGGGTGCGCCGGCTCCGAGCCCGCGGGACCCTGGGCGCTGCCCACGCCCAGGTGGATCCAGGAGCCTTCGGGGTGGGGGTCCAGGCGCTCGTGTCGGTGGACGTCTACCACCAGTCGCGGGCGGCCATCGAGACCTTCGAGGCCGTCCTGAGGGCCCTCCCGGAGGCGGTCGCCTACTTCAACGTCAGCGGCCGCCACGACTTCCTGGTCCACCTCGCCTGCCGCGACACCGCCCACCTCCGGGAGGTGATGTTCGAGGCCTTCACGGGCCAGGAGGCGGTGCGCTACCACGAGACGGCGCTGGTCTTCGAGCGCTACCGGGCCGAGGGGTGGCCCGACCTGGCGGAGTGAGACGACGCCCGGGCGTCCGGTACCCTCCCCGGATGTCCAGTCCCTCCGCCGCCCTCGATCCCCGCCTGAAGTCCTGGCGCTACCGCGTCTTCGCCGCCTCCTGGCTGTCCTACGCTGGCTACTACTTCTGCCGGAAGCCCTTCTACATCGTCAAGGCGGACCTGGGGGAGGTCCTCAGCCTCGACGCGGCGATGCTCGGCTACGTCGGCATCGCGTATCTGCTCGCCTACGCCGTGGGGCAGTTCATCGCCGGCGCCCTGGGCGACCGGCTGGGTGCCCGGGTCCTGCTGCTCACGGGCATGGCGGTCTCCGTCGGCGTGAACGTCTGCTTCGGGTTCACGAACTCCTGGGCGACCCTCGCCGCTCTGCTCGCCGTGAACGGCCTCGCCCAGGCCACGGGCTGGGCCGGCAACGTGGGCACCATGGCCCCCTGGTTCCGGCGCCGCGAGCGCGGGACCGTGATGGGGTTCTGGGCCACGAACTACCAGGTCGGTGGCGTCCTCGCGAACCTGTTGGCCTCCTTCGTCGCCGGCGCGCTGGGCTTCCGCTACGCGTTCTTCGCTGGTGCGGCCGTCCTGCTGCTGGTCTGGGTCTTCTTCTACTTCAACCAGCGCAACCGCCCCGAGGACGTCGGGCTGCCCGCCCTCGACGATCCGGACGAGCAGACCTCCGAGGAGGGCGAGCACTCCTGGACGGCCCGCGTGTGGACCAACGTGCTGCTGGTCGGTGCCTTCTACTTCTTCGTGAAGTTCATCCGCTATGCGCTGTGGTCCTGGGCTCCCTACCTCTTCAAGACGAGCTTCGGCACGACCACCGCCGAGGCCGGCTACCTCTCCACGGCCTTCGACCTCGCGGGGATCGCGGGAGTCATCTGCGCCGGCGTGCTCTCGGATCAACTCTTCAAGGGCAAGCGCACGGGCATCAGCTTCCTGTTCATCATCGGGATGGCCGTCTCCTGCGTGATCCTCTACGCGGTCGGTCCCGCCAGCACCGTGATGTTCGCCGTGAGCCTGGCCCTGGTCGGCTTCTTCCTCTACGGCCCCGATGCCCTGCTCACCGGCGCTGGCGCGATCGAGGTCGGCTCCCGGCGGCACGCGGTCCTGGCGGCCGGCATCATCAACGGCATGGGCCAGATGGGGGCCGTGCTCCAGGAGTTCTGGCTGGGCCGGATCCTGGACGGGGAAGGGGGCGCAGGGGCCGTCTTCGGGGTGCTGCTGGGGTCCGCCTGTGGGGCGCTGCTGCTGCTCGGCGTCATGCTGTGGAGGAACCACCAGGGGAAGGCGGATCTGTAGGCGCCGCGCGGATAGAGGGCTGGGCCAGTGAGGAGGGCCGATGTCTGACGTCCTGCGCTGCGTGTCCCCCGTCGACGGGACCCCCTGTGTGGAGAGGAAGCTCGCGACCGAGGCCGAGGTCGACCAGGCCCTGGAGCGCGCCGCCGGCGCCTTCGGAGCCTGGCGGTCCACGCCGCTCGCCGAGCGGATCGCCCGGGTCGAAGCGGCGCTGGACTGGTTCCAGGCCAACGCCCAGCGGCTCGGCGAGGAGCTGACCCTGCAGATGGGCCGCCCCTCCCGCTACGCCGCGGGGGAGCTCGGCGGGCTCGTCGACCGGGGGCGCACGATGGCGCAGCTCGCCCCCGAGGCCCTCGCCGACGTGGCGGTGTCGCAGAAGGCGGGTCTTGAGCGCTGGATCCGTCGCGAGCCCCTGGGGGTTGTGCTCGTGCTGGCGCCCTGGAACTACCCCTACCTCACCGCCGTGAACGCCGTGGTGCCGGCCCTGCTCGCGGGCAACACGGTGGTCTTGAAGCACGCGGCCCAGACCCCGCTCTGCGCCGAGCGCTTCGCCGAGGCCTTCGCGGCGGCCGGGCTGCCCGAAGGGGTGTTCCAGTACCTCCACCTCAGCCACGCCGCGGTCGCTCGTGCCGTCGCCGACCCGCGGGTCGCCCACGTCGCCTTCTGCGGCTCGGTCGGTGGCGGCCGGGCGGTGCACGAGGCCGCGGCGGGCACCTTCAAGTCCGTGGGCCTGGAGCTCGGCGGCAAGGATCCGGCCTATGTCCGGGCCGATGCCGACCTCTCCCACGCGGTCCCCAACCTGGTCGAAGGGGTCACCTTCAACAGCGGCCAGTCCTGCTGTGGCGTGGAGCGCATCTACGTGCACCAGGACCTCTACGAGGCCTTCGTCGAGGCCTTCGTCGCCGAGACCTGCACGCTGGTCCTGGGGGACCCGCGGGAGGCGGCCACCACCCTCGGTCCGATGGTGCGCGTCTCGGCGGCCCGGCTCGTCCAGGACCAGGTGTCGGCGGCCCTCTCCGCCGGGGCCCGCGCCCTCGTTCCCGCCGACGCCTTCCCCGACCTGCCCCTGCCGTATGTGGCCCCCCAGGTCCTGGTCGACGTGGACCACTCGATGGAGCTGATGGCCGAGGAGACCTTCGGGCCGGTGGTGGGCATCATGCCGGTGGCGTCCGACGAGGAGGCCGTGGCGCTGATGAACGACTGCCGCTACGGCCTCACGGCGTCGGTCTGGAGCCCGGACCTGGAGGCCGCGGTCCGCATCGGCGACGCCCTGGAGACCGGCACGGTCTTCCTGAACCGCTGCGACTACCTGGACCCCGAGCTGGCCTGGGTCGGCGTGAAGGACTCCGGTCGCGGCTGCACCCTGTCCAAGGTCGGCTTCGAGCACCTCACGCGCCCCAAGTCCTTCCACCTCCGCACCCTGGGTCGACCATGTCCCTGACCGGCAACTGGAACTACCCGACCTCGATCCGCTTCGGCGCTGGCCGCATCGCCGAGCTGCCCGCGGCGTGCGCGGAGCTGGGCATCACCCGACCCCTGCTGGTCACCGATCCAAACCTCGCGGGACTGGAGATCACGGCCCGCGCCGAGGCTCACTGCACCGCAACGGGTCTCTCCGTCCAGCGCTTCACCCAGATGAAGGCGAACCCGGTCGGCGCCGACGTCGACGCCGGGGTCGTGGCCTACCGCGAGGCCGGGACCGATGGCGTGATCGCCTTCGGGGGCGGTGCGGCGCTGGACGTCGCCAAGGCCGTGGCGCTGATGGTCGGCCAGGCTCGTCCCCTGTGGGACTTCGAGGACGTCGGCGACAACTGGACCCGCGTCGACGTGGCGGCGGTGGCCCCGGTGGTGGCCGTGCCGACCACCTCGGGCACGGGGTCGGAGGTCGGCCGGGCCTCGGTGATCAAGGACGAGGCCGACAACGTCAAGAGGATCATCTTCCACCCCTGCATGCTCCCGGCTCGCGTGGTCGCCGACCCGGAGCTCACGCTCGGCCTGCCGCCGGCCGTCACGGCCGCCGTGGGCATGGACGCCCTCTCCCACAACCTCGAGGCCTGGTGCGCTCCCGGCTACCACCCCCAGGCGGACGGCATCGCCGTCGAGGGCATGCGGCAGGTCGCCCGGGGCCTGGTCCGGGCCGTCCAGCGCGGCGACGACCTCGGGGCTCGCTCACGGATGATGGCCGCGAGCCTGATGGGGGCCACGGCCTTCCAGAAGGGCCTGGGGGCCATGCACGCCATGAGCCACCCGGTGGGGGCCGTCTTCGACGCCCACCACGGGCTGATCAACGCCGTGGTGATGCCCTACGTGCTCTGCCGCAATCGGCCGGCCATCGAGGAGCGCATGCTGCGCCTGGCGGCCTTCCTGGGTCTGCGCAACCCCGGCTTTCGGGCTGTCCTGGAGTGGGTCAAGGAGCTGCGCGACACCCTGCGCATCCCCAAGACCCTGGCCGAGCTGGGCATCACGGAGGCGGACTGCGCTGCGCTGGCGGCGATGGCCGTCGTGGACCCCAGCGCGGGCTGCAACCCGATCGCCCTCACCGCGGAGGACTACGAGGACCTCTTCCTGCGGGCGGTGCAGGGCAGGCTCTGATCGGCTCGCCGCTGTTCAGTCCTCGGTCCGTGCCAGGACCCGCAGGACCTCCGTAGGGACCGTCAGACCCTGGAGGATCAGCCAGGCGCAGTACTTCGACAGCGGCAGGTAGGTGCCGCGGTTGGCGGCCTGGGTCAGCTCCTTGAGGCTGCTCCTGGCGGCGATGGCCTCCCGGACCGATGGGCCGATCGCCAGCACCTCGAAGGCCGCGATGCGCCCGAGGAAGCCGTCCTGGCCGCAGCGGGCACAGCCGTCGGCCTTGTAGAGCTGGGAACCGTCGGGCAGGTGGATGCCGACCGCCCTCAGGTTCTCGTGGACCATGTCGCTGTAGGTGGTGGGGCGGCGGCAGTCGGGGCACAGGCGCCGCAGGAGCCTCTGGTTGATGACCCCCTGGAGCGCCGTGGCGAGCACGAAGCCCTCCACGTCCATGCCCATCAGCCGGAGGATCGCCGAGATGGCGTCCTTGGTGTGGAAGGAGCTCAGCACGAGGTGACCGGTCAGGGCGGCGTTGCCTGCGAGGCGGGCCGTGGCCGCGTCGCGGGTCTCGCCGACCAGGATGATGTCGGGCGCCTGGCGCATGAAGGTCCGCATCACCTCGGGGAAGCCCAGGCCGATGTTCTCGTTGATCTGGGCCTGCGTGATGCCGGGGATGTCGTACTCGATGGGATCCTCGGCGGTGCAGATGGAGAGCTCGGGAGTGATGCGCTCCAGGAGCGCCGCGTAGAGCGTGGTGGTCTTGCCCGAGCCCGTCGGCCCGGTCACCAGGACCAGCCCGGAGGGGCTGAACATCAGGTTCCGCACCACGTTCGCCACCCGCGAGGCGTGGATGATCGAGCCCAGGTTGTCGTGCAGCCTGGCGCTGTCGAGCACGCGGAAGGTGACCTTCTCCCCGTACTTGGTGTTCACCGTCGCGAGGCGCAGGTCGTAGGCCTTGTTCCCCTGCAGCTCCATCGCGATGCGGCCGTCCTGGGGCAGGCGGCGCTCGGTGATGTCCAGCGACGCCAGCACCTTGATGCGGGAGAGCAGGGGCAGGTGGAGCTGGGTGGGGATGATGCCGTCGCGGTGGACCAGGCCGCCCTCGATGCGGTACCGCACCATCACGCCCTTGCGCTCCGGCTCGATGTAGATGTCCGAGGCCTCCCGGTCGATGCCCTCCAGCAGGATCGAGGACAGGAGGTTGGCGACGTCGGCGCCGGAGGCCGCCTGGCGCAGCTTGCCCTCGTCGTCCCGTCCCTGGCCCGTGGCTGCGAGGTACTTCAGGCGCTTGTGGGCGTCGGCGTAGCGGCTGCGGCTGGCCGTGCGCTCGGCGGCCGAGCTCGCTGCCCGCTTCAGGTTGGCCGCCATGTAGGTGTTGAAGTCGGCCTCGGAGCAGGCCACCAGGCGGATCTGGCCGTGCCGCAGCACCCGCTTCAGGTCGTCGATGGCCAGCCGGTTGTAGGGGTAGGGGGTGGCCAGGGTCACCACGCCCTGCTCCATGGTGATGGGCACCATCTTGTGACGTCGCACCAGCGGCAGCGGCACGAGGTCCAGCAGCTCCTCGTTGAACGGCTGGTCCTTCAAGGTCACGAAGTCGATGCGGTTCTCGTTGCTGACGGCCTCGAGGCGGGCGGCGATCTCCTGTGCGATCGCCAGGCCCACGTCGGGGGACGCCCGGCAGAGCTGGAAGAAGCGCTCCCGCGGGAGGACGAGCACCTCGGTCTCGACCACGGCTCGGATGCTGGCCGAGCGCGGTCGACCCGACAAGAGCGCCATCTCGCCGAAGGCGTCCTTCGGGCCGAGCTGGGCCAGCTCGTAGGTGAGGCCGAGGTTGTCGTCGGTGGTGTAGACCAGGACGCGGCCGGACACGATGACGAACATCGAGTCCCCGGGCTCTCCCCGGTGGAACATCACCTCGCTGGGCGCCAGCACCTTCCGCTGGAGCTGTTTCTCGACGACCGCGCGGGTCATCGGGGACAGGGACCGGAACAGGGTGACGCCTTCGAGCGCGGTGGTGCCGCTGCCCAGACCCTCGGCGTCCAAGGGGTCCAATGGAGATGCCATCGGACGAGGCTACACCATCAGGCCGCCTCGTCCTCCTGTTCGGTGAATCGAACGGCGCTGCCAGCGACGTGGCAGCTCACGCGGTTCCGGCCGTTCTCCTTGGAGGCATAGAGCGCTTCGTCGGCCCGCTCGAAGACCGCCTTCTTGGAGTCGGCGCTGGTCGGGAACTCGCAGACGCCGATGGAGATCGTCACCTTGAGGATCTGGCCCTCGTAGTCGAACTCCGCGGCCTCGATCGCCTTGCGGTAGCCCTCCATGACCTTGGCGGCCTCGTCGATCCGGGTGTCGGGCAGCAGCATGACGAACTCCTCACCGCCGTAGCGGAAGGCCCGGTCCCGGCTGCCGGCGCGGGTCGCGTGGTCCATCATCTGGGCCGTCTCGGCCAGCACGAAGTCCCCGGCCTTGTGGCCATAGGTGTCGTTGAAGCGCTTGAAGTGGTCGATGTCGCTGACGGCGAGGCAGAAGGGCTTGCCCGAGGCCTCGGCCCCCTGGACCAGGGTGTCGAGGGTGTCCTCGAAGTGCCGCTTGTTCTTGAGGCCGGTCAGGCGGTCGGTGATCGAGTCGTCGTAGAGCCGGGCTCGCTGGAGGTTGTAGGCTGCCTGGCGAGCCAGCAGCTTCGCCATCTCCTCGTCCTCGCGGCTGAAGCGCCCGAGCGGGTCGAGCACCGACTCGCCGTCTTCGTCGACCATGACCTTGTTGGTCATGTTCATCACGCCGACCACCTCGCCGCCGTGGACCAGAGGGACGGCGAGGATGCAGTGCACGACCTGGTTGCCGACCTGCTTGATCTTGGACCGGTGGTTGATGCGCACGGGCTTCTGCCGCTTGGCCGCCAGCCCGGCCACGCCCTCTCCGAGGCTGAAGGTCCGGGTCCGACGCCGGCCGGCGTTGATCTCGTCCCTCACGGCGGCCGGGATGTTGCCCCACACCACCTTGAGCTCGAGCTGCTCCGTCTCCGGCTGCCAGAGCATCAGGTTGGCCTTCTGCGCCGACATGGCGTCCACCGCGGTGGCCAGGGTGTCGATGGTGAGCTTCTTGAAGTCGTTGACGTTGGCGAGCTGCTGGTTGATGTCGTAGAGCACCTGCATGTTGCGCAGGACCTGTTCCACCTTCTCGTACTGCATGGTGGAGAGGATGTTGGTCGCCGCGACCGCGGCGATCTCGCTCAGGAAGCCGTAGTCGTCCTCGGCGATCATCTCGCCGCGCTCGTTGCGGCCCAGCACCAGGATGCCCACCACGTCCTTGCCCTTCTTGAGGGGGACCCAGGTGCAGGACTGGAGCACGCCGAGGTGCCACTTGTTCCAGGCGGTGCGGAAGCGTGGCATGCCCTGCATGGTGAGCACGCTGAACACCTCCCCCTGCTGGATGAGCTGCCACAGCAGTCCACGGTTCCGCGGGAAGCGGAACATGTAGAGCTCTTCGGCGACGCCGTCCTGGGCCTGGAAGGTGTCGGGCAGGTGCTGGTAGCCGCGGACCCGGTAGGTCTCGACCTCTGGATCGAGGTCGTCGCGGAGCAGCACGGCCGCCGAGTCCACGCCGTAGTTCTCGCGGCAGACGCTCATGAAGGCATCGAGCAGCTCCGGGATCGACATCAGCTCGCTGAAGCCCTTGCCCGAGTGCAGCAGGCAGCGCAGGTCGGACACCACCCGATCGAGGTGGTAGGCCTTGCCCCGGTAGAACTTGAGCTCGTCCCAGAGGGCCGTGAGCCGGGGGTCGTCGTGCAGGGTGTCCGGAGCGTCGGCCATGGTCCTCTCCCCTGGGGCGGGTGACGGTGTGGGACACCCGGTCCATCGGATCGAACGGGGTCGGAGGTGAGAGCCGTGTTTTCCCCCCCACTCAGACGAGATCGCGGTCCTCGAGCCAGGCCCAGGTCCGCTCGACACAGGCCTCGAGTTCCGACGGGCGGAAGTCCAGCTCGCGGGTGGCCTTTGCCGAGCTGTACTGGCGGTTTCGGCTCACGAGGACAGCGAGCTGGCGGGTGAAGCGGGGCTCTCGGCCCGTCATCAGGCCACCCAGCTCCTGGACATAGCCCAGGCCCCGCAGCAGCCTCGGCGAGGCGATCCGCTGGGGCGCTCGACCCCCGATCACGGCCGCGATGCGCTCGAAGAGCTCCAGGAAGGAGAGGGTGTGGCCGCCGAGCACGTAGCGCTCGCCGTCGCGCCCTCGCTCCAGGGCGGCGAGGTGGCCGGCCACCATGTCCCGGGCCGTGCAGACGGTCGTGTGCCCCGGGGGCGCCACCGCTGGCCCGCCACGGGCGACCTGGACCAGCATGCGCGAGGCGCTGACCTGCAGATCGCGTTCTCCGAACACGATGCCCGGGTTCACGGCGACCGTCTCCAGGCGCCCTTCGGCCAGCACGAGGTCCTCGGAGCGCCGCTTGGCGTCGCAGTAGGACACGCCCAGGCCGGTCCAGTTGTAGGGGGTCTCCTCGTCACCGAGGCCGTCGCCCTCCACGAAGCCCAGGGCTGCGATCGAGCTGGTGTGGACGAGCCGCTGCACCCCCGCTCGGGCGGCGGCGTCCAGGAGCGAGCGCGTGCCTTCGACGTTGACCCGCCACATCAGCGAGGCCTTGCGGTTCCAGTAGGTCACCACGCCCGCTGTGTGGACCACGGCTTCGATCCCCTCCAGGGCGGGTCCGAGGCTGGCCGGGTCCAGCAGGTCCCCATGGACCCGCTCCGCCGCGAGCCCCTGGAGCAGCGGTGCTGGATCCGAGGCCTGGACCAGGCAGCGCAGCTCGTGGTCGGCCGCGACGAGGCCGTGGGCCAGGTTGGAGCCCATCATTCCGGAGGCTCCGGTCAGGAGCACCTTCAATGGACGGCCTGCTCGGCGTGGACCTTGCGGCGCCAGTGCTCCGAGACGTGCTCCCACTTCACGACGGACTCGTCGGTCATGATCGGCTCGAAGCACCGGTCCTTCGTGAACAGGTAGAGCCGGTCCCGCTGCTCGGCCGAGACCGAGCGGACCGCCTCCAGCGGCATCGCCCACTCCGTGTCGCCGACGAGACGGACCTCCTGGGGTGTGAGGCGGAGCCTGCCGGTCCCGACGGGGACCGGCGAGTCGTCGGTGACGTCGTGGAGCTGGACCGGCTCGCTCTCGAGCACCACGCCGTCGGCTTCGAAGCGGCTCAGGTCGGCGACCCAGTCGCGCTCGGCGAAGACCGTGCGCACGGCGCGGTAGGCATCGGCGATCGACATCACCTCGCCGCTGCCTTCCGGGCGGAGGCGGTTGGCCGTGTCGACCTCCCAGGTGCCGCCGCAGGACTGGCAGCCGAGGCGGTCCCCCTTCTCCCGGAGGGCCTCGACGGCGTGGCAGGAGGGGCAGGCGAAGAGCACGTTGGAGAGCCCCACCGCCAGGTTGTCGCCGCGCACGGGAAAGCGGGGACAGTCCGTCGGGTCGACGCGGATCCGTTCCTGGATGTACTCCCGCACGACCCGGGGGTCCTCGCGACGCTCGAAGGTGCGCGGCGGATCGAAGATCACGTGCACCCGCCCCCGTCGGGGCCTGGGCGCCCAGCGCGGCCACACCCGGTCGGCGTTGTAGATGCGGGCGGTGACGACCGGGGCTCCCAGCAGGCGGACCAGCTTCTCGATGCCGTCCAGCAGTGGCAGCGGGTGGCCGTCCCAGGTCCGCTGACCCTCGGGGAACAGGGCCACGGGGCTGCCGGAGTCGGTCCAGCCCTTCAGCAGCCGGACGGCCTTGGCGTCCACGGTGAACTTCTTCTTGGGCACCACCCCCCACCACGCCAGGATGCGCCCCAGTCCCCCGTTGAAGAGGCTCTGGGTGGCCATGAACTGCGCGTAGCGGGGCGCGGTCAGGAGCACCGACAGCGGATCGGTCAGCGCCACGTGGTTGGCCAGGATGAGGCAGGGCTCCTCCATCGGCACGTTGACGCGCCCCTCCACGCTGAGCTGCTGGTACCGGACCCCCAGCCACGTCCGCGTCGGAGGAACCAGGATCTTCGCCCACCGGTCGTTGCGCCGGACCATGTCCGGGCTGGGCTGGGTGGTGTGGTGGCGGACGAGCGCGGGCATCTGCGGCGCCCTTAACGAAGCGCGCTCCCCCCGAAAACTACCACCACTCCGGCTCGTCCCAGGGGATCTCCCAGCCCGGGAGGATCGCCAGCCCGACCAGGTCCGGGTCTTCGGGGGGGTGGAAGTAGAGGACCATCTCGTCGTGGCCGTCGCCGTCCCAGTCGCCGGTGGAGCGGAGGGAGTGGACGCTGAGGTCGCGGGGGGAGGAGGACTCCAACCTCAACCCGGTCGGGAACGGCTGAGCGGGCCCGGCCATCAGCGACTGGACGGGGACGACCTTGAGGTGTTCCCCTGTGTCGTCCTCGAATTGGAAGATCAGGTCTTCCTCCACGGAGAACGGCTCCCCCAAGCGAAAGCAGTCGTAGCTGAGGTGCTGGGAGTCACCATCCAGGAGGAAGTAGTGGGCGCTCTCGACCGGGGCATCGCACGGTTCATTCGGGTCCTGGCAGGAGGTGATGGCGAACAGGCCGCCGTCGATGGCACCGTCCGCGACGATGAAGTCGTCGAGACCGTCTCCATCGAGGTCGCCGGCGTCCCACAGGCACTCCCCGTAGGAGACGGGGTCCCAGTGCTGGTAGGTGATGTCCGTCGCTTCCACGGTGCCGGACAGCGGCAGATCGGTGCCAGAGAGGATGTCCAGCCCAGCATCCGAGCCGTCTCCGACACCCAGCTCCTGCATGCCGTCTCCATCCAGGTCTCCGAGGGCGTGGATGCGGGAGGACCAGCCGAACTTGTAGGCATGACGCCCCAGCACGAAGGGCTCGTCGCGGTAGTCCTGGCTGCCCTGGACCTCGGGACTTCCCCACATCAGGTAGACGCCCGCATCGACGACATAGTACCCCTCCCAGCTCGTGTTCGGCTGGGCCACCACCAGGTCCGACAGGCCGTCTCCGTCGAAGTCCCCGGCGGTCAGGGCGCCACCGAACCCACCCGCGTCGTAGTGAGGCCACGCGACGTGGTCCACCTCGGCGAACTCCGCGTCATCCGGCCAAGCGCCTGGTGGGGTCAGCACGAGGTAGGCCCCGCCCTCGTAGCCATAGCCGATGCTGGGCTCACCCACGGCGAGATCGGGAGTGCCGTCTCCGTTCCAGTCCGGCAGCCCCGCGGCAGCGTCAGCGATGACCAGTCCCCGGCTGTCGAACTCGAGGCTCTTCCAGGCCGCCTCCTCTCGCAGCGTCCGATGGCCGACGGCACCTGCGCGGAAGAGGTCCACCTGCCTTCTGGTCGCCTTCCCATCCTCGGCGGGGCAGAGCGAGCAGCCGGCCACCAGGTCCTCCGCACCGTCACGGTCCAGGTCCCCGACGAGCAGGCCTCCAAAGGGGTAGCCCTCGGCCGGGTCCGCCACGATCGACCGGTCATACATCGCCACCAGGTCCTGCACCTCACCGCAGAGCCCCGGCTCCAGGGTCTCCCCGTCGCAGTCGTGGTCCAGCGGGTCGCACCACTCCGGCGCCCCCGGGTAGACGTGGGGGTGCCCGTCGTCGCAGTCCTCACCCTCCGGCTCGGCTCGCTCCCCGTCTCCGTCCGCGTCCCAGTCGTCGTCGCCCGCACAGTCGCTGTCCACGCCGTCGTACC
>CAZCVP010000082.1:0-29997 GCA_964501915.1 uncultured Enterobacterales bacterium
GGACCAGGCTCGTCCTTGGGGTCGAGGATCTCCCACCGGGCCGCCTGGCCGGCTCCGTCCGGGATCCACACCCGTGCTCGCCCTCGCCCTCGCCCTCGTCCTCGCCCTCGTCCTCGCCCTCGCCCTCGTTCTCGTCCCCCCCGGGAGGACAGCGGGGGGCGGGCGCCGATGGGGGAGCCCGGACGACGACACCGGTTGATCGGTCTCGGCGTAGCGGGCCGGTCCTCCTGTCCGAGGAAGGAGGCCAGCATTCGCTTCACCTCCGCCGTTTGCCCGGTCAGGCGCTGATGCGTCTTGAACGCTGTCTGCCGGTGGCTCGGCCCGCCGGCTCTGGGTCACCGCGCCCGGCGGTGCCTCCTCGGCGTTTGTGTCGATGTCGCCGGCCACGCCGACCTCCAGGGTAGGGCGACAGGACTCAGAAAAAGGCGAAAGGCGAATTACATGACCCCACCTGATCACCCTCGCGGGATAGAGGGCTTGGCTTCACCTGTTCCTTGACCGCCAGGTGCCGTGTGCGCACCTCTTCCCGGTCCCCCAGGAGCCCCCATGTTCGGCCCCATCGATTCCGCCCTCAAGAAGGTCTTCGGCACGAGCACCGAGCGCGCCGTCAAGAAGGTCCAGCCCATCGTCAACGCCGTCGGCGCCCTCGAGCCCCAGATGCAGGCGCTGAGCGACGACGAGCTGCGGGCCCTCGCCCCGGTGTGGAAGCAGAAGATCGAGAACGGTGCCAGCCTCGACGACCTGCTCGTCGAGGTCTTCGCCGGTGTGCGCGAGGCCAGCGTGCGGACCCTCGGCATGCGCCCCTTCGACGTCCAGATCATCGGCGGTGTCTTCATGCACGAGGGCACCATCACCGAGATGAAGACCGGTGAGGGCAAGACCCTCGTGGCCACCCTGCCGGTGACCCTGAACGGCCTGCCCGGCAAGGGCGTGCACGTCGTCACGGTCAACGACTACCTGGCCGATCGCGACGCCGACTGGATGCGACCCGTCTACAACATGATGGGCCTGACCGTGGGCAAGGTCCTGTCCAAGGACTCCCACACCGCCGAGTCCTCCCGCATCAAGCGTGCGGCGTACCAGTGTGGCGTCACCTACGGCACGAACAACGAGTTCGGCTTCGACTACCTGCGCGACAACATGAAGTACCGGATCGAGGAGTACGTCCAGCGGGGCCACAACTTCGTGATCATCGACGAGGTCGACTCGATCCTCATCGACGAGGCGCGGACCCCGCTGATCATCTCCGGTCCGACGAACTTCCCGATCGACCGCTACTACCTCATCGACGCCGTGGTGCCGTTGCTCCAGAACGAGCTGGACTACAACCTCGACGAGAAGTCCAAGCAGGTCCACCTGACCGACGCCGGCGTGGACAAGGTCGAGAACAAGCTCGGTGTCGACAACCTCTACGACACCCACAACATGGAGATCCTCCACCACGTCAACCAGGCGCTCAGAGCCCACACCATCTTCAAGCGGGACCGGGACTACGTCGTCAAGGAGGGCAAGGTCGTCATCGTCGACGAGCACACGGGCCGCCTGATGGTCGGACGCCGGTGGTCCGACGGGCTGCACCAGGCCATCGAGGCCAAGGAGAAGCTGACGGTCGAGGCGGAGTCCCAGACCTACGCCACCATCACCTTCCAGAACTACTTCCGCATGTACGACAAGCTGGCGGGCATGACGGGCACAGCCGAGACCGAGGCCGCCGAGTTCGCCAAGATCTACGACGTCGACACGGTGGTCATTCCCACCAACGTGCCGCTGGAGCGCGACGACGAGCACGACATCGTCTACCGCTACCAGGAGGAGAAGTTCCGGGCCGTCATCGAGGACATCCAGGACTGCCACGAGCGTGGCCAGCCGGTGCTCCTGGGCACCACCTCGGTCGAGAAGTCCGAGATCGTCGCTCGCATGCTCGAGCGCGAGAAGATCCCCTTCGAGATCCTCAACGCCAAGAACCACGCCCGAGAGGCCCACATCGTGGCCCAGGCCGGGCGCCTCGGCCGGGTCACCATCTCCACCAACATGGCGGGCCGCGGGACCGACATCAAGCTCGGTGGCAACCCCGATGAGCTGGCCAAGGACCTCGTGGATCCGAACGAGGATCTCGCCGGCTGGGAGGCCAGGGCCAACACGCTCCGCGTCGAGACCGACGCCGAGAAGGTGAAGGTCATGGCCGCCGGCGGCCTGCGGGTCATCGGCACCGAGCGCCACGAGTCCCGCCGCATCGACAACCAGCTCCGCGGGCGCTCCGGGCGCCAGGGTGAGCCGGGCAGCTCCAAGTTCTACATGTCCCTGGAAGATGACCTGCTGCGCATCTTCGGCTCGGACAAGATCCTCGCCTTCATGGAGAAGTGGAACATCGAGGACGACGAGCCGATCTCTCACCGCTGGATCACCCGGTCGATCGAGAACGCCCAGAAGAAGGTCGAGGGCCACCACTTCAACGTGCGCAAGAACCTGCTGGAGTACGACGACGTGCTCAACCAGCAGCGCCAGTACGTCTACGACCTCCGGCGCAAGGCCCTGAGCGGCGAGTCGATCCGCGAGATGATGATCGAGTCCGTCGAAGGCGTCGCCGACGACATGCTCGACGACTGCGCTGGCGAGACCATCCACCCCGAGGACTGGGACATCAAGGGCCTGCGGGAGCGGCTGGAGCGCATCTTCGAGCTGACGTGGGAGGAGGACGACGCCGAGCTGCGCGACTTCGCCTGGTCCGAGCTGCGGGACCGCATCATCGAAGGGGCGATGGTCACCTACGAGGCCAAGGAGGAGGAGCTCGGCGAGGAGACCTGCCGACGCGTCGAGCGCGACCTCGTGCTCCAGTTCACCGACAGCCTCTGGAAGGACCACCTGCTGGCGATGGACCGCCTGCGCCAGGGCGTCTCCCTGCGCGGCTACGGCCAGCGCAACCCGCTGCTGGAGTACAAGAAGGACGGCTTCAACATGTTCATGTTGATGAACGCCCTCCGCGACGAGCGGGTCTTCCAGCGGCTGCGCACCATCACCGCCGAGGAGCTGGACGCGGTCGGCATCGGCACCAAGCGCAGTGCGCGCCGGCTGTCGGCGGGCAACATGTCCCTGCCGCGCCAGCCCGACGCGCTGCCGTCGGCGCCGGCACAGCCCGCGCCGGCCAAGCGGCCCCCCAAGGGGCCCCAGGCCCACGCCTTCGGCCTGGTGCGGCACCTCCGACGCAACGACCCCTGTCCCTGCGGCTCCGGCCAGAAGTTCAAGAAGTGCTGCCAGAAGGTCGCCCTGCCGATGGCGCTCAAGGCCGAGGTCGACAAGGTGCTGGAGGCCCAGGACGTGGCCCTGGCCAAGGCCAAGGCCGAGGCCGAGGAGAAGCTCGCGCAGATGAAGGCCGAGGCCGACGCGGCAGCCGCCAACAACGGCAGCGTCGACGCGGCCCCCGCCGGTGGTCTCGCCGACGGCGCCGAGGGCCCGGAGGGCGACAGCGGAGGTGAGCAGCCCGGAGCTTGACGCCCGTGGCTGACAGATCGTTCCCCCTCGGTTAGTCGCCCGCCGCCACCGGGGTCCCCCGGTGGTCAATACGCACACCGGATCCCGGATCCCTCCCAGGGTGGCCTCGAGTCCAAGGACTCCAGGTCGGGTGGGGCCGCCGGTGGAGGTCCAACCCGAATCGGCGCAGCACCCGCGAAGCGGGGCCGCCGTGCTGGAGAAATCGATGTCCAACGTCTCGCTGCGCGAGCTGCTCGAAGCCGGTGTCCACTTCGGTCACCAGACCCGTCGCTGGAACCCCAAGATGAAGACCTACATCTACGGCTCCAAGAACGGGATCCACATCATCGACCTGCAGAAGACCGCCCGCTGCCTCATGGAGGCCAGCCGGTTCGTCACGGGTGTCGTGTCCCAGGGCTCCCCGGTGCTCTTCGTCGGCACCAAGAAGGCCGCCCAGGGCATCGTCCGCGAAGAGGCCCAGCGCGCCAACATGTTCTTCGTGAACAACCGCTGGCTGGGCGGCACGATGACCAACTTCCAGACGGTCAAGCGCTCCATCGACCGCCTCGTCGCGCTCGAGAAGGCCGAGGCCGAGGGTCGCTTCAGCATCCTCACCAAGAAGGAGGCCCTGCAGCTCACCCGCGAGATCGCCAAGATGGACAAGTCCCTCGGCGGCATCAAGCACCTCAAGGCCCGGCCCGGCGCCCTCTTCGTGATCGACCCCCGCAAGGAGTACATCGCGATCCGGGAGGCCAACAAGCTGAAGATCCCGGTGGTGGCCCTCTGTGACACCAACTGTGACCCGTCGGGCATCGACTACGTCATTCCCGGCAACGACGACGCCATCAAGTCGATCCGGCTCTTCACGGCCGCCATCGCCGATGCCGCCATCGAGGGCTCCCAGGCCAGCCGCCGGGAGTCCCCCGCCTCCGTGGCCGCCACCGACACCGGCGACCTCGACGTCGTGGTGCGGACCCACACCCCCGAGACCACTCCGGACGCTTCCGCCGCTCCCCCCCCCGAGCCGGTCGAGGAAGAGACCACCGAGGACTGAGGCAGCGCCCGGTCCACAGCCCCCTACCCACTGACACAGAGGGCGGGATCCCTTTCGGGGACCCGCCGAGAGGACCCGATCATGGCTTCCGTCTCCCAGATCAAGGATCTCCGCGGCCGCACCGGCGCCGGCATGCTCGACTGCAAGAAGGCCCTCGCCGAGAACGGCGGCAACATCGAACAGGCCATCGAGTGGCTGCGCACCAAGGGCATCACCAAGGCGGCCAAGAAGTCGAGCCGTGCTGCCTCCGACGGCCTCGTGCACTCCTACATCCACGCCGGCGGCAAGATCGGCGTGCTCCTGGAGATCAACTGCGAGACCGACTTCGTCGCCCGCACCGACAGCTTCAAGACGCTGTGCGACGACATCGCGATGCACATCGCGGCGTCCGCGCCGGAGTTCGTCAGCCGGGACGAGGTCTCGGAGGCTGACTTCGAGAGCGAGAAGCGGATCCAGATCGCCCGGGTCGTCGAAGAGGGCAAGCCGGAGCACATCGCCGAGCGGATCGTCACCGGCCGCATGAACAAGTGGTACGAGGAGGTCTGCCTGCTCGACCAGAAGTTCGTCAAGGACGACGACAAGACCGTCGGCGAGCTGCTCACGGCGTCCGTCGCCACCATCGGCGAGAACATCCAGGTCCGGCGCTTCGCTCGCTACGTGCTCGGCGAGGGCCTGGCCAGGAAGGAAGACGATCTGGCCGCCGAGGTCGCGAAGCTGACCAGTTGAAACCTCCCGGCTGACCTCATCGGTTACCGGGGCTTCATGGCACATCGCTACCACCGCATCCTGCTGAAGCTCTCCGGGGAGATGCTCGCTGGAGAGCAGGGCTACGGCATCGAGGGAGCCGCGATCGCGCGGTTCGCCGAGGAGGTCCGGGCGGTCCGCGATCTCGGGATCGAGGTCGCCCTGGTGATCGGCGGGGGCAACATCTTTCGCGGCGTCGCTGGTGCTTCGCGGGGCATGAACCGGGCGCACGCGGACTACATGGGCATGCTGGCCACGGTCATCAACGCCCTCGCCCTCCAGGACGCCCTGGAGCGTCGCGGCGTCCACACCCGGGTGCAGACCGCGATCGCCATGGACAAGATCGCCGAGCCCTACATCCGGCGGCGGGCCATCCGCCACCTGGAGAAGAAGCGAGTCGTCATCTTCGCTGCGGGCACCGGCAACCCCTTCTTCTCGACCGACTCCGGCGCCGCGCTGCGGGCGGCCGAGATCCACGCCGACGTGCTCCTGAAGGGCACCAAGGTCGACGGGGTCTACGACAGCGACCCGGTCGTCAACCCCGACGCCCGCCGCTTCGAGCGCCTCACCTTCCTCGACGCGCTCCAGCAGGAGCTGCGCGTGATGGACGCCACCGCGATGGCGCTGTGCAAGGACAGCGGGGTGCCGATCGTGGTCTTCGACCTCACCACCCCCGGCAACGTGCTCCGCCTGGTCCAGGGCGAGGCCATCGGGACCCGCATCGACAACGGCGACGAGAGCGGTGGCTTCGGCGAGCTCCTGGGCCTGTCCCGGGACCAGCAGGAGCGGCTGCGCTTCGCCGGCGTGCAGACACCGGAGGAGCTCGGTGACCTCCGCGGCGACGACGGGGACCTGAAGCGGGTAGAGGAGGCTTCGGGCCTCTCGGGGGCCACCATCGAGAGCTGGATCGAGAAGATCCGCGGCTTGAGCAAGGGCAGTAGCTGACCACCTGGAGGAGCCATGACCAGCGAATACCTGGCCGAGCTGGCCAATGACATGAAGTCCACCGCGGACGCGCTGAAGAACCAGCTCGCCACCGTGCGCACCGGTCGCGCGTCGCCGCAGCTCCTGGACAGCCTGAAGGTCAACGTGACCTCGTACGGCGCCGAGATGCCGCTCAAGCAGCTCGCCACCATCGCCGCGCCCGACGCCCGCCTGCTGGTCGTCACCCCCTGGGACAAGTCGACCATCTCCGACATCGAGCGTGCCATCGCCAGCGCCGCCATGGGGCTGAACCCCGGCAGTGACGGACAGCTCATCCGCGTCCCCATCCCGCCGCTGACCGGCGAGCGGCGCCAGGAGCTGGTCAAGCTCGTGCGGCGCTACGGTGAGGAGTTCAAGGTGCGCACGCGCGGTGTGCGCAAGGACTACCGGGAGCTCTTCACCAGCCTCGAGGCCGACAAGGACATCTCCCAGGACGAGCTCAAGGGCCTGCTTGACAAGGTGCAGGACGCCACCGACAAGAACACGCGGACCATCGACGAGATCATCCAGGCCAAGGAGAAGGAGATCCTGGAGGTCTGAACCTCCAGGTGACCATGATCGAGGCGACTGGCTTGACTGACCCCCAGCTCGTGGTGCCACGCCACGTGGCCATCATCATGGACGGCAACGGCCGCTGGGCGAACGCCCGGGGGCTGCCCCGGGCCCGTGGCCACGAGGTCGGTGCGGAGAGCGTGCGGGCCGTCGCCAAGGCCTGCCGGTCGCTGGGTGTCGAGGCCCTCACCCTGTACAGCTTCTCCACCGAGAACTGGAGCCGACCGCCCGAGGAGGTCAGCACCCTGATGGCCCTGCTCCAGTCCTACGTGCTCAACGAGCGCTCGGAGCTGTTGGACAACCAGATCCGCTTCCGCGCCATGGGACAGCTCGACCGGCTGCCCGACTTCGTGCGCGAGCCGCTGTTCGAGCTCATCGAGGCCACGGACCAGCCGGGGGCCCGGATGGACATGGTCCTGGCGCTCTCCTACGGCAGCCGCCTGGAGCTCACCGACGCCATGCGCGGCATCGCCCGCCGGGTGGCGGCGGGGGAGCTGAGCCCCGACGCCATCGAGCCGGAGACCATCTCCCAGGGCCTCTACTGTCCCGACCTGCCGGACCCCGACCTGCTCATCCGCACCAGCGGCGAGCAGCGCATCTCCAATTTCCTGCTCTGGCAGCTCGCCTATGCCGAGCTCTATGTGACCGACGTGCACTGGCCCGAGTTCCGCCGCCCCGACCTGGAGCGGGCCTTCGCCGCCTTCGGTCTGCGGGAGCGGCGCTATGGTCGGACCTCCGAGCAGGTCAACGGGGGCCGCTGAAGATGTTCGTTCGCATCGCCGCCGGGCTGATCGGCCTGGCCATCGTGCTCCCGGCCCTGATCTGGGGGGGCACGTGGGCCGTCGAAGGCATCGTGGCCCTGGTCGTCGGGGTTGGCCTGTGGGAGTTCTCGGCGATGGCCTTCCGGGAGCGCCCGACCCTGTGGGGGTTCTGGCGCATGGCCGTTCCGGGCTTCGCGCTCTATGGCGGCGTGCTCTACGGACCGCCCGGCGTCGTCGCGCCGATCCTGTCCCTGGGCGTGCTGTGGACCCTGTTGGTGGTGCTCTTCCGCAAGGGCGCCGTCGAGGACGCGGCCCGCGAGGCGGCCCTGGTGTTGCTCGGTGTCGCCTGGGTCCCGGGGCTGCTGGTCGCCCTGCCGCTGGTCAGGCGCCTGGACCACGGCCTGGCCTGGATCTTCTTCATGCTCGCGGTGACCTGGCTCGGCGACTCCGGAGCCTACTTCGCCGGCCGGGCCCTCGGAAAGCACAAGCTCTACGAGAAGATCTCCCCCAACAAGACCTGGGAGGGGGCGATCGGCGGCGCCTTCACCGCCGTGCTCGGCGGCCTCGTCGTGCGCGAGATCGGCCTGCCCCACGCCGGCCTGGTCACCTGTGTCGTGCTGGCGGTGGTGCTCGATGCCGCGGGCATCGTCGGCGATCTCAGCGAGTCGATGATCAAGCGGACCTTCGGCGTCAAGGACTCCGGGCGCATCATGCCGGGTCACGGCGGCATCCTGGACCGCGTGGACTCGCTGATCTTCACCTCGCCGGTGCTGCTCTACGCCCTGATCGCCCTGGGGTCGTGACGATGCGTGGAAGCTGTCGCCCCTCGCAGGGGCTCTGTTGCCGGGGTAGCCTGGGTCCCGTTTCCGGAGGTGTGCACCCGTGCTGATGATGGTCGTCGCTGCCGTCGCCATGATCGGCATCCTGGTGTTCATCCACGAGTTCGGGCACTTCGTCTTCGCCCGGGTGTTCGGGGTGGGCGTCAAGGTGTTCTCCCTGGGCTTCGGGCGGCGCATCTGGGGCTTCCACCACAAGGGCACCGACTACCGCGTGAGCCTCCTGCCCCTCGGCGGCTACGTGATGATGGAGGGCGCGGACCCCTTCATGGACGGCGGCGAGGGCCTCGACGACCCGCAGAGCGAGACCGCCTTCCTCAACAAGCCGGTCTGGCAGCGCCTGATCATCGTCGCCGCCGGTCCGGCCGCGAACCTGGTCCTGCCGGTGGTGGTCTTCTCGGCCCTCTACATGGGGGGAGAGCCCCAGCCGGCGGCGGTCATCGGCGGCGTCGACTACGCCTCGGTGGCCCAGCAGGCGGGCCTGGCGGCCGGGGATCGCCTCGTCACCGTCGGCGGCGAGGAGGTGACCTGGTGGACCGAGCTGCACGAGGTCCTGGCACCCTACGCCACCGGGCGCGTCATCGAGGTCGAGGTGGAGCGTGGCGGACGGTTCATCGGTGCCACCCTCACGGTGCCCGGCGGCTACGCCGGGGGCGAGGTGCGGCCCGGGAGCCTGGGGCTCTCCTACGCCACGCCGGACTCCCGTGTCGCGGTCGACGACCCGGACTCGCCGGCCGGGCGGGCCGGCCTGGAGACCTTCGATCGCATCGAGCGGGTCGGCGAGACCGAGGTGGAGTCCTGGCTCGAGGTCCAGGCCGCCCTGGCGCAGGCGTCGGGGCCGGTCGAGATCGAGTACAAGAGCCCCGGCGACCGCTGGTGGGTCCCGGTCCGGACGGCCACGCTCTCCCTCGGCGAGAGCTGGCGGGCCGTGGACGTCGGCTTCGACGACCCCTTCGCCAACCCCTGGGGCCTCTACCCGGCGACGATGGCGGTCCAGGAGGTGACCAGGGGGTCGGCCGCCGAGGAGCTGGGCATCCTCGCCGGGGATCGGCTCGTCGTGATCGACGGGGCCGGCCTGGGGACCTGGTACGAGGTGCTGGAGCGCGTCGCGGCCGCCCGGGAGGGGGAGGGCGATCAGGCGGTGATCAAGGCCCTCGGAGTCTCGGTGGTGCGCGACGGGCGCCTGGTCGAGACCCGCATCGTGCCGCGGGTCGGACGGGTCACGGACACGATGGGCGTCTACGAGGACCGGGTCCTGCTCGGCATCGCCCGCGGCGGCGCCCTGGTGTTCGGACCCCGGGTGCCGCGCTTCTACGGCTTCGGCGAGGCGGTCGACCGCTCCGTCAACGAGACGGTGGACCTCGCCGGGTTCATGCTGGAGCACGTCGGCAAGCTGGTGACCAACGAGGCCGACCCATCCAAGTCCCTCGGCGGCGTGGTCCAGATCTTCCGCGACGCTGGCGAGGCCGCGGAGAAGGGGATCTTCGAGTGGGCCCGGCGCCTGGGCCTGCTCTCGGTGTCCCTGGCCATCATCAACTTCCTGCCGGTGCCGGTGCTCGACGGCGGCCAGTTCTTCTTCTACCTGCTGGAGGCCATCCGCGGCCGGCCCCTGCCCCTCGCCATGCGGGAGCGGGCCCAGCAGATCGGGGTGCTCTTCCTCATCGCCCTGATGTTGGCGGTGCTGGCCTTCGACATCACGCGCTGCATCGAGGCCCCTCGGTGACCTCCGTGGTCCTCGGCGTCGACACCGCGGGACCGGTCATCGGAGCGGCGCTCGTGGGGGCCCCCGGCGGTCCCCGCACCTGGAGCGCCCGGGTCGTGCGCGGCGCGGACCAGCTCCTGGCGCCCGCCCTCGCCGAGCTGCTCGACGGCGTGGAGGTCCTCGACCGGGTCGCGGTGTCGACGGGCCCCGGTGCGTTCACCTCGCTGCGGGTGGGTGTGGCGGCGGCGCTGGGCATCGCCGTCGCTCGCGGCTGCGAGGTCGTGGCGGTGTCTTCCCTCGCCGCCCGTGCGGCACACCTCGAGGGCGAGCCCCGGGTCCTGGCCCTGCTCGATGCGCGCAAGGGCAAGGCCTACGCGGGCTTCTGGGTCGAGGGGTGTCGCGAGGGCCCGGAGGCCGATCTGCCGCCCGCCGAGGCGGTGGGGCTGGCCGAGGTGCCCTTCCTGGCGACGGGGGAGGGGGCCGTCGTGTTTAGAGAGGTCGTGGAGGCCGCGGGGGGGTCTGTGGCCGAGCAGGCCGATGCCAGCCCGGCGCTCGCCGTGGCCCGCCTCGGGTTGCTCGGGCAGCCCCAACCCCCGGGGACCGTCCGCCTGCGCTACCTGCGCGAGGCCGACGCCCGCCTACCGGTCGGTTAGACCCGCGGGTCGCCTCCAGGAAGTCCATGCCGCTCAAGATCGCCGTCGTCGGAGCCACCGGGACCGTGGGCCAGGAACTGGTGCGTGTCCTGGAGCAGTCACCGCTGGACATCGGCCGCTTCGTGCCGCTCGCCTCGCGGGCGAGCATCGGTCGCAAGGTGGAGTTCCGCGGTGACGAGTGGACCGTGCGGGCGCTGGGGGGCGAGGACCTGGAGCAGGCGGACCTCGCCTTCGTGGCCTCGCGCGGCGACATCGAGCGCGGCGTGCTCGACGAGGCCCTCGACGAGGGCGTGCGCATCGTCGACCTCTCGGGCACCTGGGACGACGAGCCGGGGGTGCCCACCGTCGCCCTGACCGCCAACCCCGAGGACCTCGAGGCCCTGCGCGAGGTCGGCGTGGTCCACGCCGCCGGCCCCCTGACCCTCACCATGACCTCGCTGCTGGGACCGCTCCACGCCGGCTTCGGCGTGCTCGGGGCCCGGGGCACGGCGACGTTGCCGGCGACCCTGGCGGGGCGGGCCGGCACCGAGGAGCTCTCGGACCAGGTGGTGGCCCTCTTCAACTCCCGCGAGCCTCGCCGGACGGTCTTCCCGGAGGGCCTGGCCTTCGACCTGCCGGCGGTGTGGGGAGCGGTGGGCGAGGACGGCTGGTCCAGGATGGAGCGGCGCGTGGCCGAGGAGACCGTCACCCTGCTCGGCCTGGACCGGGCGGTGGTCGCGGTCACGGCGACCCTGGTGCCGGTCTTCGCCGGCCTGGCGCTCTCGCTGCACGTGGTCACCGACGGCCGCCTCACGGCTGCTGGCGCCCACGAGGCCTTCGCCCCCCTCGGCACCCTGCAGCTCGTGGAGCACCCCCGCGAGCTGGCCGTCCGCAGGCGGGTGGGCCAGGGACGGGTCGCCGTCGGGCGCCTGCGCGACGATCCGGGCGGGGCCGGCCTGCACCTGTGGGCGAGCTGCGACCCGCTGCGCCTGGTGGCCGCCAACGCCGTCTCCCTCGGCGTGCACGTCCTCCGGGAGCGGCTGTGATCTGGCTGCTGGTCTCCGTCGCCGGGGCCCAGGACCTGCCCGATCGGCTGGCGCTCACCCTGGAGGAGGGCACCTCCATCGGAGGCATCGCGGCCCACGAGGGCGAGGAGTGGCTGGCGTGGCTCGAGGAGGGCTCTCAGCAGGTCCGCGTGCTGGACGGCCAGACCTGGGAGGTGACGGCTGTGAGCGTGTGCACCGACCACGGCGGCGAAGCGGCGGGGCTGGCGACCTGGGAGGACGCGTCGACCGGCGAGGTGGTGTTCTACGTGGGCTGTGGCGAAGGCGTGGTCGAGCGCGTCTCCCTGACCGACCGGTCGCCGGCGCTGGACGACGACGGCGAGGTCGAGGTCTCGGAGCAGGCGGTGCTCGGCGTGGTGGCCGACGACGAGGTGGTGGTCGTGGTCGAGGCCGAGGACGGCAGCGGTGCCGAGCTCCACGCCTTCGACCCCTCGGCGACCTCCGAGGTGACCGACCCCTTCGCGACCCCCACCCGGTCCGGCTACGCCGACGTCGGGCTCACCTCCAGCGCGGTCTTCCTGGTCCACGGCGACCGCTACGTGACCGAGGTCCTCCGGTCCTCGGGTGCTGCCGCCACTTCGGACTCCACCGGCAGCAATCGCACCTACGTGGACATCACCACCGACGGCTCCTCGGTGATCTTCCTCGCGGACAGCGGCGGCACGGTGGGCAAGTACACCGTCGGCAGCAACGAGATCGGGGCCTCCCTCGGCGCGGCCGAGAACGGCCTCGACGAGCCCCACGCCGTGTGGCTCCAGCCCGAGGGGGACGACCCCTACCTCGCGGTCGGCGACGATGGCCTCGAGGAGATCCTGCTGTTCTCCTACAGCAGCACCTCCAGCCTGGTGACCGACGAGGTGGTGAGCACCCTCGACGCCCCCGGCGGGGTCCGCCACCTGGCGAGCATCGACGACGTGCTCGCCGGCGGCACCGCGGATGGCCGGGTGCACCTCTTCACCGACGATCCCTGGGTGGAGATCAGCGACTCGACCGTCGACGTGCTGGCCTCGGGCGACACCGGCACCGTGACCTTCTCCGCCGACGTCGCGGGGAGCTGGACCCTGCGCCTCGGAAGCCGCAGCGGCGACACGCTGGACAGCGGCTCGGCGAGCGCGGACGAGACCGTCACGGCCACCTACACCGTCGACGAGACCTTCGCCGAGGGCGACAACCGCCTGTGGGTGCTGGTAGACGACGGCCACGACGCGGTCGACGTGTCGGTGGACGACCCCCCTGGGCAGGTCGACCTCACCTCGAGCGACCTGGCCTTCGGGGACCAGTCCATCACGCTCGACTTCGAGGCCCTGGGCGACACGGACCTCGCCCGCTACGAGGTGTGGTTCTCCACCACGAGCTTCGACGGGGAGGACTACCCGACGGGCGGCCCCGCGTTCTCGGAGGGGGAGCTGACCTCCCCGGTGGAGGCCTCGGAGGGTGACGACGGCCGTGTCACGGTTGAGCTGACCCCGCTGACGAACCACACCCCCTATTATGTGGCCGTTCGCGCGGTCGACGACTCCGGCCAGGAAGGACCCATGAGCACAGTCTTCGAGGTGATCCCCGAGCCCGTCGCCGGCGCGGCCGGGCTGGCGGGGGAGAGCGGGGGCTTCACGGCGTGTGCCTCGTCCTCTGGCCCCGCGGCGGCCGCCCTGGCCTTCATGGCCCTGCTGGGACTCGGCCGCCGGCGACCCTGGGCCGGCCTGGTGCTGCTCGGCCTGGCGGCCAGCGCGAGCCCCTCGGCCCTGGCGCTGCCGCCGCTGCTGGACCTCGGCGTCGATTCCGAGGACAAGAAGTCGACCAACGTGGAGCTGCGCCTCGCTGGTGCCTGGTTCACCGACGACGACCTGACCGACGTCTACGGCGTCGAGGGCACCCGGGCGCTGCACCTGGAGCGGGGCTGGCAGTTCTACCGGATCCTCGAGGTCGACCTGCTGCTGGACGTGCGGTCGGACCGGGGCGAGCTGGTGGGCGAGACCAGCCGGGCCTCGAGCGGCGAGGACGCCCGCATGCGCATGCTGCCGGTGGGGGTCGCGGCCACCTTGAGGCTCGACCTCTTCGACGGTCAGCCGGTGGTGCCCTACGCTTCGGTCGGCTTCGACTACCTGCTCTGGTGGGAGACGACGTCGTTCAGCACCACCGATCCCTTCGCTTCGGAGCGCATCGGCGGGGGCAAGCCCGGCTGGCACTGGAACATCGGCCTTGACTTCCTGCTCGACCCGCTGGAGCCCGATCGGGCCGACGGTGCCCTGGCCCGGTGGGGGGTGCGCGACACCTACCTCACGGTGAGCTACCAGCAGTTCCGGTTGCTGCCCGGGCCGGCGATCAACGACCAGGGCATCGACTTCGACCACAGCCAGGTGTCGGTGGGCCTGAAGCTCGACCGCTGAGTCGCTGTGACCACCTGGCGCCTGGTCCTGGAGTACGACGGCACCGGCTACGGCGGCTGGCAGCGGCAGCCCGACGTGAGGACGCTGCAGCAGGAGCTGGAGGAGGCGCTGGCGCAGCTCTTCGGCGGCGAGGCCATCACGGTCATCGCCTCGGGACGCACCGACGCCGGGGTACACGCCCTGGGCCAGGTGGTGAGCTTCCGCGCCCGGGCCACGCGCACGGCGGACCAGGTCCAGCGCGGCCTCAACGCCCTGCTGCCGTCGGCCATCGCCGTGGTCCGTGCCGAGGTCGCGGCGCCCGACTTCCACGCCCTGGCCGACGCCCGGGGCAAGCACTACCGCTACCGCCTGCGGGCGGGCCGCGTGCGGTCTCCCCTGCGGCGGGACCGGTGCTGGACGACGGGCTTCGCGCTGGACCTGGCGGCGATGGACCTGGCTCTGGGGTCCGTGATCGGCACCCACGACTTCACGAGCTTCCGGGCCTCGGGCTGCACGGCCCTGACCCCGGTCCGTACCGTGACCTCGATCGAGCTGGTGGAGGTGGGGGACGAGGCGTACGTCGAGGTCCGTGGACGCGGGTTCTTGAGGTACATGGTGCGCAACCTGGTGGGGTCGTCGGTCGAGGTCGCCCGCGGTCGGCATGCCCCCGAGTGGATGGCCGAGGTGCTCGCCGCCCGTGATCGCGGTCGGGCCGGACCCACGGCGCCTGCCCACGGACTGTGCCTCGTGGCGGTGGACTACGACCCCCACAGCACCGCCACCCTCCGGTCCGGGTAGTCCCAGACCAGCAGCGGCCCCTGCCGGTACACCTCCACGATGCCGCCGTGGATGAGCCTCAGGTGACACGCCGGACACACGCAGATGCCGTTGTCCAGGTCGTCCGAGCCCCCGTCCTGGCGGGCGTGGAGGTGGTGGGCGTGGTTGCGCAGGCCAATCCGCCAGCACTCGGGGTTCTGGCACCGGAAGCGATCCCGCTCCTTGACCTCGCCGAAGCCCCGCTGGGGCTCGAGCCGGACGGTCTCCAGGAGCCACTTCGAGGCCAGGAGCAGCTCCTTGGGAGCGGTCTCCCAGCCGCTGTCGGGCAAGGGCTCCTGGACGGCCCGCAGCGAGACCTTCAGCGGCTTGTCGCTGCCGACGGATCCTGTCGCGACCTCGAGGGCGTGCTCGTAGGTCGCCAGCAGGCTGTCCTCGACGCCGGCGAAGGCCTGGTCCACCGCCCGCTCCAGCTCCATCGCTGTGGTGTTCCGGGCGACGTTGAGCCAGCGGTCGACGGAGTCCTCGTCGGCGATGCGCAGGATCTGGCGGGCCTGGTCGATGCGGAGCCGGTCGGAGTCCACCGCTTCGGCGACCTGGGGGAACCAGTCCACGACCTCGGCGAGCTCGGCGGCCCGCTGGAGGGTGCGGAGGCTGACTCGGCGTTCCGAGCGGTCCCACTCGGCGAGGGAGTCGAAGCCCCGGAGCTTGTGGAGATCCATCCCGCGGGCCCTGAGCCAGAGCCTCCCGAGCCAGAGGGTCCGGTGCCGGCGGACCCGCAGGACCTCCTCGAGCTGGCGGAGGCCCTGCCGGAGGTCGGCGGGTTCCTGCCAGGGTCCCAGCAGCTCGGTGGCGGGGTCGGCCTGGCCTGGCCAGTCGGGGAGGGGTTCGTGCTCCGGCGCCGACGGATCCTGTCGCGCGGCCTGCAGGAGATCTTCGCTGGTCTTGTCGTCTCTCCACCACTGGATCAGGGTGGCGTCGACGGTGGCGTCGGAGATCGAGCGCCCCACCAGGACGCGCACGAGTCTTCGGGCTTCGTTGACCGTGGCGAGGTCTTCTCCCTCCAGGTCGATGCGCTCGACCGGTGACCGTCGGGCCGGGTCCGGCCGCTCGAGCTGCCGGGTCAGCCAGCCCTCCTCGTCCTGCTCGGCCTCGGCGATGCCGGCGGCTGCGGCCTCGATGGAGACCAGTCCGGCGTTGGCGGCGGCCTTGACCCGCTCGCACCTGGAGGTGGCGAGGCGGGTGAGCCGCTTCTGGCGGGTGTCGTTGACGTCGACCCTCTCCCGCCGGAAGGCGACGAAGGAGGAGTAGCCGAGGGGCTTGAGGTCCTGAACCTTGAACCAGGCCAGGTACCTGCCGAGTCGGAGGTCGATGGCGGACGCACCGGTGGCCAGGGAGACGAGCCTCTGGAGGAGGTCGTCCGCCGCGGCCGCCTCTTCGTCGAGGTGGTCTTCGAACATGGAGACAACCTATCGGGTCGGGGCGCCAGAAACTGTCCGGGACCGAGAAAAAGTCCGTGATCGTCCGGGGTTGGTGGTGAGCCCTCGGGCTGTGGACGATGTGGACTCTGCGGACAAGTGGGCGACCGGGATCGACGCCCTGTTCGGGGGCCTGGGTCCCACGACACGGAGCCGCGCCGTCCTAGGGGATCATCTCCTTGGCGGACGCCATCGAGGTGGTGAGGTCGGGCGAGACATCTCGTGACATTTCGAGACACCTCAACCGACTTCGGAGCGACGGCCATGTCGTAGCCTGGAAGCCCGCAATCGGCAGCCTGCCCCCCCCCGGGGGGGGGCCCCCGCCGCGGCCGCCGCCCCGCGGGGGGGGGGGGGGGGGGCGGGGGGGCGGGCGGGCGCCGCGCAAACGGCACCCCGCAACCCCCCCGGGTAACCCACCCGCCCTCCCCCAACCACCCCCCGCCCCCCCCCCCCCCCCCGAGGCTCAGCCCCTAGCCGTTGAGGAGCTGGTCAAGCTCCTGCGCCTGCGGCACGAGGGGGAAGTCCTCAAGCTCCAGGCCCAGGTACTGAAGGCATCCTACGAGCTGAACCAGCACCGCTGGCGCGAGGCGCTCGGTGCCACGGCGCGGCGCCGGGGCCTGTCCGGTACCTTCACTCTCGATCTCGACGCGGGCGTGATCGTGCCGGAGCTGCCACCGGCGCAGCTCTCGGAGGTGGCCGATGGCTGACACGACGGTCGACGCCACCGACAACGTCATCTTCCACGTCAACCAGGATGGCACGACCGACGAGGGGGAGTTCTTCCGGGTGAAGAAGCAGACCTCGGAGACCGCGGTCTTCACCGTCGCCGAGGACGGCGACGTCACCCTCACCGGGGACATCCGCCGTGGCAGCCTCGTGGCGATGGACGTCACCCGGACCGGCGACGGGGACGTGGTCTACTTCAAGAAGGGAGGCACGAAGCGCCTCACGATCGCCAAGAACCAGGGCCAGGCCCAGCTCATCACGGGCGCGGGCACCGACGACGACCTGGTGCTCTACTCCACCCACGACGTCGTGATGGTGCTGGACCACGACGACGACACGGCGACCAGCCACTTCAAGGTGAAGAACCAGGGGCTCACGAGCCTGTTCGACGCCGGCGACGATCGCAAGACGCGGTGGTACGACACCTCGGGCAACACCCAGATCGAACTCGACATCGGCACGACCGACGTCGACTTCGAGATCGGCAAGCACGCCGGCACGCGAGGGGTGCTGGCGCTCATGAGGGACAACACTTCGGGGTCGGAGCGGGCTGGGGTGCTCGCCCTCGATCGCGAGGACATCGCCGGGATTCCTCGGTACCTCTGGGTCGACACCGACGGCAAGCTCCGCATCCACACGGCGGATCCCGGCACCAGCGACACCGGCGTCGGCACGGTCGTCGGCACCCAGTCCTAGGAGAGTCCGAGATGCCTGAGACCGTCCAGTCCGACCAGGACGTCATCGTCTGGATCAACAAGAACAAGACCTCCAGCGACGGAGACGAGTGGCGGGTCGTCAAGCAGACGGCGGCCAAGGAGGTCTTCACCGTCGAGGAGGACGGCACCACCACCATCACCGGCTCGCTGGAGCGCTCCGGGGCCCACGTGGTGCGCAACCACACGGCCGGCGACGGCACGATCGCGTCGTTCCGCCGCAACGCGGGCGTGGTGCTGAAGGTCGGCTACTCCTCGACCGAAGGGGCGCTCATCGAGACCACCTCCAGCGCCGAGCTGGACATCAACTTCCGGTCGGCGGGCGACGTGATCGTGGTGGCGGACGCGGATGACGACTCCGGAACGCTCGGGCGGGGGGTCTTCGTCCGGGACTCCGGCGGAAACGGGGTCGTCGTCTTCAGCCTGGGACAAGCCACGTTCTACGACTCCAGCGGGAACATCGAGGTTCAGCTCAGCTCGGACGCAGGCCTCGATCGGGACAGTCGGATGGACTTTGGCGGTGGAGACTCCCTGCGCGGCCACGTCAAGGTCTTCGCCGACACCACCAACACCAAGCAGGCCATCCTGGAGATGCAGGACCAGGACGGCACGACCTACTACCTCTGGGTCGACACGGCGGGGAAGCTCCGCATCGACACCACCGATCCCGGAGGCAGCGACACGCCGGCCTCATCTACCGTCGTCGGCACCCAGTAGGAGACCACCATGGCCGACAACACCGACTACAAGAGCGACACCGACGTCTTCGCCTGGATCAACGAAGACGGGACCTCCGACGAGGGCCACGAGCTCCGGGTCGAGCACCTCCAGAACCCCAACACCCTGATGCAGGTCCAGGAGGGCGGCGACTGGATCCTCCAGGGCACCCTGGAGCGCGACGACCCCTTCGCGCTCGACAACACCCTCGGCGGCAGCGGCACGATGTGCGAGTTCGAGAAGACGAGCACCACGCGGCTCCAGGTCAGCTACGTCAGCGCCTCGGGCCAGGTCCGCATTCGCACGCTGGACGCCCAGGACCTGGACATCACCGTCAAGTCGGCGGGCGACATCCTGGCGGTGCTGGACCACGACGACGACAGCGCCAGCAACGCCTTTCGGCTTCGCAATTCGGACGGCAACGACTGCGTGACCATCGCCGACGACGCGACCTTCGAAGTCTCGAACGATGGAACGGTCAGCATCCGCTTCTCGATCTCCGGAGGCGATGCCAGGGTGGAGTCTGGCGTGAGCGCGACCTATCGGGGGTACGTCTATGTCAGGCGAGACAGCGACAGCGGCGCCGAGCGGTGCGCGGTGCTGACGCTCGAGGACCAGGAGGGAACGGACTGGTACCTCTGGGTGGACTCGAACGATCGGCTGCGCATCAGCGAGGAGGGCGTCGTCGGTGACCCCGGCGCCGACCCGGACCGGGGGGTCATCGTTGGAACGCAGACCTAGCCCGGACCTCTCGCCGTGTTCCCCTTGCTCGTCCTCGCCTGCATCGACTACGCGCTGGACGCCCAGGAGCGGCTCCCGCCGCCGGGCACGGACCCTCCCGATCGCCTGCTGCCCCCGGACTCGGCCCTCCCAGAGGTCTGCCAGCCGCCCGAGCTGGAGCGCCGGCCGGTCCCCGTGGAAGACGGCTGCAACCTGCCGACCTGGCCCGACCTCCAGGTCGAGGTCGTCTGGGCCTGGACCGACAACCCCGTGCTCGACGACTACGACCAGGTCATGGCAGCCCCGACCGCCATCCCGCTGACCGACGACAACGGCGACGGGCGCATCGACCGGGCGGACCTCTCCGACCTGGTGTTCCCCGCCTACAACCAGGACGACAACTACCAGTCCTCGGTGACGGCGCTCTCCGGGCGGGACGGGGACACGCTGTGGGCGTCCACGGACTTCCCGGTCGCGGAGGGTGCCTTCTTCGGGGAGACATGGTCGGCGATCGCCGCCGGCCGTCTCGAGCCCGGTGGACACGTCAACCTCGTCACCCCTTTCGAGGGTTCTTCCGTCGCCGCCCTCGACGAGACCGGCGTCCACGCCTGGGCCCGGCGCATTCGCGAGGTCCCCGGCGAGCTGCGTCGCTACAGCCACACCCACCACTCTCCGCGCTTCACGGACCTCGACGGGGATGGCTTGGGCGAGGTGGCCGCTGGCCGCTCGCTGCTGGACCACCGGGGGGAGCTGCTGGCGTGGACGGACGTGTTCACCTACGGCGAGCTGGACGACGACGGCTCGTCCGAGGCGGGCTCCGCCCACTACGAAGCCGTCGATCTGGACGGCGACGGCCTCGGCGAGCTCATCGACGTCGAGGTCTGGTACGACCACACCGGCGAGCCGTTCTGGATCTCGGAGTACCGGGCGGGCTCCGGTCTCGCGGCGTTCGATGCTGACGGCGATGGCTACTTGGAGGTCGTAGCGGCCTCCGCGCGCGGCAGGTGGAGCCAGGACACCTCGCCGGAGGACGAGCTCGGCCTCCACATGCGGGACCACGAGGCGAACATCATCTGGAGGAACCACGGAGAGGAGCCGGACCAGGACTTCTTCGGCAACCGCGGCTTCGCCTGCGTCGCCGACTACGACGGCGACGGTCTCCCCGAGTGGGCCGCCGCCGGGGCCTACCTCGACGTCGTCGACGGCGACGGGACCCTGCTCTGGTCCGTCCCCGTCGACGACGATTCCTCGGAGATGGCCGGCTGCGCCGCCTACGACTTCAACGCCGACGGCATCGACGACATCGCCTACGCCGACGAGGAGACCTTCAGCCTCTTCGACGGCCTCACGGGCACGGTGCTCTTCGTGGACGAGGACCACTCCAGCGGCACCTACCGCGAGCACC
The DNA here is from genome assembly GCA_964501915.1 of uncultured Enterobacterales bacterium. Lineage (GTDB taxonomy): Bacteria > Myxococcota_A > UBA796 > UBA796 > CAJQPC01 > CAYFPX01. The sequence continues at coordinate 20,697 of CAZCVP010000082.1, forward strand.
CGATCATCGTCGATCTGGACGGCGACGGCAGCGCCGAGATCGTGGTGGCCAACGAGGAGGGCTCCACCCGCTCGGGGATCTGGGTCTACCGCTCCGCCCACCGGGACTGGTACACGGACCAGACGGAGTGGCCCTGGACCGGCGCCCGTCCCGACGAGCTGGACTTCGAACTCGTGGTGCGACCCACCGCCGACGTGAGCGCCGAGACTCCCGACCGCAAGAGGGCTCCTCGCCGGCTCACCGGTGGCCGCGACCCCGCTGTGGTCGACCACGCCTGGTGCGACACCTCCTGCGACCTCGGGCTGATGGTGCTCTACGTCGACCTCGCCAACTTCGGCGCCATCACCTCGCCGGAGGTGACGATCCACGTCGTCGGTGGCACCAGCGGCGAGGTGCTCGCCTCGATGCCGACGCGGGAGCCGCTCTTCGGCGGCACCCTGGTCGGCCCCTTCGCCCTGGCCCTGGAGAGCCGCCGGCTCTCCGGAGAGGCCCACCTCCGGGTGGAGCGGGTCCACCCCGAGTGGTGGCGCGAGGACTCCCAGTGCACGCCGTTCAACGATGCGCTCGTGGTCTCCGTGGTCTCATGCCCCGAGTAGGCGGCTCGCCGCCCCCGCGTGGGGTCGGGTGCGGGCTCCGGCGACAGTGGTCCCCCCCCCCAAGTGTTCCTCCGCCGAAGACCCCTTGCGGACCGCCCCCGACCGGGTGACCCTCCCCCTCCGAGGTCCCCGCGTGCTCAGTCTCCTCTCCACTTCCCTGACCCTGCTGGCGTGCCCCGGCGACGGGGAGACCGAGACCGTCAGCGGCCCGGAGGTCCGCGTCGACCACGCCGACGACGGCATCGACTCGGGCGACCCGAGCGCCTGTCTCGGCGCCGACGGCACGGTCCACGTGGTCTGGACGGACGACCGGGAGGGACTGGACGGGGTCTGGTACAACCGCACCAGCGACGGGGGCCGGACCTTCCTGCCCGGCGACCTGCGGCTCAACGACCCCATCGGTGAGCAGGCGGCCCGCAACCCGGTCATCGGCTGCGTCGGCGATCGTGTCTACGTCGCCTGGGAGGACCTCCGGGACTCGTCGTTGGACTTTCCGAGCATCTACTTCGACACCTCGACCGACGGGGGCGAGACCTGGCTGGCCGAGGACCTCGAGCTCGACGACGACGACGACGAGAAGACCGCCAGCCTCGCACCGCGCCTCGCGGTCGCCGGCTCGTCGGTCTGGGTCGCCTGGTACGACTCCCGCGACGGCGCCTACGACGTCTACGTCAACGCCTCTACCGACGCTGGCGAGACCTGGCTCGGCCGCCCCACCCGCGTCGACACCGACGACGAGGGCGAGGCCTGGTCCGGGAGCCCGGCCATCGCCACGGACGGTCGCGGACTCGTGGTGGTCGCCTGGGAGGACCTCCGGGAGGGGCAGTCGAACATCCGGGTCAACACCTCCCGCGACTACGGCCTCAGCTTCGGCCTCGAAGACGTGCGCCTGGACACGGACAAGCCCGATGGCGTGGACTCCTTCCGGCCCCGCGTGGCGGCGGCTGACGGTAGGGCCTACGCGACCTGGCACGCCTTCTCCGACGGCGTGCGCTCCGACGTGACCCTCGCCGTGTCCGCCGACGGACGCACCTGGCCCGGCACCGGGCTCCGGGGCCCCTCCACCGAGGCCTTCACCGCCGACGCCCGCTACCCGGCGCTGGCCGCCGACGCCGACGACCTCTGGCTGGCCTGGCAGGACGACCGGGCTGGCGGCTACGACACCTTCGTGCGCCGGAGCCACGACGGCGGCACGTCGTGGGCCGCCGAGGAGTCCAGGATGGAGCGGGACTTCGACGGGGAGGGCCAGTCCTACGACCCGCGCATCCTCGCTCCGCCCGAGGGAGAGGACACCCTGATCGTGCTCTGGCACGACCTGCGCTACGACGATCTGAACGTCGGCTTCAACGACCTCTTCTACAACTACTCGCAGAACCGCGGCGAGACCTGGGCGCCCAACGACTACCGCATCGACGGCTCGACCCCGGGCTCGGCCTGGGCGATCGACCCCTGGGTCGGACGCGACGGGGACGACCTGCGCTTCGTCTGGGCCGACGGGCGGTCGGGTAGCAGCGACATCCTCTTCCACACTCTGGGGGTAGGGGAGGAGACCGTCGCCACGACCACGGTCCCGGGCCACGACAGCGGGGGGTGAGCGGCGAGCTTGACAGGCGGTCAGGAGGCCACTAAAAGGCGCCGTCGCTCGTGGGACGGCACGGCCGGTGCCCGTCGTCCACCCGCACTCGCCTGGGAACCCCATGTCCACCATCTCCGTGAAGCCCGCCGACGTGCAGCGCGAGTGGTTCGTGGTCGACGCCGAGGATGTCGTCCTCGGTCGCCTCTCGACCCGCATCGCCACCGTGCTCATGGGCAAGCACAAGCCCACCTACACCCCCCACATCGACACCGGGGACTACGTCGTGGTCGTGAACTGCGGCAAGGTCAAGCTGACGGGCAAGAAGCTCGACACCCAGAAGTACTACCGGTACTCGGGGTACTTCGGAGGTCTCAAGGAGACCACCGCGCGGGAGATGCTGGCCAAGAAGCCGGAACATCTCGTCCACGAAGCCGTGCGGCGCATGCTGCCCAAGAACAAGCTGGCCCGCCAGCAGATCAAGAAGCTCAAGATCTACCCGGGCACCGAGCACCCCCACGCTGCCCAGTCCCCCAAGCCCTTCCCCGCATACGTCTGAGGCCCTGACGATGGCGAACAGTACGCAGTGGTATGCCACCGGCCGTCGCAAGGAGGCCACGGCTCGTGTCTTCCTGCGGCCCGGCTCCGGTCGGATCATCGTGAACCAGCGAGAGCTGGTCGACTACTTCGAGCGCGACACCCACCGCCGGTGGCTGATCGCTCCCCTGCAGCTCACGGGTGACGTCGAGAACGTCGATGCCTACATCACCGTGCGCGGCGGCGGCAAGACCGGTCAGTCCGGCGCCATCCGCATGGGCTTCGCCCGGGCCCTCTGCGAGCGCGACCCGGCCAACCGGGCCCCGCTCAAGGCCGCCGGCATGCTGACCCGCGACGCCCGCAAGGTCGAGCGCAAGAAGTACGGCCAGCCCGGCGCCCGCAAGCGCTTCCAGTTCTCGAAGCGGTAGGATGTCGGCAGCCAGCCCCCCGAAGGTCCTGGCTGTCATCCCCGCCCGACTCTCCAGCCGCCGGCTCCCCGGCAAGGCGCTGCTTCCGCTCGCCGGGCGGCCGATGATCGTGCACGTGCTCGATCGGGCCCGCCAGGTGCGAGGCCTGGCGAGGATCCTCGTCGCAACGGACGATCCCGGCATCGTCGCGGCGGTCGAAGCCGCGGACGGCGAGGCCATGCTCACCGATCCGGGCCACGTCAGCGGCACCGATCGGGTGTGGGAGGTGGTGTCCAGGCTGGCGAGGGACGAGGGTGTCCAATACGACGTCGTGGTGGACATCCAGGGCGACGAGCCGCTGCTGAGACCCGCGGCGGTCGAGGCCCTCATCGAGCCCTTTGCCGACCCCGCAGTCTCGGTCGCGACCGTCGCGGCCCCGCTGACCACGGGGCTCGACGACCCTTCGGTGGTCAAGGTGGTGACCGACCACACCGGGGATGCCCTCTACTTCTCCCGGAGCCGGATCCCGTCCTCGGGGCCCCCGCTCCAGCACATCGGGCTCTATGCCTTCCGGCCCCAGGCCCTGGAGGCCTTCGCCGGTCGCATACCGGGGCCGCTGGAGCGCGCAGAACGGCTGGAGCAGCTCCGCTTTCTCGAGTACGGTCAGGCTGTCCGCGTCGTGCGGGTCGCCGAGCCCTCGCCCTCTGTCGACACGCCTGCGGACCTGGAGCGGGTCCGGGCCCTCTTGGAGTGATCCATGAAGAAGAAGTTCATCTTCGTCACCGGCGGTGTGCTCTCGTCCCTGGGCAAGGGACTCTCGGCCGCCGCCATCGGAGCCCTGCTCGAAGCGCGGGGCCTGCGGGTCACCAACGTCAAGATGGACCCCTACATCAACGTCGACCCGGGCACGATGAGCCCCTACCAGCACGGCGAGGTCTTCGTCACCGACGACGGCGCCGAGTCCGACCTCGACCTGGGCCACTACGAGCGCTTCACCTCGACCCGCTGCCGACAGGTGAACAACTTCACCACCGGCCGCATCTACAAGAACGTCATCGAGCGGGAGCGCAAGGGCGAGTACCTCGGGCGCACGGTCCAGGTGATCCCCCACATCACCGACGAGATCAAGCGCAACATCTGGGCCGCGGCCGAGGAGGTCGACCTCGCCATCGTGGAGATCGGGGGCACGGTCGGCGACATCGAGAGCCTGCCCTTCCTGGAGGCCATCCGGCAGTTCAAGATCGACGCCGGGCCCGAGAACGTGCTCTACGTGCACCTGACCCTGGTGCCGTACCTGCCCACTTCGAAGGAGCTGAAGACCAAGCCGACCCAGCACTCGGTCAAGGAGCTGCTCCAGGTCGGCATCCAGCCCGACGTCCTCATCTGCCGGGCCGATCGGGAGCTGCCGCGGGACATCCGCCAGAAGATCGCCCACTTCTGCAACGTCGGCGTCGACTCAGTCGTGGGTGCGCCGGACGTCGAGCACATCTACATGCTGCCGCTCAAGTTCCACGCCGAGGAGCTCGACGATCGCATCCTGGAGAAGCTCAACATCTGGGCGGCCAAGCCCCACCTCGAGCAGTGGGAGGGGCTGGTGGAGCGGCTCCTCAAGCCGACCCACCGGGTCCACATCGGCATCGTGGGCAAGTACGTCCACCTCGCCGACACCTACAAGTCGCTGAACGAGGCCCTGGTGCACGGTGGGGTCGCCAACGACACGGGGGTGGAGATCTCCCACATCGACTCCGAGACCCTGGACCTGGAAGCCCCTGAGGTCGACCTCGGTGAGCTCGACGCCATCCTGGTGCCGGGTGGCTTCGGGGACCGGGGCATCGAGGGCAAGATCCGGGCGGTCCGCTACGCGCGGGAGCAGGGCATTCCGTTCTTCGGCATCTGCCTGGGGCTGCAGGTCGCCGTCATCGAGCACGCCCGAAACGTGCTCGGGCTCGCCGACGCCAACTCCCGCGAGTTCTCGGAGACCACCGAGCACAAGGTCATCGAGCTGATGGACGAGCAGCAGCAGATCACCGACAAGGGCGGCACGATGCGGCTCGGTGCCTGGCCCTGCCTGCTGGCGGAGGGCTCGAGGGCGAGGGAGACCTACGGCGCCGAGGAGATCGACGAGCGACACCGCCACCGCTACGAGGTCAACCCCGCCTACCACCAGGCCCTGACCGATGCCGGCCTCGTGCTGTCGGGTACCTCACCCAACGGACGGCTCGTGGAGCTGGTGGAGCTGCCCACCCATCCCTGGTTCCTGGCCTGCCAGTTCCACCCGGAGTTCAAGTCGCGGCCACTCGAGCCCCACCCGCTCTTCTCCGCCTTCGTCAAGGCGGGCCTCGCGTACCGGTGGCGGATCGAGGAAGCCCGTCGGAGCGGGGCTGCGGCACCGCCGGCGGGCGTCGAGCCTCACTGAGGATCATGACGGGACCGCTCCTGGCGCTGCTGACCGCCTGTGCCTTCCCCGAGCCTGCGGAGGGGGCCGCCGATCCGGTGCTCCAGCTCTCCGGCCTGCGGCTGTTCGCCGAAGCCCAGGCCTCCGACGACCTGCCGCTCAGGGTCGAGGCCGCCCGCTCCACCTGGGACGTGACGGCACGGGTGGCGCACTTCGAGGGTGACGTCACCGCCAGCCGGGGCCCGCTGAGCCTGAGCTGCCAGCAGCTCGAAGCCCGCTACGACACGGACGGGCGCCTCGTGGTCGCGCTGGCGCAGGGCGAGGTGGAGGTCAACCGCGCCGAGTGGCGGGCGACGGCGAGCAAGGCTGAGTTCCGCGTGGGTGACGGCGCCGTCGTGCTCACCGGGGCTCCGCGGGTGACCAACGGCGCCCACACCCTGGAGGGGGACCGCATCCGGCTCTACGTGGAGCGAGAGGCCGTGGACTGCGACGGCTGCACCCTGGTGGTGGACGCGGCGGGCCTCCAGGCACCGTGAGCCAGCCTCTGCTCCAGGCCAGCGGCCTCTGCTGCACCCTCGGGGGCCGGCGGGTGGTGGACGGCGTGGACCTCCAGGTGAGCGCCGGAGAGGTGGTGGGCCTGCTCGGGCCGAACGGGGCGGGCAAGACCACCACCTTCCGCATGCTGACGGGGCTGCTGGCCCCCGAGGCCGGCGAGGTCCAGCTTCGAGGCCGCCCGCTGGTGGGGCCGCTCCACAGGCGCGTGCGTGCGGGCCTGGGGTACCTCCCGCAGCACCCGACCCTGCTGTCGGGCCTCAGCGTGCGCCAGCAGCTCTACGTGCCCCTGGAGGCCCGCGGGGCGCCGCGCTCGGAGGCGGAGCCCCTGCTCCGCGACGCCGGGCTGGCGGACCTGGCGGAGGCGCCGGCTGCGACCCTCAGCGGGGGCGAGCGCCGGCGGCTGGAGATCGCTCGCTGCCTGGCCGGGGCGCCCTCGGTGCTGCTGCTGGACGAGCCCTTCGCCGGGGTCGATCCGGTCGCCGTCGACGGCCTGGCCGACCGCTTCCGGGCCCTCGCCTCGACCGGACTCGGCGTGCTGCTGACCGACCACGCCGTCCGGGAGGCGCTGGCCACCTGTGACCGGGTCGTGCTGCTCATCGAGGGATGTGTCGTGTTCGAGGGTGCGCCCGACGAGGTCACCTCGGACAGCCGGGCCCGGGAGCTCTGGCTGGGGCGTGGCTGGTCGGGCTGAAGGGACCTCGGAGGAGGGGTTCTCGCCGACAGCCTTCTCGCGGACAGGCATGCTGCGGGCGATCGATTGCTTCCCAGCAACATTCGTGCCAGACTGACCGCAGGGTCTAGAGGAACTTCTCGACAAGGAGCCGGAGCCCTCCATGGCGCTGGAGATCAAGCAGAGTCTCAAGCTGACGCAGCAGCTTGTCCTCACGCCACAGCTCCAGCAGGCCATCAAGCTGCTCCAGCTCTCCCACCTGGACCTCGTGGAGACCGTCCAGAACGAGATGCTGGAGAACCCGGCCCTCGAGGAGATCCCGGGGACCGAGGGCAGCGAGCTTCCCGAAGGGGAGCGCAAGCTCCAGGAGAAGGCGGGGGAGGCGCAGAAGGACCAGGTCGAGCAGGCCAACGGCCACGAGAACTCCGACACCGACTGGCAGAAGGTGCTGGACGGCTACAGCTCGTCCAACTTCAAGACCGGCGGCGGCGCCATCGCCCGCAACACGGACCTGCCGCCCATCGAGTCGACCCTCGCGGCCAGCAGCTCGCTGACGGACCACCTCCACGACCAGCTCTCGCTGGTGTACTGCACCGATGCCGAGCGCCTGGCCGCCGAGGTCATCATCCAGAACCTCGACGAGCGGGGCTTCCTGGTGGTGGAGCTCGCCCAGATCGCCGAGGAGCTCGAGATGGAGCTCGACGACGTCGAAGGGGCCCAGATGGTGGTCCAGACGCTCGACCCACGCGGGTGCGGGTCCCGGAACCTCGTCGACTGTCTCGTCGTCCAGGCGAAGCGGGCCTGGCCGGAGGACCCCTTCGTCGTCCAGATCCTGGAGGACCACCTCCAGGACTTCGAGCGCCGGAACTACCAGGCTGTGGCTCGAGAGCTCGAGCTGGAGCTCGAGGACGTCATCGAGTACCACCGCATGATCCGGGAGCTCGAGCCGCGTCCCGCTCGGGGGTTCTCCGATGTCGAGCCCCGCTACATCACGCCGGATGTCTACCTCTTCAAGATCGGGGACGAGTGGCAGATCGTGCTCAACGAGGACGGACTGCCCAAGCTGCGCGTCTCGCCCTACTACGCCGAGGTCCTGCGGGGGAAGGGCACTCGCGAGGATCGGCAGTACATCAAGAACAAGCTGGACTCCGCCGACTTCCTGATCAAGAGCATCTACAAGCGCCAGGGGACCATCTACAAGGTCGTGAACTGCATCCTCGAGCGCCAGCTCGACTTCTTCGAGAGGGGCATCGACTACCTCCGGCCGATGGTGCTCCGCGACGTGGCCGAGGACATCGGGGTGCACGAGTCCACCGTGTCCCGCGTCACCTCCAACAAGTACCTCCAGTGTCCCCAGGGCATCGTGGAGCTGAAGTACTTCTTCAACGCCGGCATCCAGCAGGTCCACGGCAGCGAGGTGGCGGCGGAGGCCGTGAAGAACCGGATCCGGCAGCTCATCGCCGCCGAAGACTCGCGGCGTCCGCTCAGCGACGCCCAGCTCGTCAAGGAGCTTCGGCGCTACAACATCCAGTGCGCCCGCCGGACGGTGGCCAAGTACCGCGAGGCCCTGGGGGCCCTGAGCAGCTCCAAGCGCAAGCAGCTCTTCTGACCTCGGTCGGGCGGCCCACCCGGGTCATCCCGGAGCCCGCAACGGGCACTCTGCGCCTTGACAGAGCGCGGATGGCGAGCCATGTTGCCCCGCTCTTTTCCGGCAGGGGCGCAGCCGCCTGCCCCGCCAACGCAACCACCGGGCCTCCTCGGCCCGCAGAGGACCACGACCCATGGCGCTGAAGGACTTCCTGTTCACCTCCGAGTCCGTCTCCGAGGGCCACCCCGACAAGATGTGCGACCAGATCTCGGACGCCATCCTCGACGCACACCTGGCCGGTGATGCCCGCTCCCGCGTGGCCTGCGAGACGATGGTGAAGACCGGGTTCGTCGCCATCGCTGGCGAGATCACCTCGTCCACCCAGGTCGACTACCCGACCGTCATCCGCGAGGTGGTCAACGACATCGGCTTCGACCACAGCGACAAGGGCTTCGACGGCAACACCTGCGCGATCATGGTGGCGGTCGAGCAGCAGTCCCCGGACATCAGCCAGGGCGTGACCGCGGGCGAGGGCCTGTTCAAGGAGCAGGGCGCGGGCGACCAGGGCATGATGTTCGGCTACGCCTGCGACGAGACCGACGTGCTCATGCCGATGAGCATCCACTTCTCCCACCAGCTCCTCATGCAGCTCGCCCAGGTGCGCAAGCAGGGCGTGGTGGACTGGCTGCGGCCCGACTCCAAGTCCCAGGTCACCATCGAGTACCGCGACGGTCGGCCGGTGCGCATCGACACGGTGGTCATCTCCACCCAGCACGCGGACTCCGTCTCCCACGAGGACCTCCGCCGGTTCGTCGTCGAGGAGAACATCAGGAAGGTCCTCCCGGGCCACCTGCTCGACAACGACACCCGCTTCTTCGTGAACCCGACCGGTCGCTTCGTCGTCGGCGGGCCGATGGGCGACGCGGGCCTCACCGGCCGCAAGATCATCGTCGACACCTACGGCGGTCACGGCGCCCACG
>CAZCVP010000083.1:0-12691 GCA_964501915.1 uncultured Enterobacterales bacterium
GGGCCGCAGGAACCCACTACGACCGGGGTGGCAAGCCACCGGCGCTGTTGTGGGCCGCAGGAACCCACTACGACCGGGGTGGCAAGCCACCGGCGCTGTTGTGGGCCGCAGGAACCCACTACGACCGGGGTGGCAAGCCACCGGCGCTGTTGTGGGCACAGGCGACCGGTGGGACGGCGATCGAGGCCAGCGACCCCCCTCGTGACACCTCTTGACGTCCCGCTGGCCCGAGGGCGTGATCGGACCGAGGCCGTCGCGAGCGCCGACAGGTTGTAGGCTTCCCCCGTCACGACCGCGGAGCCAGCCCTGTCCTCTCCCCGCCCGACGCTGTGCCGCGCCGAGTTCCTGCTCCCCCTGGCGGCCGACGACCCGGGGCAGCGCCTCCGCGACGGCTACGTGCTGGCCCACGGCGAGCTGCTCAGCGAGGTCGGCCGCTGGTCCCCCGAGGTCGAGACCCGCATGGCAGCGCTGGGCGACGCCCTGCACGTCGTCGGCGCCCGACCCGGCGGTCCGGCCTTCCCGCGCCACCACGGGGTCATGCTGCCGGCCTTCGTCAAGGCCCACGGCCACGACCACGAGCAGCCGCTGATCGGCATCGCCAAGGACGAGCCCCTGACCGCCTGGCTCGACCACGCGGTGAACCCCTTCACCCGCTTCCTGAACCAGCACACCCGGGAGCTGACCGAAGCCCTCGGCTGCTCACCCCACCTGGCCACCTACCGCATGGCCCGCGTGTGCGACCTGCACTACGGCATCACCGCGAGCATGGTCCACCACTGCAACTTCAACAAGTACCACCTCGCCGAGATCGCCCAGGCCAACGAGGCGGCGGGCACCACGATGATCGTGGCCGTGGGCGGGCAGGACCGGCACTACTTCGCCGAGCTGCTGGACACGCCCGAAGAGGCGGTCCAGCGCCTGGACGCGGCCCGGGAGCTCCAGCGGGGCCTGGAGCGCACCACCTTCTGTCCCGGTCCGGACCAGCTCTTCTCCAACAGCCGCGCCATGCTGCAGCCCCTGAAGGCCTGGGCGAGGGAGCACGGCACCCTGCTCCACGTCCACAGCGCCGAGGAGCCGAAGACCACCGCCTGGTTCACGGCCGAGATCGAGCCCGGCCTCACCCCGGTCCAGTACGCGGAGAGCATCGGCATCCTCGACGAGCGCACCGTGCTCGCCCACCAGGTCAACTGCGGACCCCGGGACGTGGAGATCCTCGCTCGGACCGGCACGCAGGTGGTCCACAACCCCCTGGCCAACACCATCCTCGGCTCGGGCATGCCGCCGGTGATGGAGCTGCTGCGAGCCGGGGTCCCGATCGCCATCAGCACCGACGGCTCGGGCTCGGCCGACAACCAGAACATCCTCGCCGCAGCCCGCCTGGCGGCCCAGTACCAGAAGGCCCTCCACCAGGACGCCACCCTGCTGCCGGCCACGGAGCTGCTCCAGGCGATCACGTCCGTGCCGGCCCGGATGCTCGGGCTCGACCAGGGGGCGCTCACCCCCGGTCTCCGGGCCGACTGGGTCGTGCTGTCCCTGGAACGGCCCAACCTGGTGCCGACCCGACTGGACAACGTGGTCGAGAACGTCATCTGGGCCGCGGACGGGAGCGAGGTCGACCTCGTCGTCGCCGGCGGGCGGGTGCTCAAGCAGGACGGCGAGCTGCTGCCCTTCGCCGACGGGGTGACGGCCGACCAGGTCGGGGCGGCGGTGCAGGAGCTCTCGGAGCGCTTCGCCGAGCACCAGCGCACCGCTCCGGAGCTCAGCGGCACCGGCGCCCACACCTCAGAGCCGTGAGGATCGCGGCCGTGGTGCTCGCGGCGGGAAGCGCCCGCCGCATGGGGGCCGAGAAGCTGGACCTGCCCTTCGACGGTCGCACGGTGCTGGCCTGCGCGCTGGCTCCCTACCGGGCCGCCACCGGGCTCTGCGAGGTGCTGGTCGTGCTGCGCCCCGACTTCGAGCCGGCGGCCTCCCTGGACGGGGTGCGCACCGTGCGCTGCCCGGAGCACGCCGAAGGCATGGGGGCCTCGCTGCGGGCCGGTGTGGCGGCGAGCGACGCCGACGCCTGGCTCATCGGCCTGGGAGACATGCCCCGGCTCCGGGCCTCGACCGTCGAGGTCCTGGTGGCCGCGCTGGCGAGCGAGACCGCCAGCATCGTGGCGCCGGTCCATGCCGGGCGCCGCGGGCACCCGGTCGGCTTCTCCCGGACCTGGCGCCGGGCGCTGCTCGCCCTCGGTGGAGACCAGGGGGCCCGGGGGATCCTCGCCGCCCAGGCCCAGGCCGTCCACCGCATCGCCGTCGACGACCCCGGCGTGCTCTTCGACGTCGACGTCCCCGCCGATCTCCGCGGGGAGACCACCTCGTGAGCCAGAAGATCCTGATCAAGGGCGCCGGGGAACAGGCCTCGGGCACCGCCCACCGCCTGCACCGCTGTGGCTTCCGGGTGGTGATGACCGAGCAGGCCTGGCCCACCGCCGTGCGCCTCCAGGTGAGCTTCTGCACCGCGATCCACGACGGCGAGGTGGTGGTCGAGGGCGTCCGCGGCGTCGGCTATGCCGAGGGAGCCTGGCCCGACTTCGACGCCCTCGACGGCTCCCACGTCCCGGTGCTGGTCGATCCCACCGGCCGGGTGATCGAGCGGTGGCGACCCGACGTGATCATCGACGCCCGGCTGGCCAAGCGGAACCTGGACAACCACCCCGGCCAGGCGGCGCTGGTCATCGGCTACGGCCCCGGGCTGGTGGTGGGACGAGACGTGGACGTGGTCATCGAGACCCACCGGGGTCACGACCTGGGGCGCATCGTCCGGGAGGGCGCCGCCCTCCCCGACACCGGCGTGCCCGGGACCCTCGGCGGCCACGGCGCCTCCCGGGTCCTGCGAGCCCCGTGCGCGGGTGTCTTCCGCGGGCTGCGGGCCATCGGAGATCGGGTCGTGCCCGGCGAGCGCATCGGTGAGGGCGCCGGGCAGCCCCTGGTCACCACGGTGGCCGGCGTGCTGCGGGGCCTGATCCGGGAGGGCACCGAGGTCCTGGAGGGCCAGAAGGTGGGCGACGTCGACCCACGGGGTGATCCCGGCTGCTGCGACCGACTCTCCGACAAGAGCCGCACGCTGAGCGGGGCGGCCCTCGAGGTGATCCTCTCGCACTCACCTGGAGGAGACAGGTGAGCCTGGCCCGCTCCCTGGGCGTCCTGGAGGCCCGCTCCACGTGGATCGTCGGCGGTGGCGGCAAGACCACGCTGATCTACCGGCTCGCATCAGAGCTGTCCGCCCGAGGGGAGCGGGTCGTGGTCGCCACCAGCACCCGGATCTGGCCCCCGGCACCGCCCCTGCCGCGAGCGCTGCTGGAGCCGGATCCCCAGCGACTGGTCGCGCTCGTCGCCGACCGGTGGCCCCTTCCCGGACCCCCGACCGTGGCTGCCTCGATCGGCCCCGACGGCAAGCTCCAGGGACACGACCCGGAGACCCTCAAGCAGCTCTTGGCCTCGGGCGCGATCGACCGCCTGCTGGTGGAGGCCGACGGCTCGGCCGGCCGATCCCTGAAGGCCCACGCGGCCCACGAGCCGGTGGTCTCCCGCGCGGCCGACCTGGTGATCGTCGTCGCCGGCCTCGACGTCGTCGGGCGGCCGTGCACCGACGAGCACGTCCACCGCGCCGAGCTGTTTCGGGACCGCCTGGGCCTGCGCCCACAGGAGGCCATCACGGCGGCGCACGTGGTCCGCGCCCTGCTTCACCCGGCCGGTCCCCTGCGCGACCTCGACCCCCGGACACCGGTGAGCCTCTGGCTGTCGAAGGCCTCCTCGCCTGAGCGCACCGCCGCTGCACGCTCGATCAGGGAGCGACTGGACGCCTCGGCCCGCATCTCGCGGGTGGTGTCCGGTGACCTGGCCCCGGGGGCAGGGTCCGTCGGCGCCCCGCGAGTGGGATAGGTGGTCCCCTCGGCCGAGGAGGTGACCATGAAGGCGATCATCGATCTCTGCGTCGTGCCCATCGGGGTCGGCACCAGCCTCTCCCGCTACGTCGCCGCCTGCCAGGAGGTGCTGGACGCGTCGGGCCTGGAGCACCAGCTCCACGCCTACGGCACCAACATCGAAGGCGACTTCGACGAGGTCTTCGCCGCCGTGAAGGCCTGCCACGAAGCCGTGCACGCGCTGGGCGCTCCGCGCATCACCACCACCATCAAGCTCGGCACGCGGGTCGACCGGGCCCCGGACATGGCGGCCAAGATCGCGTCGGTGGAGGAGAAGCTGGCACGCTCCTAGATCTCGAAGACAGCCAGGTCCTCGCCTCGCCAGCGCGGAGGCCCCAGCGCCACCTCGAGCGCGGACTCCCACTCCGCGGCCTGGGAGAGGTCCAGCACGATCCAGCCATAGCCCAGGGCCCGGAGGTCCTCGATGTCCGCGAACCCCTGCTCCTCGGCCAGGGACCGCACCAGGCGGGTCGCCCTCACGGCCTGGATGCCCTGGTCCGCCACCCGGGAGGTCGGAAAGACCGGGAAGCGGGGGATCGGGTGCCGATGGACGAGCTGTCCCAGGGCCTCGTGGTCCAGGGCCTCCTGGTCGTCCCTCAGCACGCTGGGCAGGTCGAGGACCGCGCCGCCCTCGATCTCGGCCAGCGCCACCAGCGGCACCGGGGTCGGCAAGCGCGTGGTCGGCAGCGGCATCCAGCCGCTCCGGGGCACCGCCAGCCCCCCGACGAGGGCCAGCGCCACCACGGGCACCAGCCAGCGCGGACGGGGTGACGCCGCCCCGACGGCGGCCAGCGGCACCAGGCCCAGCAGGGTGACGACCTGGAAGTGGAACGGCAGGTGGAGGGGCCGTCCCACGAGGAGCAGCAGCTCGTTGAGGGTGCGGAAGGGCAGCGGCACTCCGCCGAGCTCCGACCCCAGCGAGAGGCACCAGCCGATGGCCACCACCAGCAGCCACGGTGCCGCCGCCCGCCGCAGCCTCCAGGTCCCGGCCACGGCCAGCAGCAGCACCGCCAGCTCCCAGCCGTCCCGGCGAGGCTGCTTGGAGGCGATCAGCGGCAGGGGCTCCAACAGCCGCAGCCGCGTGACGGGCTCGTCGATCACCCCCGCCAGGCGCGGCAGCTCCAGGTCGGAGCCGCCGAAGGCCAGGACCAGCGGCACCAGGGCCAACGCGGCGACCACCAGGGGCGCGGCACAGCGCAGCCAGGCCCGCCGGCCCAGGGGCAGCGCCATGCCCACGACGACCAGCCCGAGGAAGAAGCCGTGGTACCAGCAGGACCAGGCGGTGAGCCAGGTGGCGATCGCGGCCAGCGCCGCGGCCGACGGGGACCACCGCTCCCTCAGCGGCAGGAAGGTCGCCAGGGCCAGGGCGGGCAGGCCGAGCCAGGTGAACTCGCCGGTCCCGTCCACCAGGGCGTCCAGCATCGGCGGCGAGAGCATGACCAGCACCAGGCCGACCCAGCCGGACATCCGATCCCCGCCGACCCGGTGACCCAGGACCCAGCCTCCGAGGCCGGCGACCACCAGGGCGACGAGCGCCGTGAGGTTGTGGGCGAGCACCGGCCCGTCGATCGGCTCCAGCCACCCCATCAGCAGGAGGTTGATCGGCTCCAGCACGTAGAGGTCGACGATCGGACCCCCAAAGTTCGCCAGGGCCGGGTCCGCGCGGGCCCACCACAGGGACCAGAAGTGGGCCACCAGGTCGACGTGCTCCGAGCCCACCGCCAGCTCCGAGGGTGCCGCCCAGGTCGGCCCCAGGACGACCAGGGCGAGCACGACGGTGGCCAGCAGGACTCTCACGGCGACCGAGCCTACCGCTGCGGAGCGGCGCAACGCGGGGTAGGACGTGTCCAATGCTGTGGTTCTGCCTGTTCGCCTGCACGTCGGATCCGGTGCCCACCGGCGACACCTCGACCGACTCGCCGGTGGACTCGGCGACCGACACCGACACCAACGTCCCCGCCGAGGGCACCCTGCTGATCGAGCAGATCCACCTCAGCGGCTGGTCGATCGGCGAGTCGATGCTGATCGTCGGTCCCGGCGGCGCCTCCGTGCTGGTCGACCTGGGCAACGACAGCCACGACGACGAGGTCCTCGACGCCCTGGACCGTCGACTCGGCGAGCGAGCGGTCGACTGGGTGCTGCTCACCCACTTCCACGAGGACCACGTCGGGGGCTTCGACAAGCTCTTCGAGGATGCCGGGGTCGAGGTGCGCCAGGCGGTGGTGCACCGCGGGCCCTTCGACCTGGACGAGAGCGACACCAACCCGGACTCCTGGTCCGAGGTCTGCCAGGCGAGCGGACAGGTGCCGATGCTGGAGCTCTGCACCGGCGCCCAGCGAGCGCCCTGCGACATCGAGACCGACGGCGGCCCGTGGCCCGCCAGCGCCTGCGAGGGCCTGACCGTGGACCTGGGCGGCGGCGCCCGGCTCGAGGTCCTGGCCGTCGACGGCTTCGTCGGCGAGGCGCGGATGGACCTGCCCGTCGACGACGAGAACGCCCGCAGCCTCGTCGCGCTGCTGAGCTTCGGCGACTTCGACCTGCTCCTCGGGGGCGACCTCACCGGTGGAGGCAAGGACACCCCCGACGTAGAGGCCTTCGTGGCCAGCCGGGTCCCCCTGCCCCCGGAAGGGGTCGACGTGCTCCAGCTCAACCACCACGGCATCGACTCCAGCACCCACGCCGCCTGGCTCGACGCCGCCCTGCCCACGAACAGCCGGGACCGCCAGGTGCTGGTGGGCGCCAACAAGATCTACCTGGCGGCCCCCGACCAGGACGTGCTCGACCGCATCGACGACCGGCTCGGCACCGGTGCTGTCTGGATCACCGAGCCCGGCAGCCTGGCCGGAGAACACGACCGGCTCTGCGAAGCCGGCGGGTCCGTGACGGTGCGGGTGGTGGACGGGGCGATGTACGGCGTGGAGGTGGACGACGGCAGGGGGACCTGCCCGGTGCGGAGCTGGACCGCGCTGTCACCTTGACCCGCGCGCCCGCTCGTCCGCGAGCTGCTGCAGAGCCACCTGCATCCTCGAAGTGACCCGCTCGTAGAGCTCGGCCAGCACCTCCGGGTCGTGCTCGGCGTCGGCCGGGTAGGACGCCAGGGAGATCGGCGGCAGGAACTCCGACGTGCAGCGCACCGGAAGCGGGAGGTGCGGCACGGGTCCGAGGGCCACACCCCAGGGAAGGGCCAGCATCAGGGGCCAGGTGTCCGAGCGCAGCCAGCGCGGAGCGCCGACCAGGCGAGCGAGCCGGCGACCGTCCCGGAGCACGAAGAAGGCGTCCTGCCCGCCGATGAAGACCACCGGCACGATGGGGACCCGGTGGCGGAGCGCCAGCCGGAGCCAGCCCTTGCGACCGCCGAACTCGATCTCGTGGCGGCGGCGCCAGGGCCGGAAGGCCTCCAGGTTGCCCCCCGGGAAGACCCAGAGCTTGCGGCCGGACGACAGCACCACATCACCGGCCCGGTGGCTGGCCCGCACGGCCCCGGCCCGCACGAGCAGGTCGCCGATGAGCGGGGCATCGACCACGGCGTCGTGACCCAGGCCGTGCATGTGCTCCCCGGTCCCCCGCTCCACGTAGATCCGGGCGCCGGTGCCGAGGGCCTCGACGAACACGACGCCGGAGTTGTGGTTGCCCACCAGCAGCGCCGGCCCCTCGGGCAGGTGCTCGAGCCCGCGCACCTCCAGCCGGTACCAGGCCCTGCAGAAGCGGTCCAGCCAGGGCGCGACCCACTCGATGAACGCCGGATCGAGCGACGCGGGGTCGTCCGGGTTCCTCGGCGTGGGCAGCAGGGAGCGCAGCCTCATGCCGACGATCTATCGCGGCGGCCAGGCACTCCAGACCGGCCAGCCCTCTGCCTACAGCGACGCCTCCCTGGACCGCTGGAGCGACGGGCACGGGCGGCGTGACCGCTCCGCCGCGCTCCCCCACCCCACCCGGACCGACCCGGGCAGGGACGCTGCGCCCTACAGGTCATCGACGCCAACAGCACCGCCACCTACGCCGTGACCTTCGACTCCGGGGAGACCTCGGCCGCGGTCCTGGAGGGCTTCACCATCCGCATACACCGACGTCACCACGGTGAACGCCAACAGCTTCTGCGGCAACGGGGCTGGCCATGGCGCCGGCGCCTATGCCTACTACACCCTACGGCGGCCTCGGCCTGGACGAGTGGACGAACAACATCTTCCAGGAGAACGACGCCTACTACGACGGCGGCGGGTTCTACGCGGACACCAACTACTACCAGGAGTTCGTGAACAACACCGTGGTCGGCAACTCCGCGGGCACGAACGGCGGCGGCGTCTACTGGGCCACGAGCCACGGCTACTACGGCGGCAGCTTCGTCAACAACATCGTCGCCTACACGGCCTCCGGCGACGGTCTCTACGCCGACTCGACCAGCGCCTCGTACACCAGCATCCAGTACAACGACTGGTACACCAACACCGCCACCGACGCGAGCGGGTCGCTCACGTCGTCGGACATCAGCGGGAGCGGGAACACCACGGCCGATCCCGCCTTCGACGACTACAGCCTGGACGGGGACTGCACCAACGACACCCTCACCCTGTCCACCGGGAGCTCCCTCGTCGATGCCGGTCACCCGGACATCTCGGACGCGGACGGCCGCGCGAGCGACATCGGCCTCTACGGCGGTCCGGACGCGCCGTCGCCGGAGGCCGACGCGGACACGGACACCGACGCGGATGCCGATGGAGACACGGACACCGACTCCGACACCGACGGCGACGGCGACGGCGACACCGATGGGGGTCCCGACGAACCCGTCGACACCGGCGACGACGACGGCGACGACGACGACAAGGGCTGTGGCTGCACCTCCGAGCCGTCCACCCCGGGGACCCTCGCCTGGTCGGTCCTCGGCCTCGGGCTCGCGTGGATGCGCCGACGCCGCCGACCGGACTGATCCAGCCACCGGTCGACGCCCGCCAGCCGGTGGGATGATGACCTTCCACCATGCCTGCCCTTCCTCCGTCCCAGACCTGGCACCGCCGGCCGCCGCCTGCGGCCTACCTGCCGCTCGACCTGGGACCGCTGAAGCTCGTGGAGGTCCTGGGGGAGGGCGGCATGGGGCGGGTCTTCGGGGCGATGCATCGCGACCAGGGCGTGCCCTGCGCCGTGAAGGTCCTCACCGGGCACCGGGCCCGGGATCCCTGGTACCTGAACGCCTTCGCCCACGAGGTCCGCGCCGTGGCCGGACTGGACCACCCGGGCATCATCCTCGTGCTCGACCACGGGCGCATCGCCGAGACCGTCGAGGCCGCCTCAGGCCGTGAGCTGGTCGCGGGGAGCCCGTACCTGGTCATGGAGCGTGTGGACGGCGGCTCGATCCGGGGTCTGGCCGGCCGGCTCACGTGGCCGGACCTGTGGGACCTGCTGGTGCGCCTGCTCGACGCCCTGGCCCACGCCCACGCCCGCGGCGTGCTCCACCTGGACCTGAAGCCCGGCAACGTCCTGCTGGCTCGCACCGGGGCCCGCCCCGGCCTGCGCCTGACGGACTTCGGCCTCTCCCGGAACGTCGACGAGCACAGGGAGGGCTTCGACGGCTTCGTGGGCACCCCCCACTACATGCCACCGGAGCAATTCGACGGTCGGGGGGGGGGCGTATCGGCCCCCCCCCCCCCCCACCCCCGCGGCGGGCCGCGCTGGGGCTGCGCGGGCTGGGGGGCCCCCCCCCAAAACTTCCCCCGGCATAATTCGGCGGGGGGGGGGGGGTATTCCCCCCCCGCCCCCCACCTCTACGCGCTCGGCTGCACGATCTGGGCCCTGGTGACGGGTCGTCCCCCCTTCCACGGCATCCGCGGTGTCCATGCGGTCGCCGACGCCCACCGAGCCCTCCCTGTCGGCCCGTTCCAGCCGCTGTTGTCCGTGCCGGCTGGCCTGGAGACCTGGCTCCGACGTCTGCTGGAGAAGGACCCGCGCAGCCGCTTCACCCGGGCCGCGGACGCCGCCTGGGCCGTCCGGGCCCTCCGCCACGCCCCGCTGCGGGACCGCCTGAGCTGGGCCGGACGGCAGGAGGCGCCCGTCGACCCGGACACCACCCTCACCCACGCAGATCTGGGGCTGCCCGGGGCCGACGACGGCGCCACGCTCGCCTTCACGCTGGGCTTCGCCCCACCCCAGCCCGCTGGCGCGACCCCCGCGGCCCGGGAGACGCTCCGTCCCTCGACCGAGGCCCCGCCCTTTCCCAGAGGCTGGCACCACCCGGTGCCGCCCGCGCCCCCGCCGCGCCTGCTCGGTGTCGGTCTCGGTCTCTATGGCCTCCGCCCGGTGCGACTGGTCGACCGCGTCGCGCTGCGAGACCGACTGTGGTCGGCGCTGGGTTCCGTCCACGCCACCGGCCGCCCCCGAGCGGTCGTGCTCCACGGACCGTCCGGCACCGGCAAGAGCCGGCTGGCCGACTGGCTCTGTCAGCGGGCCCGGGAGGTCGGGGCCGCCGACGTGCTCCGAGCCGTCTACGACCGGGTCGAAGGGCAGCCCCAGGGCGTCGCCGGACTGCTGGCCCGGTGGTCGACCGGGGCCGGCCTGGACCACTCCGCCCTCGCCGAGCGCATCGCCCGCCTCATCGACCTCCCGACCGACGCTGGCTGGGAGCAGTCCCAGGTCCTGGCCGAGCTGGTCCTCGGCACGGGCCGCGTCCAGTTCACCAGCGAGGCGGAGCGCCACGTGGCGATGGTGCGGCTGCTGCACCACCTCGCCGCCGATCGGCCCCTCGTGCTCTGGCTCGACGACGTCCAGTGGGGCCCCGAAGGCGTGGAGCTTGCCAACGAGGTCCTGCGGGCCGACACGCTCGGACAGCTCCCCGCCCTGGTGGTGCTCACCACCCGCCCCGAGGGCCTCTCCCAGCCGGGACTGGTCGAGCTGCTGGAGCGCGTCGAGGCCGAGCCCCTGGAGGTCGGACCGCTCGCTCCGGCCGACCAGCAGGCCTTGTTGGGCGATCTGCTCGGGCTCGACAACCACCTGGCCCGGCGCGTCGCCCAGCGCACCGGAGGCAATCCGCTCTTCGCGGTGCAGCTCGTCGGCGGCTGGGTCCAGCGGGGGCTGCTGGAGGTCGGACAGCGGGGCTTCGAGCTCCAGGAGGAGGAGGCCTTCGACCTGCCCGAGGACCTGCGAGACGTGTGGCGAGCCCGCCTGGACCGCGTGCTGCTCGGCCGCTCGGAGGAGGACCAGGTCGCCGTGGAGGTCGCGGCGGTCCTCGGTCGACGCTTCCAGCCCGCGGAGTGGCTCGACGTCTGCGCCTCCCGCGGCTGTCCGCCCTCCCCCACCCTGCTCGACCACCTGCTGGCTGCCCGCCTCGTCATCGCCGAAGAGGGCACCTGCTCCTGGGTCCACGACCAGCTTCGAGAGGCCATCGAAGACCGGTCCACGGAGGCGGGTCGGACCGCCGGGCACCACCGGGTCTGCGCCACCACGCTGGAGCAGCGCTACGGGCTCCGGGCCCAGCCCCGGGTGGGCTGGCACCGCGTCCAGGCCGGAGACCTGGAGGCGAGCCTGACGCCGCTGCTGGAGAGCGCCCGCCGGCTGGCGAGGGGCCGACGCCTGGCCGCCGCCGAAGGGCTGCTCGGCCTGCGGGAGCGGGCACTCCAGCAGGCCGCCGTCCCGCCCGGCGACCCGCGCTGGGGCGAAGGATGGGTCGCCTGGGCCGAGCTGAGACACTTCCAGGGCGCCCTCGACGCCTCGGAGCGCTGGGCCCACCGGGTGCTGAGGGCTGGCGAGCACCACCCCTGGGAGGCCCTGGTGGCCCGGGCCTGCTTCCACCTCGGCTGTGTCCACCATCGGCGTGGAGCGGCGGACGAAGCGCGGGCCAACCACGAGCGGGCGGAGGCGGTGCTGCTGCGCCTCGGGCTGGCGGAGTACACCGGCCAGGTGCGCTGGGAGCTCGCCTACCTCGACGCCCAGCAGGGCCACCTCGACCGGGCGGAGCGAGGCTTCCGCGTGGCGCGGCAGCGCTCGCTGGCGGTGGACAATCGACGGGACGCGGCCTCCTGCATGCGGGGTCTCGGCATGGTCGCCCGACAGCAGGGGCAGATGGACCGCGCGGTCGGCTACCTGGTCCAGGCGCGGGCGGAATTCGAGGCCATCGGCGGCATGTTCGGCCTCGGCTGCTGTGACAACGACCTCGCCGACGTGGCCCGCGAGCGAGGCGAGCGGGAGGAGGCCGCCACGCTCTACGGCAAGGCCCTGACCCGCTTCGAGGCCCTCGGCTCCAGCGAGGTGACCATCGTGCGGCTGAACCTGGCCATCCTCGAGACCCGCCAGGGCCACTGGGAGGCGGCACAGACCCTGCTCGAGCGCGTCCGGGGAGACTGCAAGCGCCAGGGCAGCGCCTGGCTGGAGGGCACGGCCTGCCTGTTGATGCTGCCCGCCCTCGCCTCCCAGTGCGACTGGCCCGCCTGGGACCTGGCCTGGGCGGACGCCCAGGAGCTCCTGCTGGCCACCGGCTTCTTCGAGCTCGACCTGGCCCGAGTGGCCGCCCTGGCCGCGGCCCTGGCGACCGACGCCAGCCACCCCGAGCGTGCGACCCCGCTGCGCGAAGTCGCCGTCCGCTGGCTCGACGCCCTGGGACACACCGACGAGGCCCGAGCCGTGCAGCGTGAGCACTGGACCTGGGGCTCGTCGGCCTGACCCCGCCTCACCCTCCCGCGGCCTGGATGTCGCCCAGGGCGACACTCGGGCCGGGGGCCTCCGCTCACTCCCGCTCCGAC
>CAZCVP010000083.1:12791-29911 GCA_964501915.1 uncultured Enterobacterales bacterium
GGCCACCTGGTGGACCTCGGCGGCGAGCACGTTGGTGCCCGCCACGAGCCAGACCGGGTCCACCTCGTAGCTGAAGTAGGTGGTCTCGTCGGTCGACGACGCCGTCTTGTTGGCCAGGGTGTCATAGCTGAGCTCACCGTCCGGCAGGGCCGTGCGCAGGACCTCGGTGCCGTTGAGGTAGAGCGCCGCCCCGTCGTCCCGCTGGACCCCCGCCGTCACCGAGGTGACCCAGGAAGGGTCGTCGAGCTCGAAGGTGGTGCGGAAGTAGGCCGTGGGGCGCTTGTTGGAGCTGTCGTCGCCGTAGTCCAGCACCGTGACCTGGCTGTCGCCGTAGCCGAGGGGACCCACCCCACGGGGCCAGGCCGCGTCGTCGTAGGCCGGCTCGCGCCAGGCGGTCCCCAGGTCCAGGCCCTGGTCGTGGTAGGCCCACACGCTCCCCGCCTCCAGGACGACCTCGGACCGCCGGACCAGGTCCGCGTTGGCGCCCCCGGGGGTGCCGATGGCGACCTGGCTCCAGGCCTCGGCGCCATCGGGCAGCCGAGCATAGGCGACGTCGTCCCCCAGCGACGGGTAGAGCACCCAGTCCACGGCCTCCTCGTCGTGGTCGAACAGCCCGACGGCCCCGCCGTCGGGGTCGAGCACGAAGTCCAGCCGATCCGGTCCCACCGTGGCCTCGCCGTCGGCCCAGAAGACCAGGTAGCCCCCGGGCTCGATGACCACGTCGTCGTGGACGTCGTGGAGCCCCGGCTCGAGCCAGTCGTTGGACAGCGAGGCATCGCCGAGGGACACGGCCTCGTCGTTGGGGTTGTAGAGCTCGATCCAGCCGGCGGGCTCACCCCAGGCGGGCTCCGAAGACCCGGTGTTCCGCGTGAGGATCTCGTTGACCAGGACCGTGGGCAGCTCGAAGCCTCCCACCACCTCGGGCCCGGAGTCCTGGGTGTCGGCAGCCGAGTCCTGGTGGATCAGCGAGTCCACGGTCGCCGAGTCGGTGGCCGTCCCCGAGCAGGCGATGATCAGCAGCGCGACGTGCACGGCTTCGACGCTACCATTGCCCCATGCTGGTCCTCTCGCTGCTCCTGGGGTGCCCGACCACGGTCATCGATGACACCGCCAGCCAGGACTCCGTCCCGACACCCGATGACACCGGGCCCCCCGACACGGCCACGGGCCAGGACTGGCCCGAGCTCCGGATCAACGAGTTCCAGGCCGCCAACGACCGCACCGTGGCCGACGGCACCGGGGCCTACAGCGACTGGATCGAGCTGGTCAACACCGCCCCGGTGACCGTCGACCTGGAGGGCTGGACGCTCTCCGACGACGCCGGTCACCCCGACGACCACACCCTGGAGTCCTTCCTGCTGGCGCCCGGCGAGCACCTGCTGCTCTGGGCGGACAACAGGAGCAGCCTGGGGCCGGACCACCTGGACTTCGGCCTCTCACGGGACGGCGGCGAGATCCTGCTCTCGGCGCCGGACGGGACCAGGATCGACCACGTCCCCTACCCGCCCCAGGCGGCCGATGTCGCGGCGGCTCGCTCCCCCGATGCCGGGCCGGGCTGGGTCCTGACCCTCGACGCCACACCCGGCTCGGCCAACGCCGACCACGCCCTGGACCCCGCCGAAGCCACCACGCCCTCCGGCACCTGCAGCCCGTCCTCGAACCTCACGCAGCCCTGGTTCCTGGAGGGGGACCGCGTGGCCTTCTCCGTGAGCTGCACGGGGGAGCTGGCCCGCGCCGACGCCGACCTGGACCTGCTGGGCCTGCCGGCGGGCGCGACCTATGACGAGGCCACCGGGACCTTCGCCTGGTCCACCGGACCCGCGAGCGGCGGGCGCCACGACCTCGTGTTCTCGGACCGCCCGGAGGGCGCCACGGACCAGGTCCCGGCCGCCGCCACCGTGACCTTCTGGGTGGCGGACGACCCCGACATCGAGGGCGCCGTGGCGGTCGACCCGCTCACCTACACCGAGGAGTGGGGGCTCCCCGTCTTCCACATCACCCACCAAGGCGAGCTGACCGAGTCCTACGGCCCGGGCACCACCACCTACCGGGGCATCTCCACCCCCCACGAGATCAAGATCCGCGGCGCCGCGAGCGTGAGCTACCCGAAGAACAGCTGGACCGTGAAGTACGACGACCCCGAGCTGGAGGTCGAGGACTGGGGGCGCAGCCGGGACCATCTGGTCTTCCTGACCACCTTCGACGACAACAGCTACGTCCGGCAGAAGCTCATCTACGACCTCTGGGCCGCCCTGGCCGAGCACGCTGGTGAGGAGCGCCTGACACCGCGGACCTTCTTCGCCGTGGTCTACCTCCAGGGCGTCTACCACGGGCTCTACGTGGTGATGGACCACGTCGACGACGAGTTCGTGGACCACTTCGGCCTGAGCCGGGACGGCAACCTCTACAAGTCGGTGAACCACGACGCCAATTTCGAGTTCACCGACTACTACGGCCGCACCAAGTCGACCCTGCACGCCGGCTACGAGAAGAAGGAGGGCGAGCCGGTCGACGACTTCGGCGACCTGGACAGCCTCGTCGCCTGGTCCGCACCGGCCTCGGCGGCGACGATCGTGGCGGAGGCCGAGGACTGGTTCCCCCTGCCCGAGTTCCAGGACTGGTTCTTCCTGGTCTACTACAGCCTCTCGGAGGACTCAGCGGGCAAGAACGCCTACCTGTACAACGATCCGACCCAGGCCACCCGCTTCCGCTACGTCCCCTGGGACTTCAACCACGCCTGGGGACAGAACTGGTACACCGCCCGCACCTCGTCGGACGCCTTGAACGACTACTTCTCGGTCAACCGGCTCTTCTGGGCGATGCAGACCGACCCCGATGGCCAGGTCGACCTCTGGGAGCGCTTCGCCGAGCTGAGGGAGGACGGGCCCCTGAGTGCCGACTGGCTGCGCACGACCGTGGACGACTACTACGCCCTCATCGAGCCCTCCGCGCAGCGGGACTGGGACCTCTGGGCCGTCGACTACCAGAACGGGTGGTGGGCGGCCTACCGCGACGACTGGACCACCTTCGAGGAGGAGCGCGCCTACCTCTACACCTGGCTGGAGGAGCGCGCGGCGCTGTTCGAGGGGGGGGCGCCCCGGTAGACTGCCCCTCCCCGGTCGCCGTGCGGGTTCGACCCGATCATGCCCAAGCCCCTCCGGTCCGCCACCTTCGCCCTCGCCGCCGTGCTGCTCTTCTTCGCCGGCGTCGAGGGCCTGCTCTGGGGTGTGGGTCAAGGGGCCCGCCTCGCCCTGAGCCGCAGGACGGCGCCGATCGGGGACGGCGAGACCACCCTGGTCGCGTTCACCGGTGACTCCGTCACGTTCGGGCTGAACGTCGGACCGCCCTTCGCCTACCCCGCCCAGCTCGAGCAGCTCCCTGCGATGCAGGCCCTCGGGGTCCAGGCCAACAACCTGGGCGTGGCGGGCATTCGGCTCCAGGAGTCCGTCCTGCGGGCCGGTGAAGGCCTGGAGGCCGCTCCGAACACGAGCGTGGTCGTCAACCTCAGTGGCTACAACGACTGCAAGAACGTGGTCGGTCTGGGTCAGCCGCCGGCCGCAGAGACCCGCCGGGGACGCTGGCTGCGCGACCTGCTGGTCCACACGCGCACCTACCGACTGGTCGCTCAGCTCCTCCTCCGCCGCAGCCGACCGACCTCGGCCGGCGCGAGCCCGCCACCGCCGCCCGGCCCCGACGCCGTGGCGGGCACCCCGGCCGAAGCGGCCCAGGTCTGCCGCGACCGCATCGCCCAGGCCGTCGAGGACTTCGTGCACCGCGTGGCCGAGAGTCGGAGCCGACTGCTCCTGGTGACCTACCCGGTTCCCACCCGGTCCCCCGCCGTCCTGACGCCGAAGATCACCGCTCTGGTCAACCGAGCCCTGCGGGTCGAGGCCTCTCGGTGGTCGCTGCCTCTGGCGGACGCGGAGGCCTGTGTCCGGGTCGTCGAGGCCACCGGCGCGGCGGACCTCTTCGACGCCGACGGCATCCACCTCACCGAAGCGGGCAACGCGGCGCTCGCCGGCTGCGTCGCCCCGGAGCTCCAGCAGATGCTCGGCGACCGAGGCGAAGCCGTCAGAACTCGATGACGAGGCCCACCCGCGACGGCGTCGCCCGCTCCTCCCCGAGCTCCAGCCGGTAGGGGGGCTCGGACAGCACGGCGATCACGCAGGTCCGCTGCCCCTTGGAGAGCACCTCGTCGACCACCGTCGGCTCGAGGGTGTGCTCGGAGACCCGACCGCTGCCGGGCTCGACCGCCGCGGTCCACTTCAGGCGACCGGGTCGCACGGCCCCGACGAAGCAGGCCGCCAGGCGGGGGGAGCGGGCCTCGACCTGGAGCTGGAAGGAGGCCACCCAGGGGAGGACCTCCGGCACTTCGCTCACGTACTCGGGTCGGTCCTGTCTCTCCATCTGGATCCGGGGTGGCGGCCGCTTCGCGGCGACGACCTCCACCGGCACGGGCGCCTGGGACGGCGGCCCCTCGACCTCGACCTCGACCTCGACCTCGACCGGCTCCTCGGCACAGGTGCAGTCGCTGAGCAGCACCAGCAGGACGGCCACCAGCGCCGCCAGCACCCAGAGCCACCGCCGCTTCCGCCCGGGTGGCGGTCCGCCGGCCGCCTGGCGTCGGCGCTGCAGTTCCTCGGCGGCCGCACGGCGCCGACGCTCCAGCTCCTCCCGCAGCTCCCTGCGCCGGGCAGCGAGCGCATCGGACCCGCCTCGGCTCACCCGCCGATGCTCCAGCCGAACACCAGCTCACCGTCCCCGACCCGCCACTCCTCGGGGGTGAGCTCCAGCGGCGAGAACACCGACGGCGCGGGCACGTCCACGCGACGGAACGGCCAGGGCAGCGGATCGGCGGGCGCCAGGCGCACGCTGCCCACGAACACCTCGCCGCGCGGGTCCAGGGCGCGGGCACGCTCGCGAGGGTCCGCGTCCTCGGGCAGCCCCACGAGCCCCTCGGCGAGGGCCTGGGAGCGCTCGAGCAGCTCCGCGGCCTTGCGGCCCGGCCGTCCGGCGTCCGCGGCGATGGCCAGCGGCAGCAGCAGCCGGTCGAGCTGGTCCAGGGTGGGCAGGTGGGCCGCCCGCACGGCCGCCGGCTCCAGCTCCAGGCGCTGGATCAGGTGGTCCAGGAAGCGCAGGGTCTCGCGGGGGGACTCGACGAGCCAGTCCTCGATCAGGACCGAGAAGCGGCCGATGTCCCCCTCCGCCACAGGCTGCAGGAGCCTCAGGCGCCGCGACAAGGCGCCGCGCCCGGGCTGGTGGTCGAGCCCATAGGTGAAGGAGGACAGGTCCGCCCGCAGCGCCGACCGCCACATCAGATCCTCCAGGACGACCGCGTAGTCCCGGCTCGGCAGGAGCTGCCTCAGGGTGAGCAGCAGGTCCTCGGTGATCTCGAACCGGCCAGCGACGAAGGAGAGCCAGCGGAGGCTCAGGCCCTCGACGTCCTGGGAGGCCCGGGACTCGACCGCGTGCTGCACGGCGAAGGCCATCGACCTCAGGGCCTGCGGGAGCTCTCCCCGCTCGAGGTGCCGCACGCCCCGGTGCAGGGCGATGACCGACGCCTCCCGGAAGCGGCTCTCGCGGTCCAGCGCCAGCAGCCGCTGGCCGCGGTCCCCACCCCAGACCCGCTCCTGGGAGGCCAGGTCGCCCTCGGCCCCGACCCGGGAGATCCAGACCTCCACCTCCGCGCCGTCGCCGCGTGCGACCAGGCGGTCGACGATGCCCAGCGCCAGCGCGTCCAGGGTGGCCGGGTCGCCGCCGTAGGACCGGGCGTGGTCGAAGAGGAAGACCCGGCGCTCCGGGGACAGGGCCATCCACTCCGACACGGGCCAGTCGACCGAGGCCCGCAGGATGCGAGCGGCCTCGGAGTCCGGCGAGAGCGTGGTCTCCGGCGCCTCGTGGCGGATCGCCGTGACGGATCCCCGGGAGAGCCCGAGCTGGCGGGCGCGACCGGCCTGGTCCATCGCCCGCTGGCGAGCCTCCCGCGCCGCCAGGGCCGTGAGCTGCAGGTCCAGGTCGAAGAGGCGGGCTTCGATGACCGCCTGTCCACGCACCTGGTCGTCCCGCAGGCTCAGCCGGGCCTCCTCCAGCAGGTGGCGCAAGAGTCGGGCGGTCACCTGTCGATCGGCGAGCTCGGCGGTCGGCAGCTCACCCGCTCGGGTCAGGGCCAGGCGGGGCTCCACGCACACACCCCGAAACAGGCGCAGCGTCCCCAGCTCCTGGGCGCTGAGGACGTCGGTGATGGAGACCAGGCGCTGCTGGCGGCCCACCTCGAAGGCCGAGTAGGGCTGCGGCTTGGCGGACACGCCGCGGCGCCCCATGTTCTTCACCACCCAGTTGTGCAGCGCGAGCGGCCACAGCCCGGCGCCGTCGGTGTCCTTGGGGTGCCCGTCCTGGCAGACGCCCAGCTCCCCGAGCGCGGTCCAGGTCACCGAGTGGAAGTCCGGGTCGTGGGCGGAGACCCGGCCGGTCCGATCCTCCAGGGCGTTGCGCAACAACCAGAGCTTGACCGCCTCCAGGGGCTTGCCCTCCCGCAGGGCCAGGCGGGCGTTGTAGTAGATGACCGTGTGGGTGCTGGGCCCTGGGGGCGCGGGGTCTCCGGCCAGCCCGGCGGCCACGATGAGGGTCGGCAGCCAGACCATCAGAACGCCACGCCGATGGCGAGGGAGAGGTCGGCCCAGAACCAGAGCTCGGTCCCGCTCGCCGGGGCGAGGACGGGCACGGCGAACATCGCCCGCGGCATCACGAAGACGCCCTGCCGGAAGTAGATCTCGTTGCCGAAGCCGATCAACACCCCGTAGCGCCCGGTGTCGACGTTCATCGCGGCGAGCCGGTCGTCGTCGAGGTTGGCCAGCTCTTCCTCGGTGAGCGACGGTGAGAACACCGCGGAGGCGACCTCTCTCACCTTCATGCCCTTGAAGGCCGTGGGGTAGAGGTTGTAGCGCAGCCCGGCGTAGGCGCTGAAGACCAGCTCGACCGTGGGGAAGAGGCGGGGAGCCACGGTCACGATCCCCTCGGCGAGGGGCAGACCGACGGTGAGATCGAGCTCGATGCGCTGGGGTCGGGCGGGCTGGCGATAGGGCGTCAGGGCCAGCAGCTCGCTGCTGGGCGTGTCCCAGACCCAGACATAGGACGCCCCCACCTCGAAGATCGCCTTCTCCGACGGGATGCGGGCCAGCCCCCCGGCGCGGAGGCTGTTGAAGTTGTTGAGCTCGAAGTAGTGGCTGCCCGTGGCCGCCACGTGGGCGGTCGTGCGACGCCAGTTGAACTCGACCGGCCTCGAGGCCGTGCCGATGGACTGCTCCACCAACACGGGGAAGGGCGTGCGGTAGCGGGAGAGGCTGTCGTCGAGCTCGGGCTCGCCCTCGTCGTTGTCGTCCGTGTCTGCGGACTCCTCCTCCGAGGCGTCGCTCGGCGCCTCCTCCTCCGCAGCCAGGACCGGCCCCGCCAGCAGTGTGACCAGCAGACTATGGATCAAGGGGGAATCCAGAGTCTCCCGGCTCGGGGTAGTCCGGGAGGTAGCAGGTGTCGGGGTAGGTCGTCCGGAAGAGGTCCAGGACGTGGTAGACGCCCGCCGAGTCGAAGGTGGGGTGGTCGCAGAACCGCGTGCAGTGGGTGAGCTCGTCCTCCAGCGAGAGCTCGTCCATCGTCCACATGTAGGTGCCGTAGTAGGACTCGCCGTCGACGCCGAGGCCGAAGGGCACGCTGAAGCCGAAGCCGCTGACCGCTCCGGCCAGGAAGGCCTCGTACTCGACGTGCAGCAGGAAGGGGAAGTCCCAGTAGAGCCCCAGCTCGTAGGTGCCCTCGCCGAAGAGGGCGTGCCAGGTGGGCAGCCAGTCCAGCGTCAGCACCCCCAGGCTCGCCAGCGAGCAGAAGTCCTCGGGCACGGTGCCGTCGGCACACCACTGGGCCAGGACCATCGCGAAGGGGTCGCTGGCGAGGATCTCCGAGCGGAACACCACCAGCGCCTGCTCCTCCTGGACACAGTAGGAGAAGGCGTCCTCGGGGGCGGCGTCGATCGTCTCCTCGTTGAGGAAGGTGATCGTGCCGTATTCGCCCAGGTCGATGTGGTCGGTGGTGGCGGCGAACTCCGGCGTGAGGAAGGCCAGGGCGTGGACCTCTCCCGCCTGTCGCTTGGAGTAGGTCTCGATGAAGTCGAGGTAGACGTCCCGCGACGGCAGGATCGGCAGGGTGCCGAAGGTGAAGGGGCCCAGCTCCAGGCCGGTGTTGTCGGGAGCGATGGAGCAGGTGCGGGCGGAGGCGCCGGAGCCGCTGGAGGCCGGGCACCACAGGGTCACGGGCTCCAGCTCCGGAACCGAGAGCCCCTCGACGTCGCTGTCGAACACGAAGGCCCCGACCAGGCGCGGCGAGCTCCGGTGGCGCTCCTCGGGCACGACCCGGTTCAGGGCGTCCTGGAGCGCCTCCGCCGGCCCGTCACCTTCCCGGTGCAGGCCGATCACCAGGACCATGTCCTCACCGGCATCGCGCTGGGCCTCGACGGCCTCGGTGAAGGTCACGACCAGGTCATCCACGAACTGCTCCGAGTTCCAGTCGTCGATGCAGATCGGTGCCAGGTCCCCGACCAGCAGCCTCTGCCGCTGCATCTCCTCGTGGTCTTCCGAGATCGTCTTGTCGCAAGGGGCCAGGAAGAACTCCAAGGGCACCGCGTCGCGGATCGGGCTCCTCAGCACCGGAAAGGCCGCCCGGACCTCGGGGTTCTTCTGGCCGAAGGCATCGGTGGAGAAGGTCCCCAGGGCATCGGTGACCGTGCCGGTCCCACAGACCATGGACTCCGACGAGGCGTCCAGGGGCAGGTCCTCGGTGTTGAAGACCGCCCGCTCCTCGGTGGAGACCACCGGGAGGTCGGCGGCCACGAAGGACTCGGGGCACGTCTCCCCGTAGGCGTAGGGGTTGTCCTCCACCGGGAGCCCCTCCGCCGTGCCGTAGCGCTGCTCGCGCACGCTGAACTCGCGGCGCAGCCCCAGGTCCTGCACGTCGTGGTTGCGCAGGGTCGGGAACTGGTGCCGGCTGCGCCACTGCACCCGCTGGTTGGTCTCGTCGAAGACGCCGTAGAGCACGAGGCTGCGGTGGGAGTGAGCCGGTCCCCGGTCCACCACGTTGAACACCGTCTCGGTGTCCAGCGCCAGCTCCCCCTCGCTGTGGTACCGCAGGCGCAGGTCCACCTCGCGGGGCTCGAGGGGGACGTGGACCGTCATGCTGCCGCAGAGGCTCTTGGTGCCGCAGTCGACGGGGAGGTGGGTGTGGACGGGGTCCAGGTCGGTGAGCGGCGTCCAGGCCACCCGCTCCTCGTCGGTGGCGTAGGTGAGCTCGACCACGCTGGGGTCGCCCAGCCCCTGCTCCGCCGTGATCCGGTAGAACAGGAAGAGGGTCTCCTCCTCCGCGAACCAGGCCGCATCGGCCAGGGTGAACTCCGCCGCGACGTCGGAGATCGCGACCTTCGAGCACCCTGCACAGGACAAGGCGAGGAGCCCGGCGGTGAGTCCCCGCCCACCCCTCATGGAGCGGCACCCGGGGCGGCCTGGACCACCCGCTCGAAGGGCAGGTTGGCGCGGGCGAGCTGCCGCTGGAAGCCGCGAGCCAGCTCGAGCCTCCCCCGCTCGGCCAGGGCGTGGCGCTGCGCCTGGCTGGGGAAGGTGGACAGGGCCTCGACCGTGGACCGGAGCGAGTCGGGCATCGCGCCGAGCATGTGTCGCCGGAGGTCCCCCTCGACCAGCGAAAGCCACGCCGCCAGGGCCTCGACCTCGACCTCCAGGAACAGGTCGGTGCGGGCCTCGTCGGCCAGCAGCAGCAGCATGTCCGGCACCAGGATGTCCCGGTGCCAGGCCGGCAGGGTGCCGTGGAAGCGCTGCAGCACGGTGCCGAAGAGCTCGACGCGCTGGTTGGGATCCACGGCCGGCAGGAGCACCGAGAGCGCCCGGGCCGCGCCGAAGGTCGCGCCGCGATCCGACACCCGGCCGGTGACCGGGATCGAGGGCAGCGGTGCATCGCCGCGGGCGGCCTGGAGGACCTCGAAGAGCGCGGCGGTCTCGCGGCGGTCCATCCGGTTGGAGGCCAGGAGCTGCCCCGCCCGCTCCGCCGCCTGGACCGGTGACATCAGGCCGACCATCTCCGCCTGCTTGGCGGCCGGCCCGAGGGCGAAGAGCAGGGCGCCGATCCGCGGCGGCAGGGCGCTGATCAGGCTCGCCAGCCCCGCGGCGCCGATGTCCTCCCGCAGGCTGCGCATGACCTCGGTGTCGGCCTGGGAGGCCAGCGCGGCGGACAGCGCGTGGCGGTTGAGGGACTCGAAGAACTCCACGTCCGAGGGCAGGGCGTCCTCGTCGACGGCCTTCAGGTAATCGGCGAGCTCGAGCTTGGCGCCGGCGACGTCTGCCCCGCTGGGGAAGGTCGTGGCGAGGTCGGGGAAGCGGAGGACCGCCTTGGCCAGCAGCGGCAGGGTCCCGGTCTGCAGCAGCTCCCGGATCAGCCCCTCGAGCTGTGGGTCCGGCTCGTCGCCGTCCAGCCCGGCGAGCCGCTCCGTCCAGGCGGCCTGCTGGTCGGCCACGAACTCCTCGTCCGTGTCAGGCCCCTCGGTGACCTCGGCGACGGTGGCTCCGTCTCCGGAGGCCTCGGACTCCGGCACGGCGAGGTGGGCCAGGAGCGCCTGCTCCTCCAGCGACGCCCGACCGACCCGGCGCCAGGCCCAGATCATCACGGCCGAAGAGACCGTGGCCAGGCCCAGGCCGATCATCCAGAAGAAGTGGGGCAGCAGCGTGGACCACAGCTCCCTTCCAGCCATCGCCCAGGACCAGGCCTCGACCTCCTCGACGGGCTCCTCGGGCTCGACCTCGGGCTCGGGCTCGACCTCGGGCTCCGGCTCCGGCTCGGGCTCCGGCTCGCTGAGGTACCTGGGCAGCGGCCGCAGCACCTCGTTGGTCACCGTGACCACCATCCAGCCGGAGGAGAGCTTCGCCTGGAGCCGCCCGACCAGGGCCTGCACGTCGCGGGTGGCGAGGCTGGCCTCGTGGGCGAAGGAGCACCGGGCGCGGGTCAGGTACTCCTGGTTCGACTCCGTGCTCGGGCCCGGGTCCAGGCCCAGCCCGGGCAGGGACCCCTCCCGCGGCTGATCCGCCACGGCGTGATCGAGGTAGCTGCACCCCTTGGAGAAGCACCGCGAGGCGTCGCAGTCCGTCACCAGGGCAAGGCCGAAGCGGTTCTCCAGGTGCTGCAGCTCCGCGAGCACCGAAGGGGGGATCTGGCGGTTGGGCACCTTGGGGGTCTCGGCGAGGGCCGCGGACATCAGCCCCCCGAGCAACAGCAGACCGGACATCAGTAGATCCTCACGACGACGCGGCGGTGGCGGGCGAGTCTCTCACCCTCTGTGAGCCCTTCCAGGCTCTGCTCTGGCAGCTCGATGGTGTCGGCATAGCCTTCGACCCGGAGCCTCTCGCGCTCGATGCCCACCGCTTCGAGGCGGGAGCGGACCGCGTTGGCGCGGCCCGTGGAGAGCTCCCAGTTGGTGAGGCGGGGTCCACCGTTCACGAAGGGTGTGACGTCGGTGTGCCCCTCCACCGCGAAGTCGTAGCGACCGCTGTAGGGGGCGAGGGTCGTCAGCATGCTGTTGAGGGTCTGGTCGTGCTCCTCCCGGATCGCGGCGCTGCCGGAGTCGAAGACCACGCCGGAGTTGAGCGACACCTTGAGCCCGTCGTCGGTGAGGTCGGTTCGGATCAGGTCCTGCAGACCCTCCCGCTCGATCTTGGCGTCGATCTCCTTCTGGATGGCCGACAGGCTGGCCGGCTGCTCCACGCCGGAGAGCCGCTCGGCGATCTTCTGCATCTGGCTCCGGCTGACGTCGGAGACCGACACGATGATCGCGAAGAAGACCAGCAGGTTGGTGATGAGATCGGCGTAGGAGAGGAGCCAGCCTTCGTCGTTGGTGTGGACGCGACGTTGCACGACTACCCACCCGCCATCATCGAGTCGCCGGAGGATGACGCGACCAGCTCGGCGACGCTCTGCTCACAGCGCTCCAGGGCTCCGAGGCGCTCGTCGAGCAGGCCCCGGAGGAAGTGGCCGATCGGACCGGCGACCCCCGCTCCGAAGGCCACCCCATAGAGCGTGGCCAGCAGCGCCAGGGACAGCGCCGGGCCGAGCTGGGTGCTGTCCTCCCCCATGTTGCGGAAGAGCTGGATCATCCCGGTGATGGTGCCCACCATGCCGAAGGAAGGGGCGAGCTTGGCCAGGAGCTCCCAGTTGCCGACGGCCGGCTGCCAGCGGCTGAGCTCCTGGTGTCGCAGCGCGGTGAACGCCGCCGTCGTGGCCTCCTCCGGTGCGCGTCTCAGCACCAGCTTCAGCATGCGCTGGACCGCGGGGAAGGTGCTGCGCTCGGCGAGCTCGACCGCCTGGGCGCGCTTGCCGTCGAGCCAGAGCTCCACGAGCTGGACACGCTCCTGCTCCAGGGCCTCGTTGGCCCGATCCAGCCTGCCGAAGCCGGGCACGATCTCGCGCAGCATCGCGAACGTGCGCAGGCTGGTCTTCCCGGACGACATCACCAGGACGGCGGAGAGACACCCTCCCAGGACCATCACGAAGGCATGAACATCGAAGGCGGTGATCCCGGTGCCGGTCCGCTCTCCGAAGAAGCCGAACCACACCACGAATCCCAACAGGGCAAGTCCACCTATCTGCACGTCGTCAACTCCCTCTAGTCGGATTCCTGAGCTTGGAGCTCTTCCAGCTTCTCGCGGACCTCGGGATCGGTCTCGATCTCCTCGACCGCCTCGTAGACCTCGATGGCCTTGTCCCGCTCCCCGAGCAGCAGCAGCACCGAGCCCTTGGCCCGCAGCGTCTCCGGGTGGGAGGGGTAGCGGGCCAGGACCAGCTCACACCACTCCAGGGCGAGCTGGTAGTTGCCGGCGGCCAGGGCCTGCTGCATGCGGGTGCGCGCAGCGACCAGGCTGACCTCCGGGGCGTCCGGGTTCACCCGCAGGCCTCGCTCGCGGTACGCCTCGTCGAGGGTGTCATCGGCGAGGGACGGGGGCGGTGGCACGAGGCGCGTCGCGGCGATGGTCTCCACGTCCGTGGCCGAGGCGGTGTGCTCGATCACGATGCGCTGGCCACTGGCCAGCATCGGGATCTGCACCTCCGTGATCACGTTGCCGTCGTTCCAGCGCACGGTCATCGCCGTGGTCGAGCCGAAGCCCATCGGTCGGAGCTGCGTGCCCTCCTCCTCCTCCAACACGGAGCTGGTCGTGGGTGCCGGCTCGATCAGGTAGTGCGTGTAGTTGTGCATGGCGCAGCCCGGCGCCAGCAGCGACAGCAGGACGACGTGGTGACGGAGGTTCATGGGATCACCGGAAGGAAGCGGACGTTCATCAGCGAGAGCCCCAGCCCGATCGTGCCGTTGGTCGAGGCGGTGGCCACGACCCCGTAGTTCGAGCGGCCGAAGGGAACGCGCACCACGGCGACCGCCGACACCAGGGGGTCGATCACCTCGATCTCGTCGTCGAAGCTCCGACCCACCGCGGTGGGGAGGCTGAGGATCACCTTGCCACCGACCAGGACGTTCACCAGGTCGATGCAGCGGTAGTAGGTGGCCCCCACGCCGACGACGGGGTCGATGAAGGAGAGCGTGACACCGGAGAGGTTCTTGTTGGTCGGTCCCCACTGCTCCGTCATGTCGATGGAGATGTGCTGGCCGGGGTAGAGGGCCAGGTCGAAGAAGGACTGGCTGATGCTCTTGCCGCGGGCCCGCCGCTCCAGCTCCTCGGCGAGGGTGAAGTTGCGACGGGACTTCTGGTCCTCGACCAGGA
Source organism: uncultured Enterobacterales bacterium (assembly GCA_964501915.1). GTDB lineage: Bacteria > Myxococcota_A > UBA796 > UBA796 > CAJQPC01 > CAYFPX01. Next base: position 26,600 of record CAZCVP010000083.1, read on the forward strand.
ACGGGTCGACGTTCTGGGCGAACAGGACCTTCGCCGTGCGCAGGTCGACGATGCGCACAGCGACCCCGAACGCGGTCTCGTCGATCCAGACCGCCGACCGAGCGGGCGGCGCACCCCCGCGGCTCTGGTCGTCCAGGCGCACCACCTCGTCGAGGGCCACGGCCCCGGTCTGGTAGGTGAGCCGGCCGTCGTCGACGAAGGCCCGCGGTGCCATGCAGGCCTCACACAGGCGCAGCCCATCGCCGAAGGCCACCTGCAGGACCTCGATGGCCCGGACCGCGAACCAGTCCTGGGAGGCCTCGTAGCGGGGCTCGGCGCTCACCAGGATCGCCGGCATCACGTCCTCGGCGGACAGGCGCCCATCGTCCAGGCGGAGCTGGAGGATCTCCTCGAGCCGATCGAGGGCGTCGCGGCTCGTGGCCGGGCCCGCCCGGGCCGTCCCCCCACCCAGGAGGGCACCCACCAGGAGCATCACCAGCACCCTCAGAACCAAAAGGTCACCTCGGTGCCGAAGGTGGGAAAGCCGATGCCCGCGAAGGTGACGTAGTCGCCGAGGTTCTCCGAGTTGCGCAGCGAGGGCAGGGTCTCGAGGAAGGCCGACATGCCGACCCGGTTGCCGACCCGGAGGTCCAGCCCGACCTGGAAGCCGCCGAAGATCGACCGGGGGTCCTCACCGCGGAGCGACTGGATGACCTCGGCGGCATCGAGCGCGTCGTCCTGGAAGCTGCCGGTGGCGGGGCCCCAGACCATCATCACGGCTCCGCCGACGAAGGCATAGAGGTCGGGGCGTGTGAGCGAGCGGTAGGACCCGGTCAGCAGCCGGGAGATGCGCACCTGGCCCATCAGGCCCTGGTAGGCCTGGGGGATGATGCTGTAGCCGAGCACGAAGCTCGCGATCCAGAGCCGGGAGTCGTTCATGCCCAGCTCGACGCCGCTCTGGAACCACAAGAACGGCGGCGGGGCGATGCCGTCCTCGTCCGGGCGCGCGAAGGACCGGACCCCGATGCGCAGGGGGATGGCCAGGGGCCCCCGGTCGTGCAGGGCGGCGAGGTACTCCTCCTGGGCCTCCGCGGCGGACTTGAGGTGCTCGGGCTGGCGCAGCATCGCCGGGGTGCCGGACGAGATCGACAGGGTGCGGCTCCAGACGATGGGCAGGTCCGGCGTGAGCTCGGTCAGGCGGGCTCTCAGCACCAGCCAGGTGCCCTCGGCCTCCACGTCGATGAAGAGCGCGTGCTTGTCGCCCGCGCCGCCCAGCTCTTCGAGGAAGGCCGGGTTGTCGATCCCGCGGGAGATGACCGTGCCCTCGGGCCCGGAGTGCACCATCACGGCGGTGCAGCTCAGGCAGTAGACGAGCTGGAGGTTGGCGTCGGAGTTCTCGGCCAACAGAGCCGAGAGGTGGTTCTCGAGCATCGCCTGGAGGCCCGTGCCGAGCCCCACGGGCACCGTGACCCCCGCCAGGACCACCGGGGTGGGCGCGGAGAAGACCGGCTCGCTCTTCCACCCGTAGACGAGCTCGTCGAGCAGGTCGTAGGCGGAGAGCTGCACCTGGTTGGCGACCTGCCGGCGCACCCGATCGAGCTCGGCGAGCTGGGCGTCCTCGACGGGCGTCGCGGCCCGGGCCGGTGCGGACGCGCACAGCGCCAGCACCAGGGCCACCAGCCCGTGCAGCAGCGCCCTCACCGGAGCCACGTCCACTGGCCGCCGGCGCAGATCCCGGCGTGCAGGACCGTCTCGCGGCGGTCCCGGCTCACCACCCCCAGCAGGACGTCGTCCGGGCCGAGGCTGCCGTTGTCGAAGTAGCGCCGGCAGGCCGCCGGGTAGGCGGCGTCGGGGGCCATGCGGCTGAGGACCTGGACGTCCCCGGCGGCGAGGATCGGGGTCCGGTCGGACACCCGCAGGCCCTCGGCGACCAGCGCGTTCTTGGTGGCGAAGGAGATCTTCGAAGCCACCTGGTTGCCCGGGTAGTAGGTCTCCACCAGCCAGGTCGACCCCTCCAGCTCGGGACGCAGGGCCTCCGCGACGAGGGCCAGCTCCGTGGAGCGCTGGTCGAGGGTGGACAGGATCGCCTCGTCCTTGTCGGAGCGGAGTCCCGGGCGCATGAACTGCTCGGTGCAGACCAGCGCGCTGCGGGGGTAGTAGTCGCCCCGGGGTGCCGGCGCGGCCACCTCGCCCGGGTGCAGGCGGCTCGCCTCCTCGACGCTCAACCGCTCGCACTCGAGGGTCCGTGTCGACGACAGGGTGTGGAGCGCACCCGGTGCCGGGTCCCTGGGCGCCACGAAGACGAGGAAGGCGAACCAGATCAGCAGCAGTTCTTGCATCCGGCCGGCCCTACTCCTCGCGCCCGGCCGTGGCGGCCCCGGAGAGCACCTCCCACTGCATCCTGGCGTTGAAGGTGAGCTGGCTGAGCTGACCGTAGAGGTCCTCCGAGAGGTCCTCGTGGGCGGCCTCGCTGTTGGCGATGCGGTCCTCCTCCTCGCGCCAGAACCAGTCGAGGACCTTGTTGGTGCCCCAGGCCCCCACGCCGAGGCGGCGCACCAGCCGACCCTGGAGCGAGTCGGACACGAGCACGAAGCCGTGCTCGTCGCGAACGACGACGTCCACCGCAAACGAGGACTCCGTGACGGCCGGCACCACGGTGGCGCTCATCAGGAACAGTGCCCAGGACACGGGATCGTTGGCCACGTGGAGCTTGCGCGACGTGAGCTCGAGGGTCAGGTCGGCGACCGGCTCGTCCGTCTCCTGGGCCTCCGAGGTGTCCGTGCCTCCCACGTCGAAGGCGTAGAGCTGCTCTCCGCTGGTGTAGGTCGTCACCTGGGCGCCCTGGATCTCGAACAGGGTGCCCACGTTGCGACAGAGGGACTTGGCTTCGGCGGCGGTCAGCAGGTCTCCCCGATCGCAGAACACCGTCAGCGCCATGCCCTCGAAATTCGGCGCCTGCGGGTCCACCACCACCGGACCGTGGAAGCCGGTCATCGGCTGGTAGACGTGCACGCACCCCGTCGTCGTGACCAGGAGGAGGAGCAGGGGCGTGGTGAGTCGAGGTCTCAGGGCGGCTGGGCCAGGGGCTGCCCCCTGCCAGGAGGGGGCGGGGGGTGACTATAGACAGCCGACGCCGCGGTCCGTGGTGCTGTGACGGCGATCTCCCCACCGCTGGCTGATCCAGCACGCTACGACGGCCGGTGACGCCGCGGAGCAGGAGGGTGGGGTCAGGAGGGTGAGCGGCATTGGGCCGCTGACCCTCCCCGTCCCCCTGCGGGGCGTAGAGGTCGGGCGGTGTCGTCACGGGCTGGGGTCTCGTCGCTCGTGCTCGTG
>CAZCVP010000084.1:0-29792 GCA_964501915.1 uncultured Enterobacterales bacterium
GAGAACGAGTCCGCCCCCGAGCCCAGGCCCGGAACCGAGCCCGCCCCCCGCTTCCGCGCCCGCCTCCGCATCCGCTCCCAGGTCCGGTGCCCCCCCGAGACCATGACACCCGTCATGTTGCCGGGGGGGGGGTGGAATCGGATAGCGCCATGAAAATCCCCGAGCTTCCAGGAGTCTCCCATGGCCGTGGGCACCTTCATCCTCCAGAACCTCACCGCGGTCAGCGCCAACCTCACCCAGGCCGCCGAACAGGCCATCGACGTCAGCCCCTACGACCGGGTCACGATCCAGGTTCGAAAGCCGGTGACAGCGGCCGCGGGCACGCTGACCATCCAGCAGGCCCTGACCCGGGACGACGACGCCTTCGAGGACACGGCGATCACCTTCGACCTGGGCTCCGGCGGGAGCAGCCCCGAGACCAAGGTGCTGGAGGACCCGCTGCCCTTCCTCCGGTGGAAGACGACCTCGATGAGCGGCACGGCCCGGTTCATGAGCGGCGGCATCGGCCGCGGGCCCTGAGCGTCGCGGGCGCCATGGGGGATCCCCTCACCCGGCGCGACTTCTGGCTGCCACGGCTTCCGTCGCAGTCGCTGGTGGCGGGGGACGACCCGCTGGACCCCCGGGTGCGGTGGGTGGTGCCGGACGTCTCGGATCCGCGGGTGCGGCGGGTGCGTCCGGACTGGTCGGATCCGCGGTGGACGCAGGTGGTGCCCGACCGGGCGGACCCTCGGCTGCGTCACGTCGAGGACCCCGAGGAGCTGCTGTCGCATGCAGCGGGCTCCGAGGACGAGCTCGATGAGGAGCTGGTCCTGCTCGCCGGCTCCGGCGGCCACCCGGCCGGGAGCTGGCCCCGCTTCGGGCTCAACCGGATCCAGTCCTTCAGCCCGAACCGCAAGTACGGCAACCGGAACGACCCCCTCGAGGACGCCGCCCGGCTCGGGGTCGAGACCCTGCGCATGGTCGGCGGCGGGGACCTCCAGTGGCCCAAGATGGCGCCGACCCTGGACCCGTCGGACCTGGTGGGGAGGGTCATCCCGGCGGACCCGGCGGACATCCTGCCGGCGGGAGCGGCCAATGCGGTCGATCTGGCGGGTACACTGGGGACCCTGGACAGGCTCGGTCTGCGCATGGTCTCGGTGTTTTTGGGTGACGGTGGGAGCGGCCCCAAGCTGGGGGAGATGATCGCGCCGCCGACCCTGGACGAGAAGAACCACCCTTCGGCGGACGGTCGCCGGGCTGCCCGCCAGGACCTGGTCGCCAACTCGGTGGTCCAGCTCCGGTGGTCGGACGACCACGCGGGGCAGAGCTCGCCGCTGCTGGGGGAGACCTTCCCGGCGCCGGCCGGCGAGACCTCGTCGGGGGGCTATGCCTGGCACTACGAGACCCTGGACGTGACCTCGGCCTACAAGCGGGAGTTCCTCTACCACCTGGCCCAGGCGTCGATCCGGGTGCTGCACCGGGCGGCCACGCGGGTGGGGGTCTCGTCGCGGATCTCGGAGGTCGTCGAGGCGATCGAGGTGATGAACGAGCTGGACACGGCGAACCGTCGCAGCTCGCCGGCGGACGCCGGGGAGGACTGGGGCCGTGCCTACCTGCACGCGGCCTGGGGGCTGCGCACGGCGCTGCGCGACGCGTTCGGCCCGCGGGGGCGGGAGGTGCGCTTGAAGCTGCCGGGGGCGGCGTCGTACGTGCAGGGCACGAGCGGGTTCGAGTGGCAGGACAAGCTGGACTTCGCCGAGGGGCTCGGGTACGGCGTGGCGGCGGAGCTGGGGGACCAGTCGGGCGGGCCCTACGGCGACGACGGCCTCGCCGCCAGCAGCCTGGCGGACCTCGTCCAGGGCGTGGACTACCACTGGTACCACCGCGACACGGCCAGCGGGTCCCAGCTCGCGCACATCGGGCTGCTTCCCCACGAGATCACCGAGCTGCGGCAAGCGCTGCTGGACGGGTTCGAGCGGGGGTTGTCGGAGTTCCTGGACCCGGCGGACGATCCGGGCACCTACCTGCCCGACCTGCCGGTCTCGGTCTACGAGACGGGGGCGTCGGTGAGCGACACCTTCCCCGTGGGGCTCGAGGTCGGCGTCGGGGACCCGCTGGGAGGTTCGATCACGCTGGAGACGGCGGAGGACTCGGGCGGCGACCAGCAGGCCCGGGACCTGGTGCGGCGGCTGGGCGGTGCCCTGGCCTCCGGGGCCGAGGTCGCCGGCTGGCACGCCTGGATGGACCTGGCCACGGGCAGCTTCGCCGGGACCGGCCTGCGGGACGACTCGGGGCCCGACAGCACCGACGCCCACGTGGCGAAGCCCCGGAAGTCCCGCCAGATCTGGTCCTGGTTCACCTACCAGCGCCTGGCGGGAGTGCTCGGCGGTGGTCGGCTGCGGTGGGGCCGGCTCCTGCTGCCGGAGGCGGCCGACCACGCAGAGATGGAGGCCCTGGTGGCCGCGGGAGGGCTGAAGGACCGCCTCGTGGTCTTCGAGTACTTCCTGACCGGTCCGCCCCGCCAGGCCTACCTGGTGCTGGTCGACCCGGCGGGCGGGCCGGTCGTGCCGGGTGCGAGCATCGCGGTGCACGTGGGGCTGAGGGGGGGCGCCAAGGGCTCGGTGGTGGACATCCCGCTGCACCCGGCGGCCGGGGTGCGGCCGGCGACCTGGCCCAAGGTCACGGTGGCGGAGTCGGCGCTGCCCTACCGGGACGCGCCCTTCGAGGCGGCGCGGCTCCGCACGGTCCCCTTCGTCGAGGTCTTCGACTCCCGGGACTGGCCGCTGCTGCTGGTCTCGAAGCAGGGGCTGGAGTTCTTCGTTGCGGCGCGTTCGTGACGATGTTCTGGTGGGCGGGCCTCGGGGGACTCCTGGGGTCCTGTTCGGGGGGCTTGGAGGACTCCGGCGTCACGGGCTCCTCGGACACCGGTGGGGTCGACAGCGGTGCGGACAGCGCCACCGACTCGGCGGTGGACACCGAGCCGATCGTGGAGACCGGGTCGAGGGACAGCGGCGACACCTCGGACACCGCCGACACGGGCGTGGCCTGCTGGGGGCCGAACCTGGTCTCGCCGGGGGTGCACCTGCTGGAGGAGCTGGAAGGGGAGTTCTACAGCTACAGCGCCATCAAGCACGGTCGGCGCGGCGACATCGACGGAGATGGTCGGCTGGACCTGTTCTGGGCAGGGGGGTCCTACCTGAACGGGAATCGAGGCCCGATCTGTGGGGAGTTCGACGCCTGGGAAGACCCTGAGATCTGGTACTCCCACGACCCGACCGTCATCGGCTTCGCTGCCTACGACTTCGAAGCGGAAGACGTGGACGGGGATGGAGTCAGCGACCTGCTGGCCGGGTCCGGACACATCGAGCGCGACGACGGCCTGCTTGGGGAGTACTACCTGATCCTCGGCCCCCACGACACCCGTGGCCGGGACGTGAGCCCGGAGCGCGTGGCCGACGCCACGTTCGTGCACAGCAGCGAGAAGGTCTGGTACGAGTCGGCGATCCTGGACGCCAACGCAGATGGCACCCAGGACTTCGTGATCCAGTACATCGCCCACCTGGACGACGACTACGCCCCAAATACGATCATCTCGGGTCCGGTGGCGGGCCTCGTCGATGTCGCCGATGGCGGATTTGCAACGATCCACGGCGAGTCGAACGACATCATCGACAACCTGCGCTCCTGGGGCGACGTCGACGGCGACGGCTTCGATGACCTGTTCGTAGGGTCCAGCTACTCTGTGAGCCGGGCCGGATCTGTCGGCCTGTTCCTCGGACCCCTGGCCGGCGAGCACGACTGGACGGACGCCGACACGCTGGTCTACGGGCACACCGCCTACCAGGGCGTCGGCTACTCGCTCTCCTCGGGCCGGGACGCCAACGGTGATGGCTACACGGATCTGCTCATCGGGGGTCGCCACGGCGGCACCCCCGGCAGCGCCTTCCTGGTCCTCGGTCCCCTGACCCGGTCCGGCCGGCTGGACCAGGTGGCGGCGATGGAGGTGGTGCCCATCGCTGGGGACGGTGAGCTGGGCGACGCGGTGTCGCTGGAGCAGGACCTGGACGGAGACGGCTACGCGGACCTGGCGATCGGGGCCCCGGAGTCGCACCTGCACCCGAAGGAGACGGATCGTCCCGGCGGGGCGATGATCTGGTTCGGTCCCCCACCGGAGGGCCGTGTGACGAGAGAGGACGCGGAGGTGCTGCTGGTGAGCAACGAGCGCTACGACGGCGACGCGGGGGACTCGGTCTTCTCGCCGGGGGACATCAACGAGGACGGGTACGAGGATCTGATCATCGGGGCCCGGCACTATCACTACAGCAACCTGCTGCTGGGAGGACCGCGCTGAGGTCCTCGGGAGCGTCAGGTCGCCTTCGAAAGAAGGACCTCCCGCAGGTCATCTAACGAAGCCCCGCCTCAAACCGTCAAGATCGCGCTCCGGGCGGTATCGCTCAGGACGCCCGGCCGCCCTGGGCCGGCGGTCAGCTCTCAGCGTCCAGCAGGGACACCATCGACTTCTCGGCGATCCAGTCGGCCGGAGGCCCCAACAGACCGTCGTGCCTGGCCGAGCAGGGTCATTCGGGCGGTTGGCAGGGTGGCGCGGGGGTTCTCGGCTGACCGCCGACCGCTGACCGCTCTCCTCCGGGCCGACAGGGGCGGAAGGGGTCCGCGCAACGGCCTGCCAATCGTGCCGAGGTCATCTAGAACCGCACCCCCAGCCCGCTGCGGATGTGCAGCCCGCGGAAGGCGAGGGCCCCCGAGGTGCCCAGGCTCATCGGCGTCATCAGCTCGTAGCCCACCTCGGTGTAGTGGCTGACGGTCCAGCTCCGCGTGCTGGGAATGCGCAGGCTGAGACCCGCCGCCGCCGCGAAGCCGACGCTGTGGCCGTGCAGGGTGATCTGGTTGGGGTTGTCGTCCTCGCTCGGGTCGTCGTCGAAGCGCGCCGTGACGCGCAGGCCGCGCAGCTCCACCGTGCCGTAGGGGTTGAGCCAGCCCCACAGGTCGACGCCGCCGCGCACGCCGAGGCCCAGCAGGTTGCCCCAGAAGCCGGTGCTGAAGCCCTCGTCGGCGCCGGGACCCTCGGAGATGCCGGTGTCCTCGTAGTAGTAGTCGCCGAACTGCACCCGCCCCCCGTCGACCCAGCGGTGGTAGCTGACGTTGAAGGAGAGGTTCTGGTTCTTGATGTACTGGAGCCGGGCGCCCATGGTGGCGATGCCGTACTCGCTGCCGAAGAGCTCGTAGCCCCCCTTGGCCACGTCGAGACGACCCACCTCCGCGGAGATCTCGTAGTCCGCGGCCAGGGCGAAGGAGCTGGTGAGGAGAAGCAGGGTGGTCATGGCTCAGTCCTCCGTCGTGGCGAGGGGGGTGCCTTCGCGGAGCAGGCTGCGCATCGCGAAGCCCCCCACGGTCTCGAGCGTCTCGGTGTCGGGATCCCAGAAGCTGATGAGCCCCAGGGCGCTGTCGTGGGTGATGTAGAACTCGCCGTCGCTGTAGGACCCGATGCCCATGGGCTGGTCGCTGAGCTCGACGGTCTCGTAGGTGCCGCCGTCCAGGTCCAGCTCCAAGAGGTCGTTCTGGTCCTCCAGCAGCAACAGCGCCGTGGAGGTGTCGTCGCCGCCCTGGAAGGCCAGGCCCACCGGCCGGCTGCCGCTCATCAGGCCGATGTTGGCGCCCTTGTCGCTGCCGAGGTCCAGGATGGAGACCCCGTAGCGGCTGTCGGCGACCCCTTCGAGCCCGCCGCCGCTGCTGCTCTCGGTCCGCAGCAGGGCGACCGCGTGGTCCCCGTCGGGGGCGATCTGCAGCGAGGAGACCGGGTTCTCCATCCGGTACTCGATCCGCTCCGAGCTCTCCAGGTCCAGCCGGATGACGTCGTGGCGGTCCCGGTCGGTCCCGGTGTGGTACAGGATGGCCGTCGAGCCGTCGACGAGGATCGAGTTGGCCGACTCCTCCAGGCCCAGGCTCTCGACGTCGAAGTAGTCGTGCTCCAGCACGTCGACCTGCTCGTCGTAGCGGTAGACCAGCACCGTGAGGTCGGAGGTGGCCGAGACCGCCATGTCGGCCGGCGCGGAGTCCAGCGACACGATGTTGATCGACTCGCTCTCCAGGTCCAGGGCGTAGAGCTCACCCGAGCCTTCGACCGTGAGCAGGACGTAGCGCCCGTCGGGGGTCAGGGCCGCGTCCTGGGGCCGCACGTCGTCGTCGACGTCGAGGCTCAGGGGGAAGGAGACGAGGATGTCGTAGGTCCCGGTGGTCAGGTCCACGACCACGACCTTGGACCGGCTCAGGACCACCGCCCGCTCGTCGTCGGGCGTGAAGAGGATGCGGTCCGCCGCAAACCCCACCGGCACCCGCGTGGTCACGCCGCTGGCCAGCTCCACGAACACCACCTCGGTGGGGTTCAGCAGCGAGTCCTGGGCGAGGTTGCTCAGGTCGGCGGTCTCCTCGTCCAGGTAGATCACCGCCACGTCGCCGTCGTTGTTGAAGGTGACGGCGTTGTAGTGGGAGGCGATCGCCGAGCTGTGGTCGACCGTCGCGTTGGAGACCAGCTCCAGCGACGTCTTCCAGGTCAGCTCCTCGTCCTCGCTGTAGCAGTCCTCGACCGTCTCGATCCAGCGGTCGTCGGTGTCGCAGAACGGCGAGGCGGCGAAGACCAGCAGGGTCTCGCTGTCGGGAGCGAGCACGAGCTGCTGGGGCTGGGCCCCGTTCATGTCCACGGGCGTGACGCCGCCGGCCGAGGCCACCCGGACCAGCTCGCCGGCGGCGGGCAGCATCACGTAGAGGCCATCGGAGGCCGCGGTCACGTCCGCGTCCCAGAGGGTGTCGTCGAGGTAGGCGTAGTTGTTGCCCGGGAGGTCTTCCCAGACGTTGCAAGCCGCCAACAAGAGCAGGGTCGTCATGGTGTGTTCCTAGTGCTCGATGCCGGAGTTGAGCTCGAAGCCGGTGATGGTCTCGAGCACGTCGTCGTCGTGGTCGAGGGGGTCGCCGGGATCGAAGAAGGTGAGGCGTCCCAGGTCGTGCACCTGGTTGACGTAGGCGAAGGTGGAGTCGGGCAGCACGCCGACGTGGACGGGCTCGCTCTTGAGGCGGATCTCCTCGTAGAGGAGCTGCTCGTAGACGAGCATCGCCAGGGTGTCGTGGCCCTCCATGATGAAGAAGCCGACCTCGCCGTTCTCGGCGTTGGCGTAGGCCGAGGGCTCCTCGGGCAGGATCAGCAGGTTGGAGCGGAAGTCCGTGAGGTCGATCAGGCTCAGCCCGGGCTTGCCGTAGTCGCTGTCCTCCGGGCTGGCGTCGTCCAGGTCGCCGGAGTGGAAGGCCATCAGCGAGCCGCCGGTGGGGGTGACGACCATGTTGTCGATCGGCTTGCCCAGGGCGCGGACGGCGAAGGTGTCGTCGGACAGGTCCCAGGAGGTGTAGTGATCGGTGTTGGTGGTGGTCGTGTAGAGCACCGCCTGGGTGTTGTCGGGGGAGAAGAGCACCGAGCCGAGGACCTCGTCCTCGGGCAGGTCCAGCATCAGCGGGTCGTCGCCCAAGGGATCGGCGGCGTCGAAGATGGCCAGCTCCTTCGACGCCCGGGCCACGACGACGATGCTCTCGCCGTCGGGGGTGAGGTCGACGTCGGTGGGGTTGCTGCCGGCGGGCACCCGGTCGACCCACAGGGTGGCGAGGTCGACCACCACCAGCTCGTCGGAGCCGTACTGGCGGACGAAGGCGTAGGTGCCCTCACCGTTGATCACGACCTCCTCGGCCGCCGGAGCCTCGAGCACGTCCTCGGCGATCTCGATGAGCTCGGGAGAGGGCGAGGTGTCGGTCAGGTCCAGGACCGCCAGGTAGGCGTCGGAGATGACGGTCGCGACCAGGGAGTCCGGGGTGAAGGCCACGTCGTTGGGGTTGAAGCCCACCACCATCGGGAAGTGGACCCCACCGTCCAGGTCGACGAGGCTGATCTCGTTCTGGGACTGGATGCCGCCGTCGTCGTGGATGTCGGGGTCCACCGGCTTGTCGGCGTCGTGGTAGACGATGGCCCAGACACCGTCGGGGCTCACCACCATGTGGTTGAGGTTGTCCCGGACGGGCACGGTCACCACGTCCAGGGTCTCGGCGTCGATGATCGAGACGTCGTCGGAGCCCTGGTTGAAGACCACGGCCCGGGTGTAGTCCTCGGTGGTCGTCCCCACGGTCGGGTCCGTGCCGCCCTCCACGGTCACCACCTCCAGCTCCGGCACCGCGATGCGGGTGACGGTGCCGCGGGAGGTGTTGGCCACGAAGACATAGGCGTTGGTCACGGCGGGGGCGAGCTTGAGGAAGTCGTCTTCTTCTTCGCTGCCGAGGCCGTCGTCGTCGTCGGGCTCGTGGCCGCCGCCGGTGTCGGCGGCCCAGTCGGCGCCGCTGGCGCCGCTGTCGTCGCTGGGCGCGGCGTCGCGCGACATCGCGACTTCGTAGTCCGCGCAGGCGCCGAGGAGGAGGAGGAGGGTCATGGGGGGCTCCCTGGGGGCAGGGTTCAGTGCTCGATGCCGGAGTTGAGCTCGAAGCCGGTGATGGTCTCCAGGACGTCATCGCTGTCGTCCAGCAGGTCACCGGGGTCGAAGAAGGTCAGGCGCCCGAGGTCGTGCTCCTGGTTGACGAAGGCGTGGTTGCTCGACGGCAGCACACCCACGTGCACGGGCTGGGACTTCAGGGGGATCTGGTCGTAGAGCAGGTGCTCGTACATGAGCATCGACAGGCTCTGCTCGCCGTCCAGCAGCAGGTAGCCGACCTCGCCGGAGTCGGCGTTGGCGTAGCCCGTGGGCTCGCCGGGCAGGATGAGCTGGTTGGAGCGGTGGTCGGAGAGGTCCACCAGGCTCACGCCGGGCAGGCCCCAGGCGGCGCCGCTCGGGTCGGCGTCGTCGAGGTCCCAGCTCGGGTGGAAGGCGAGCAGGGTGCCGCCGGTCGGGGTGATGGACACCGAGGAGAGGGGCTTCTTGAGGCCGTGGACGGCGAAGGTGTCGGTGTCGAGGTCCCAGGACGTGTAGTGACCGGTCTGGGCCTCGATCGCCGTGGTGTAGAGGATGGCCGTGCTCGTCCCCTCGGGGGCGAAGAGCAGGGAGCCGTGGACCTCGTCCTCGGGCAGCTCCAGCGTCTCCGGGGGCCCGTGAGGCTTGTCGGCGCTGAAGATGACCAGCTCGTTGGAGTTGCGGGCGACCACGACGACGCTCTCGCCGTCGGGGGACAGGTCCATGTCGGTGGGGTTGCTGCCGGCGCTCAGGCGACTGATCTCCAGGGTCGACAGGTCGACGGCGACGATCTTGTCGGTGCCGTACTGCCGCACGAAGGCCGCGGTCCCGGCCGGGTTGATGAGCACCTCCTCGGCTGGTGGGGCGTCGAGGGTGTCCTCGGCGACCTCGACGAGCACGGGGACCGGGGTCTCCTCGGTCAGGTCGAGCAGGGCGAGGTAGGGGTCGCTCACCACGGCCGCCAGCTCGCCGGAGGGGTCGAAGCGCACGTCGTGCGGCCGGAAGCCGACCACCACCGGGACGTGGCGAGCGGTCTCCAGCTCCACCAGCGAGACCTCGGCGTGGGACTGGATGCCGTCGACCTCGTCCTCGTCCAGGGGCTGGTCGTGGTCGTGGTAGACGACGGCCCACCTCCCGTCGGGGGAGATCTCCAGGGCGTTGAGGTTCTTGCGGATGTCGACCTCGATGACGTCGAGGGTGTCGGTGTCCACCAGCGAGAGGCTGTGGCCCTCCTGGTTGAAGACGACCGCCAGGCTCTGGTCGGGCGTGGTCTGGACCGAGGCCGGTCCGACGCCCACCTCGGTGGTGAGCACGTCCAGGGACGGCACCGCGATGCGGGTCAGGGTGTTGCGGCTGGCGTTGGCCACGAAGACGTGGCCGGAGATGGTGGCCGGCTCGAGCTTGAGGAAGTCGTCCTCGACCTCGGAGCCGAGGCCGTCGTCGTCGGCGTCGCCGTCGGTGTCGGTGTCGGTGTCGGCGTCGGCGTCGACGTCGGTGTCGGACTCGGTGAAGCTCCCGGCCCACCCCGTGTCGTTCGAGGTGTCGTTGCCCCCGCAGGCGAAGAACAGCAGCGCGATGGTCGTCATGGTCTCCTCCACGGAGGAACGTAGCACCCCTTCGAGGGCCTGGTTGGCACCGAGCGAGCGGCCATGTCGGCGCGCATGTGCGGCTCTGGCACGAGGGACTCCTGGGAGGGACGCGGTGGAGTTTTGCAGGACCCGTGCCAGGGTCGCGGATCGGGCCCCGTGGCCGGCGGAGGCCGCGGGGGTGAGCGGCGGGTCGCCTCGACCGCGACACCGCTGTCGTGGGCGGTCAGCCCTGGTGGCGCTGCGCCAGGTGCAGGCCGACGATGGTCTTGCCGTCGGTGATCTGTCCCCGGTCGATGAGGTCGAGGGCCTCGGCCAGGGAGAAGCGCTCCGGCGCCAGGTACTCGTCGTCGTCGAGCTCCAGGGGGCTGGTCTCGGTCAGGCCGGTGGCCAGGAAGACCCAGATGCGCTCGTCGGTGAAGCCCGGCGTGGTGTGGAGGATCACCAGCCGACGCAGGCGCTCACAGGACAGCCCGGTCTCCTCGGTCAGCTCCCGGCGGGCGCCCAGCTCGGGGACCTCGTCCTCCTCCAGGATCCCGGCCGGGATCTCGAGGATCATGCCGCCGGCGGCGTGGCGGTACTGGCGGACCAGGGTCACGGTGCCGTCGTCGTGCAGCGGCACGATGGCGGCGGCGCCGGGGTGACGGATCACCTCCAGCTCGATCCGGCGGCCGTCGGGCAGCTCCGCGGTCTCCAGGCCCAGGTCGACGACCTTGCCCTTGAAGACGGTGCGACGCGGGGTGGGGGAGTCGGACATCGGACGAGCGTCTATCCCGGCACGAAGCAGGACAGCCGCCCCGGAGGAGCGGCTGCCCGAATGGTGCGGAAGGGGGGAGTCGAACCCCCACCCACGTAGTGTGGACTAGGTCCTGAGCCTAGCGCGTCTGCCATTCCGCCACTTCCGCAGAGAGCTTTCGCCGACGGTGTCTAGCCGCTGGGGTCGAAGGTGGCAACCCCCCGGCGCGGGCCGGCGCCGAGTCCACCCAGATTGCCGCCTTCGGCCCGGATCGGGCTCGACGCGTACCGCAAGACGGCTTCGCCACGGAGCAGAGCGCCGGGGCCCCCGTCAAGGCCCCGACGCTCACCCCTGGAGGGGTCTCCCCGACCTAGAGCAGGTCGAGGATCCCCGCGTTGATCGAATTGGCCTGCGCCAGGATCGAGACCCCGGCCGCCTGCAGGATCTGTTGCTTGGCCAGCTCCGCGGTCTCGTAGGCGAAGTCGGCGTCCCGGATCTGGGACTCCGCCGCGGTCAGGTTGGCGTCGTAGGTCTCGGCGAAGGCGATGGACGAGTCCAGGCGGTTCTGGATCGCGCCATAGTCGCCCCGGTAGCCGTTCACGGTGTCCAGCGCGGTGTCGAAGGCGTCGATGGCGGACTGGGCGCCCGTCGCCGTGGACAGGTCGAGGGAGGCCGTGTCGACACCGAGCACGGTGGAGCGCAGGTCACCGAGGGACATCGTGATCCGGCTGGTGCCGGCGCTGTCGACGCCGACCTGGACCGACATCTGGGTCGTGCCGCCGTTGGTGAGCGCGGTGCCGTTGAACTCGGTCCCTGCGGCGATGCGATCGACCTCGCTGGAGAGCTCGGTGAACTCGTCGTTGATGTACCCGCGCTCGGTGTCGTCGAGGGTCTCCGAGCTGGCCTGGACCGCCAGCTCACGCATCCTCTTCAGGATGTTGTTCACCTCGCCGGAGGCGCTGTCCGCGGTCTGGGTGATCGAGATCCCGTCGTTGGCGTTCCTGCGGGCCATGCGCAGCGAGCGGGCCCGGGCCGAGAGTCCCTCGGCGACCGCCAGTCCAGCGGCATCGTCGCCGGCTCGGGTGATGCGGAGGCCCGACGAGATGTGGGCCGTGGTTCGTTCCAGTGCACGCGTCGTTCGCCCAAGGGCGTGTGTTGCGCGCAAGGACGAGATGTTGCTCGTCGTGAGCGCCATGAGCGTCTCCTTCCTCGGGGGCTGAGGAACGGGGAGGGAGGATCCCCGTCTGATCACCGGATCGGAAGGAGGTGGCCGCGAGATGAGCGATCGCGAGAAAAAAGGCTCAACCTGCGGCCCAGGTGGCCGAAGGGACCCGCCGGTCGCCTCGTCGCCCTCGTGCGGCTCGCACCACGAAGAAGACCCGGAGCCCTCGCGGGCCCCGGGTCACCTCGTGAGCGTTCGTGCCTAGGTCAGCAGGGTGAGCGCCCCCTGGTTGATCAGGTTCGCCTGGGCGAGCACCGACACACCGGCCTGCTGGAGGATCTGGTCCTTGGCCATCTGCGACGTCTCGTAGGCGAAGTCGGCGTCGCGGATCTGGGACTCGGCCGCGGCCAGGTTCTCCGTGTACGTCTCCATGTTGCGCAGGGAGCTGTCCAGGCGGTTCTGCACCGCACCGTAGTCCGAGCGGTAGGCGGCCACGGTGTCCAGGGCCGTGTCGAACGAGTCGATGGCGGACTGGGCGCCCGTCGCCGAGCTCAGGTCGATGGACGCGGTGTCGATGCCGATCACCGTCGAGCGGAGGTCGCCGATCGTGATGGTGATGCGGTCGTTGGCCGTGTTGTTGATGCCGACCTGGACGTTGAGCTGGGTCGTGACCCCGTCACCGAGGGCGGTGCCGTTGAACTCCGTGGACTGCGCGATGCGGTCGACCTCCGTGGCGAGCTGCACGAACTCGTCCTGGATGTAGGCCCGCTCGTCGTCGTCCAGGGTCTCCGAGGCGGACTGGACCGACAGCTCGCGCATGCGCTTGATGATGTTGACGACCTCGCCGGTCGCGCCCTCGGCGATCTGGACGACCGAGACGCCGTCGTTGATGTTGCGCATCGCGACGCGTCCGGAGCGGTAGGCCGCGGAGAGGTTCTCCGCCACCGCCATGCCCGCCGCGTCGTCGGCCGCCTTGTTGATGCGGAGACCGGAGGAGATGCGCGTGAAGGTGTCTCCGAGAGACCTGCCCGTGCGGTTGAGGTTGGTGAGGGCGTTCATGGACGCCGTGTTGGTGTTCACTGTGAGTGCCATTGGGGCCTCCGTCGATTCTGGAGCACCCCTCGGATCGCAGCGGTTCTAGTTCAAGCCCGATTCTCCACGGACTGGCTGGTCTGGCCGATCGAGGCCTCGTCGGGAGCCAGGGCGGCGAGGGTCGTGCCCAGGTAGTGGTGGAGCTGCACCAGGGCCGCGAACTGGCCGAAGGTGCGGTCCGGGTACTGGATGACGACCAGGACCTCCTGGGCCTCCTCCAGCTCGCGGAGGGGCTCGACATGGAACTGGAGCGAGCCCTCGTGCCGGTCCAGGCAACGCTTGGAGTGGCCCTCCGTCTTCAGGTCGATGAAGACCGCGGGCGGGTCGCCCGGGTCCAGCGCAGCCGGTACGCCCTCGGGGGCCCACCAGTCGATGGGCTCGCGCTCGCCGCGGCCCCGGGCCATCGCCTCCCTCAGGGCGTGTCCACTGGGCAGGGTCTTCTTGCGTCGCCGGCGCTTCGGGGTCACCGAGCCGGTGATGGTGGGGGCCCGCACCGGCCGGGCGGGATCCCCGAGCTGCCGGACGAGTCGCAGCCGGGGCTCGTCACTGGCCTCCAGGAGTCGGTAGCGGCCCTTGTGCCAGTAGGTCACCACGTCTCCGGAGGCGGGCGCCGTGGAGGCCTTGCGCACCATGACCTCGAGGGGGATGGGATCCTGGCCCGCGACGCGGAGCAGGACCAGCCGCGGCCGCCCGGGCAGCACCCGCACTCGGCAGGAGAACCGGATCTCACCGCCGTAGAGCCACCAGGCCAGGCCCCGCACCTCGCCATAGTCCCCCTCGATCCTCAGGGGGATTGGTTGGAGCAGCTGGCGGCTGCTCCGGCTTCGGTTGGGGTGGGCCATCGCCGTGCCGGGTGGAAACAGGAGACGTCTCCATCATACGTGCAATCCGTCGGAGCCCCCACCGAAAGCCGGGCCGCGCCTGGGGTTCCCACAATTATCTCTATCTTTGACTGTCGTGCGGGTCTCATCTCATGGCAGGTTCTCCGGAACGGGACCCCGCCCTGGACCTTCGATGAACGAGCTGATCGCCGGTCGCTACGTCCTCTTCGATCAGCTCGGAGAGGGTGCCGTGGCCCGGGTCTATCGAGCCTGGGATCGCGAGGGCCAGCAGTGGATCGCCCTGAAGAGGATGCGACCGGAGCTGGCGGTGAACCGGACCCTCCAGGCGCGCTTTCGCATCGAGGCCGAGGCCCTGAGCCGGCTGAGCCATCCCCACGTCGTGCAGGTCCGGGACCACGGCGTCGACGACCGCTGCACCTGGATCGCGATGGAGCTGGTCGAGGGCTCGTCCCTGAAGAAGTGGATGGAGGTGCACGGCCCGATGCCGCCGCAGCTCGCCGTGGACGTCCTGCTCCAGGTCTGCGCCGGCATCGCAGCGGCCCACGATCGGGGCATCATCCACCGGGACATCAAGCCCCAGAACGTGCTGGTGGACCCTCTGGGTTGGTGCCGGGTGGTGGACTTCGGCATCGCCCGCTTCGCCGCCGGCCAGGCCAGCGTCACGCGGACGGGGCTCACCATGGGGACCTGGGGCTACATGGCGCCGGAGCAGCAGTCGGACGCCAAGCGGGCCGACACGCGGGCCGACGTGCACGCCCTGGGGGCGACCCTGCTCGCGCTGCTCAGCGGACGGGATCCGCTCCAGCCAGGGCGGGACCTGCGCCGCCTGGGGGAGCGCGTGCCGGAGCTGCTGCGCTGGCCCATCACCCGGGCGACGCTGCCCGAGCCCGACCACCGACAGCCCAGCGTGGCCCGCCTGGCGCGGACCCTGGTGCACCTCCGCGACCAGCTACCGGCTCCCCCGCCCGCGACCCCGGGGCTCCACCTGGCCATTGCCCGCGTTGCGGTGGCCGCACCCACGACGGTGCCCTGACGGGGGACTGGACCGGTTAGACCCCGGAGGCTCGCTGCGGGTGGACCCGGAGGTCCTGAGAAGACACCGCAGAACCTGATCCGGGTTGCGCCGGCGGAGGAAAGCGAGAATGGCGAGAGACGATCTCCTCGAGGGCTACGAGTCCTTCAACGGCGGCCTGTCCCGCAAGATCGAGGTCGGTGAGCTGGGAGTGCCCTTCCGGGAGATCCCGCTGACCACCGGTCACGTGCAGCGGATCTACGACACCTCGGGGCCCCAGGGCGCCGACCCCCACCGGGGTCTGCCCAGGCGCCGTGCGGCGTGGGTGCGCGAGCGCGAACACCGCGGCGACACCAACTTCTCCCAGCTCCACTACGCCCGCCGCGGCATCGTGACCCCCGAGATGCGCTTCGCCGCCATCCGGGAGGACATGGACCCGGAGCTCGTGAGGGCCGAGATCGCCGCCGGGCGGGCCGTGCTGCCGGCCAACAAGCGCCACCCCGAGCTGGAGCCGATGCTCATCGGGCGGGCGTTCTTGTGCAAGGTCAACGCCAACATCGGCAATTCCGCCGTGTCGTCCTCGATCGAAGAGGAGGTCGAGAAGCTCCAGTGGTCCCTGCGCTGGGGGGCCGACACGGTCATGGACCTCTCCACCGGTCCCGACATCCACGAGACCCGGGAGTGGATCCTGCGCAACAGCCCGGTGCCCATCGGCACGGTGCCGATGTACCAGGCCCTGGAGCGGGTCAACGGCAAGCCCGAGGACCTGTCCATCGAGCTCTTCCTCGACGTGCTCCGGGAGCAGGCCGAGCAGGGCGTGGACTACTTCACCATCCACGCCGGCGTGCTGCTCCGCCACGTCCCGCTCACGGCGAAGCGGGTCACCGGCATCGTGTCCCGCGGTGGCTCGATCATGGCCAAGTGGTGCCTGCACCACCACGAGGAGAATTTCATCTACACGAACTTCGAGCGCATCTGCGAGGTGATGAAGGAGTACGACATCACCTTCTCGCTCGGAGACGGACTGCGTCCGGGGTGCCTGGCCGACGCCAACGACGAGGCCCAGTTCGCCGAGCTCCACACCCTGGGAGAGCTCACCAAGATCGCCTGGAAGCACGACGTCCAGGTGATGATCGAAGGGCCCGGTCACGTGCCGATCCACAAGATCGCCGAGAACATGAGCGAGCAGCTCCGGCACTGCTACGAGGCGCCCTTCTACACCCTCGGGCCCCTCGTCATCGACATCAGCCCCGGCTACGACCACATGGCCTCGGCCATCGGTGCCGCCATCATCGGCTCCCAGGGCTGCTCGATGCTCTGCTACGTCACCCCCAAGGAGCACCTGGGCCTGCCCAACAAGGAGGACGTCAAGCAGGGGCTGATCGCCTACCGCATCGCCGCCCACGCTTCGGACATCGCCAAGGGCCACCCCGGCGCCCAGGACCGCGACGACGCCCTCAGCCGTGCCCGGTTCGAGTTCCGCTGGGAGGACCAGTTCAACCTGGCCCTGGATCCGGGCATCGCCCGCGAGTACCACGACGAGACCCTCCCAGCCCCTGCGGCAAAGACGGCCCACTTCTGCTCGATGTGCGGCCCCCGCTTCTGCTCGATGAGGATCACCCAGGAGGTGCGGGAGTACGCCGCCCGCCAGGACCTCGAGGCCGCAGAGGCGGTCGAGGTCGGCATGGAGGAGCGGGCCCGCCAGTTCCGAGAGGGCGGCGGGAGCCTCTACCTGCCGGCGAAGTAGCGGGGGTGTCGGGCCCTCTGACCCCTGCTCGAACCCGTTAGACTGCATGGCTTTCGAGCCCTGGAGAGCCCCTGTGTCCCGAGGTGACGTCGAGATCCACCTACAGGTGAACGGCCAGCCCCGCAGGGTGACCGCGCCGGTGACCGCCCGGTTGCTGGACGTGCTGCGGGACGACCTGGGCCTCACGGGCGCCAAGGAGGGCTGCTCGATGGGGGAGTGCGGCGCCTGCGCGGTGCTGGTGGACGGCACCGCCGTGAACGCCTGCCTGGTGCCCGCCTTCCAGGCCGAGGGCACCGCGGTGACCACGGTCGAGGGCATCGGCCGGCCCGGGGCGCTGAGCCCGGTCCAGGAGGCCTTCGTGCGGCACGGGGCCGTGCAGTGCGGCTACTGCACCCCCGGCTTCGTGGTCACCGGCACCGCGATGCTCCAGGAGGGTTCTTGCGGTGACCGCCAGGCGCTCGCCGAGCGGCTCTCGGGCAACATCTGTCGCTGCACGGGCTACCGGCAGCTCCTGGCGGCGATGGACGAGGTGCTCACTGGGGATGCCGCCGTCGTCGAAGCTCCGCCGCTGCGGGTCGGCGAGTGTGCACGCCGCGTCGATGCCGAGGACAAGGTCGCCGGCCTGTGCGAGTTCACGGCGGACCTGCCCCTGCCCGAGGGTTGCCTCCACGGCGTGACCGTGCGGGCCGAGCGGGTCCACGCCCGGCTCGAGGCCATCGACGTGTCCGAGGCCCTGGCGGTGCCGGGCGTGGTGCGGGTGCTCACCGCGGCCGACGTGCCCGGCGAGCTGCACTACGGCAACGCGATCGCCGACCAGCCGGTGCTGGTGAGTGACCACGTGCGTTTCTGGGGTGAGGCGGTGGCGGTGGTGCTCGCTGAGACCCTGGCCGCCGCCCGAGCGGGTGCGGCCCTCGTGGAGCTCACCCTGACCGACCTGCCCCCGGTGACCGGCCCCGAGGCAGCGCTGGCCGAGGGAGCCCCTCAGCTCCACCCCGACGGCAACCTGCCGGTCCACCAGCGCCTGCGCAAGGGCGACGCCGCCGCCGCCATCGAGGGTGCCGCCCACGTGCTGGAGCGCACCTACCGCACCCCGGCCCAGGAGCACCTCTACCTGGAGCCCGAGGCGGCCCTGGTGGTGCCCCGCGAGGACGGCGGGCTCATCGTCCGGGCCCCGTCCCAGAACGTCTTCTTCGATCGCCACCACCTCTGCAAGACCCTCGGCCTGGACCGCAAGGAGGTCCGCGTCATCCAGCAGCACACCGGCGCCGCCTTCGGCGGCCGCGAGGACATCTACGCCCAGATCCACGCCGCCCTGGGCGTGGTCCTGACCGGGCGGCCGGTGCGCATCGTCTGGACCCGGGAGGAGACCCAGGTCGCCAGCACCAAGCGGCACCCGGCGACCATGACCTATCGAGCGGGCGTCGATGAGCGGGGCCGCATCCAGGGCCTGGAGATCTCGGCGCTCTTCGACACCGGCGCCTACTCCTCCTGGGCGCCGAACATCGCCCGCAAGGCCCTGGTCCACGCCGCGGGCACCTACGCCGTCGACGACATCTCCGTCGACGTGCGCATGGCCTACACGAACAACGGCATCTCCGGGGCCTTTCGCGGCTTCGGGGCGCCCCAGGTGGCCTTCGCCGTCGAGTCCTTCGTGGACGAGCTGGCCGAGCGCGTGGGCATGGACCCGGTCGCCTTCCGCAGGGCGAACCACCTGGGCATCGGCAAGACCACGGCCACCGGACAGGAGATCACCGGGAGCTGTGGTCTCCAGGCCTGCGTCGAGCAGGCGGTCGCGCGGGCCGAACAGCTCGCCGCGCAGCGTCCACCGCCTCCCCCCCACGTCGACCGGGGTCGCGGCATCTCCACCGTCTTCTACGGCATCGGCTATGGCAACGGCATCCGCGACATCGGCTCGGCGGTGCTGGAGCTGCTCGAGGACGGCTCCTTTCGGATCCGCTGCGGCGCGATCGAGTACGGCCAGGGCCTGCTCACCGTCTTCACCCAGATCGCCGTCGAGGAGCTGGGCGTGCGAGGCCACCAGGTCTCGATCTGGACCGGCGACAGCCAGGAGACCCCGGACTCCGGCTCCTCGGTCGCCTCCCGCCAGACCTACGTGTCCGGCGAGGCCGTGCGCCAGGCGGCGGTGCGGCTGAGGGAGACGCTGCTGGGGTTCGTGGCCGAGCAGTGGGGTCTCGACGTCGGCTCGCTGCGCCTGGGAGAGCCCGGTGTGCTCGACGGCGAGGGCGAGGTGCTCTGCTCCTACCCGGAGCTCTACCGGGCCTGCACCGAGGCGGGCATCCGGCTCCGCCGCCAGGCCCGCAACCGGGCCCACTCCACGAAGCTCGACCTCGGCGACGGCCAGGGCGACGCCTACTGGCCCTACGCCTTCGCCGCCCACGTGGTCGACGTCGAGGTGGACCGCCGGGACGGCCGGGTGCGCGTGATCTCGCTGGTCGCCGCCCACGACGTGGGTCGGGCCATCAACCCGCTGCTGGTCGAGGGCCAGGTGACCGGGGGGGCGACCCAGGGCCTCGGCTTCGCGCTCCACGAGGACCACCGTCTCGACGAGGGGGTGCCGGTCACCCTGAACATGAACACCTACCGGGTGCCCGGCGCCGGCGACGTGCCCGAGATCACGCCGATCCTGGTCGAGGACCCCGAGCCCACGGGGCCCTTCGGGGCCAAGGGGGTGGGGGAGCCGGTCCTGGTGGCGGTCCCGCCCGCCGTGGCCAACGCCGTCGCGGCCGCCACCGGGTGCCGCTTCCGCCGCCTGCCGATCCGCCCCGAAGACGTGCTCGCCGCACAGGAGCGCTCCCCATGAGGCTCTTCCGTCCGGGGTCCTTCGCCGAGGCCGTCGAGGTCCTCGCTGCCCAGGGGCCTACCGCCCGCCTGCTCGCCGGGGGCACCGACGCCCTGGTCCAGCTCCGGGACCGTGCGGACCTCCCGTCGGCTTGGATCGACCTGACGGGCATCCAGGGGTCGGCGAGGGAGATCACCCGGGTGGGGGACCGAGTTCGGCTCGGGGCCCTGGTGGACATGTTCTCCCTGTCCCGCTCCTCCCTGGTCCAGGAGACCCTCGGCGCCCTCATCATCGCGGCGAGCGACATCGGCTCCCGGCAGATCCAGGTCCGGGCGACCCTCGGTGGCAACCTGTGCAACGCGTCTCCGGCCGGTGACAGCATCCCGCCGCTCCTGGTGGCCGACGCCCGGGTGGAGCTCCTCGGTCCCGGCGGCACCCGCGAGCTGCCCCTGGAGGACTTCTTCGTCGGTCCTGGGCGGACCGTACTCGCGGACGACGAGGTGCTCACCGCGGTGAGCTACGCCGTGGTGGAGGGCAGCCACAGCGCCTTCGTCGTCGCCGACGACCTCGCCCACCACGACATCTCCAAGGTCTCCGTGGCGCTGCGCTGCCGGTTCGTCGACGGCGCCCTGCGCGACGTGCGGGTCGCCCTCGGCGCGGTCGCTCCCGTGGTCTTTCGGACGACCGCGGTGGAGGCCGTGCTGGAGGGACGGCGTCCCGACTCGGAGCTGGCCCGTGAGGCCGCTGAGGCCGCCCGGGCGGTGGTGCGGCCGATCGACGACATCCGCTCCACCGTGGCCTATCGCACCGCGATGAGCGGGCGGCTGGTGGAGCGGTTGGTGATCGAGGCTGGTGGGTCCTCCCCCGTGGGGTGACCCCTACCGCCCGTGCAGCCGCACGTCCGGACCGTCCGCCTCGCTCTGCTCGACCACCGCCCGCTCCTTGCCCTGCTGGTCGCGCAGCGTCATCGCCGACCGCTCCCCGTCCAGGACCAGGGAGGCACGGGCGCGGCCCTGGTCGTCCACCAGCTCCAGGCGCGGGTCTCCTCCCCGGACGCCGGCCACCAGCCGCTGGTGTTCGTCCTGGGCCACGAGACCCAGGGCGCCGTCGGTGGCCTCGAGAGCCACGACTCCGGCCGGTGCCTCCAGGGCGAGGCGGGGTCCGCGGCTGCTGTCCGTCAGGGCAGCCGTGGTGGGGCCCGTGCCCGCGGCCAGGGAGACCGCAGCGGAGCTGCCCGAGGCGTCCAGGGAGACCCTCGCCAGGCCATCGGGTCCGCGGACGGTCAGGGTGGTGCCCTCGGGACCGGTGCCCAGGGTCGCCCGCTCCGCTCCGTCGGCCCCGGCGGCCCGCAGGCTGCCGTCGGCCGCCAGCGCGATCCGCACCACGCCCTGGGCATCGACGAGCTGGAGCGTGGCGCCCTCGCTGCCGCTCAGCACGAGCTGGGAGTCGTCGCCGGCCTGGACCGTCAGCGAGCCCACCTGCAGGTCCAGCGGGATCCAGCCCAGGACCGCCGACACGACGAAGGCCGCCAGCAGCGCCTCCCCCGCGAGGGCGACCAGGACCAGGGTGCGCAGCGAGATCGAGGCCTCGGGTTCGGCCACGCTCAGGCCTCCGGCTGCGGCTGGCCCGACATGCGGCCGTAGTGGGTCAACAGGGTGCTCCGCAGGCCCAGCTCGGCGTGGATCAGGGGCTTGGAGACGTGGCCCTTCTCCAGGATCGGGGGAGTGAGCAGCTCGTGATCCAGCACCTCGGGGGTGCGGGCGGGGAGCTCAGCGGTGGGGTCGTGGGTGTCCGACATCGTGGGCTCCTCGCTCAGTACTCGAAGTTGTTGTCGCTGACGGCCGCGGCCAGGTTGGCCTCGGCGGTCTCGGCGGAGACGGCCATGCGCTCGATGAAGGCCTCGGCGATGGTGTTGGCCCCGTCGACGAAGTCGTAGGCGCTCTGGAGCCCGTCGGCCTCGGCGTTCGACACCCAGCTCCAGGCCCCGATGAGGTTGGTCTCCTCGGGGCGCCACACGTAGCGCAGGCCGTTGATCGGGTTGTTCTCCCGGTGGTCCCGGACGTCGTTCCAGAAGGTCTCGACCTGCTCGGGGGTGATCTGGTTGGAGGAGAGCGCGCTCTGGACGCCGTGGGCGAACTGCACGGTCTCGATGATGCCGCCGGCCAGCAGCAGGCGGGCGCCGAGGTCGCCGCTGGTGTCCTCGTCGTTGGTGTAGCCCGAGGCCGAGGAGCCGAGGTTGCGCAGCTCGCGGCGGCGGTTGGTGGTGCGCTCGTCGATGCGGCGCTCGGTGTCCTGGTAGTTCTGGATCGCCCCGCGGAGGTCGTGGTCCGACTGACCCAGCCGGATCTGGCCCGCTTCGACCATGTTGCGGCCCGCCTCGATCTGGGCCAGCAGCGCCGCGTTGTGGGAGGCCTTGCGGCGGGCGTCGAGGATCGCCTTCTGGTGGTTGGCCACGATGTTGACCAGCCCGACACAGGCGTCGGCCAGGGGCCCGAACCAGTTCCCCGAGGCGATGTCCACGGCTCCCTTCACCAGGGAGACGAAGGTGCCGTACCCGTTCTTGGCGGTGTCGATCGCGGCGATCTCCGCGGCGTAGCGGTCGGCGTCCTGGTGGTGCAGCGCCGAGCGGATGGTGGAGGCTCCGGCCTGGAGGTCCTCGACGGTGGCGAGGACGAGGATCTTGACCGACTCGATGCTCTGGGCGGCGGTCGTCAGGGAGGGGGTCTGGTCCTCGGCCGTGTTGCCCAGCTCGCCGGCCAGGGACTCGGCGCCCAACGGATTCTGGCCGGTGTTGCTGTCGATCTGCTCCTGGACCTCGGCGGGCAGGGGGTCCTGCAGCCACTGGGTGACCTGGTCGGTGCCGAGCTCGCCGGCGAGCCCCTGGACGAGCGCGTTCGTGTAGCGGTTGGAGTCCCGGAGCATGCGCAGGGACGACATCACGACGCCGCAGCGCGTGTTGATGCGGATCATGTGCTCCTTGTCCCGCTGGATCAGCGCCTTGCCCCGCTCCTCGGTGGCCAGCTCGGTGGTGAGCTCGCGGGCGCGGTCCCGGCCCCAGTCGTGCCCGGCCAGGCTGTCCCTGGCGCTGCGGGTGATGCCCATCTCGCGGTCGCACTTCTGCAACAGGGTGTCGCTGTGGGCCGTCGGGATCGCCTGGACCTGCATCACCTCGTCGTAGATCTCGTCGGAGGACGCTGTCTCGGCCGACATGGCGCTGTCGTGCACGTCCTCCAGCTCGCCCCAATTCAGGTCCTGGTGCTCCATCTGCACCTGGACCATGTTGTCCTGGTTCTCCTGGTTGCCGCGGTCCGCTTCGCCGGTGGCCGGCGCTGGCGTCTCCGTGGAGACCGCGGGAGCCTGGTCGTTGGTTTCAGCTCGGGTGTGTCCGCCCATGGGTCGTGTTCCTCGCGTGTGTCGGAGGGTGCGCGCCTGCCCATGATCGGGCCCCAGCGTGTCGCCCTACGCGAGCACCATACTCGGCCGGAGGGGGGGCTGATCGCGCCTTTCGGGCCGATTCGCCTCAGACAGATCCAGGACAGGTCCTGGCCACCCGGGAGGGGCGCCCGCGACGATTAGGACGTGTCCGCGCGGGAGCTGCACATGTCCGTCTTCCTGACCGGTGCGACCGGGTACCTCGGCTCCTACGTGGCCACCGGACTGCTCCGGAGCGGCCCGAACCTGGCGCTGGACGTGCTCGTCCGCGCCCCCGATCGCGAGGCCGCCTACCGGGACTGGCCGACAGGGTGAGGAACCGCCGATTAGGCTCCGGAGTCCCGAGGAGGTGTGCGTGTCCAACGCCATCGAGGCCGGGCGAGCGGATCTCGCCGCCTGGAGCGAAGCCCAGTCCGCGAACTTCTACCACTCCGCCAGGTTGCTCCGTCTGCTCCAGGAGCTGGACTGGACGGAGGCCGAGCGGAGGCGCCACACGCCGGGCCTGGAGGCGTACGGGCGGGTGGTGGCCCAGGAGCTCGACGCGATCGTCATCGAGAACAACCTGCCGGCCAACCGACCCCGCCTCGGTGGCTGGGACCCCATCGGGCGGCCGGCGAGGCCTGTCGTCCACCACCCCACCTGGTGGGAGGCGGGGAGGCGGATCTACGGCTCGGGGGTCATGACCGCCTACGGCGAGGACCCGACCCCCCATCGCTACATCCTGTCGCTGTTCTACCTGTCCTCCCACGTGGGGGAGGGCGGCCACAACTGTCCGCTGGCCTGCACGGCCGGTGCGATCCGCACACTCCAGGCCCTGGGGTCCCCGGAGCAGCGGGAGCGGTACCTGCCTCGCCTGCTGGACCCGGACTTCGACACCAACTTCACCGCGGCGCAGTTCCTCACCGAGGTCCAGGGGGGCTCCGACGTCGGGGCCAACGCCTGCGTCGCCCGCCAGGAGCCCGACGGATCCTGGACCCTCAGCGGCGAGAAGTGGTTCTGCTCCAACATCGACGCCGACGTGTTCGTGATGTCGGCGCGGCCTGTGGGTCGTCCAGGGGGCACCCGGGGCCTGTCGATGTTCCTGGTGCCGGCCACCTGGGAGGGGCAGCCCAATGGCTACGTGGTGCAGCGGGTCAAGGACAAGGTGGGCACTCGGTCGATGGCCTCCGCCGAGGTCGACTTCCAGGACGCCCGCGCCTGGCCGCTCGGGCCGCTGGAGCGCGGCTTCGTCAACCTGATGTCCCTGGTCATCAACACCAGCCGCCTCTACAACGCCTGGGGCTGCGCCGGGATCGGCCAGCGAGCCTACCTGGTGGCGAGCACCTACGCGGAGCATCGTCGCGCCTTCGGGGCCCCGATCGCCGGCTACCCGATGGTCCAGGAGACCCTGGCCCTGATGCTGGCCGACGCCGAGGCCTCCCTGGCGGGCTGCTGGCTCCTGGCCGGCCTCCAGGAGCGCCGCGACCAGGGCGTCGCGAGCGAGGTCGAGGAGGGCTTCTTCCGCGTTGCGCTCAACCTGAACAAGGTCCGCACGGCCCAGCTCAGCCACGACGTCATCGTGCGCGGCATCGAGATCCTCGGGGGCAACGGGGCGATCGAGACCTTCTCGGTCCTGCCCCGCATGCTCCGCGACAACGTGGTCTACGAGAACTGGGAGGGCACCCACAACACCCTGCAGCTCCAGGTCCTCCGCGACTGCCGGCGCATGGGGCTCAACCAGCCCTTCTTCGCCTTCCTCGAGGACCGGCTCCCGGCCGAAGACCTCGCAGGACCCCGCCGGGCCTTCGAGGCCCTGCTCGAGGCACCGGAGGAGCTGGCCACCCTCCAGCTCCGGCCGGTGTGCGCCAAGCTGGCCACCCTGGTCATGCTGGCCGGGCTGGCGCCGGTCGACGATGCCCGCGTGCAGGCCCGGGTCGGGCTCACCCGGCGCCACCTGGACGGAGAGCCGGAGCGGGATGCGGCCTACCTGGCGCGGATCCAGGAGGCCTGGCGGGTGTGAAGGAGGCCCACCGCGCCCTGGATCAGGTCCTCCGGATGGAGGGCTGGCGGGCGTGGATCCTCGGGGGCGACGATCGGGTGATCGCCGGCCTCGGCGCCCACGTCTCGCGGGTCGAGCCCGGTCGGTGCCTCGACGAGATCCTGGGGCCCCTCGCGGACGCCGCCCGCACCGCCCTGGCCGAGCTGGAGGCCGGCGGCTCGGCCTCCCCTCGCAGGGTGAGCGGTGTGGATCCGACCGAGCTCATGGTCTTCAACGACGCCATCGGCCGTGCGGTGGCTGTGCGGTCCCTGCCGGTCGTCCAGCCGTCTCCGGAGGCCGAGCGAGCCGAGGTCCTGCTGCGCGCGGCCCAGGCCCTGGGCGGTGCCAACAGCGTGTCCGAGGTGCTCGCCGTGCTGGTCGCGGCGGCGGTGGACTCCTTCGGCGACGGGGCGGGTGTCTGGTGCCTGGACGGCCCGGAGCGGCTGGTGCTGCGGGAGTGGCGCAACCTGCCGGTGGACGCCCTCGCCGTGATCGAGGAGGGTCCTGCGACCTGCTGGGAGGCGCTCAAGGCGGGTGCACCCCTGGTGACCGGGGACGTCCGGGAGGACTCCCGCTTCCTCCTGCACCCTTCGGACCGCCAGCTCCGAGAGGGGCGGGCGCGGGCCATCGCCCTGATCCCGCTGCGGGCTGGAGGCCAGGACCAGGGTGTGCTCGCCGTGAGCTGGGAGCGTCGAGGACTGCCCTCGACCGAGGCGCTGCGGGCGCTGCAGGAGCTGGTCAGCATCGCCGCCGTCGCGCTCGATCGAGCCGCTGCGGCGGACGCCCTGGCCAGCCACCACCCCCAGCTCCAGGCCGTGCTCGACGCCTGCAGCCGCGGCGGCCGCGGTGGCGGGGGTGGCGGGCAGGTGGTGCTGAGCAACCTCCCGGCCCAGCGGCTCCTGGAGCGCGACGAGGCGGACCTGGCCGAGCAGGGCTGGCTGGATCGCTTCTTCGAGGACCCGGAGGAGCGCCTCGCCGTGCTCCAGCAGCTCGCCGCCTCGCCGACGACCTCCCAGGGCGATCCGGTGGACCTCACCCTGCTCCGCTCCGACGGCGCCCGCCGGGATCTGTTGCTCACCAGCACGTCTCTGGCGGGACCGGGAGGGGAGAAGATGACCCTCGTCTTCCTGCGGGACGTGACGGAGCGCCTGAGGGCCCGGGCTCGCAGCCAGGCGGAGCAGAACTTCTCCCGGCTCGGTCGGCTGGCCGGAGGCATCGCCCACGACTTCAACAACCTGCTGGGGGCGATCCTGGGCCACGCCGACCTGATCCGGAACTCTTCGGGGGCCGACGGGGCGGTGATCCAGCGGGCCACGACCATCGCCGAGGCGGCGGTGCGGGGCTCCCGGCTCAGCAACCGCCTGCTGGCCTTCTCCGGCAAGGGCACCATCCGGCCCCAGGCCCTCGACCTGGCCCAGGAGGTCGAGCGGGGGGTGCGCCTGTTCCGGCCCACCCTGCGGCCCGCCGTCCACCTCCGGACCACCGTGGACGAGGGCCTGACGCCCGTCCTGGTGGATCCGGGTCAGCTCTACCAGGCCCTGGTGAACCTGCTGGCCAACGCCCGGGAGGCGGTCGGCTCCGAGGGCTGCATCGGCGTGGGGATCGATCGGGCGACCCTGCCCGAGGGCTGTAGCTGGGTCGCGTCGGAGCTCGACACCTCCCAGGAGCTGCTGCGCCTCGCCGTGGTGGACTCGGGACCCGGCTTCACCGAGGAGGCCCTGACCCACCTCTTCGAGCCCTACTTCACCACGCGGACCGACGGCCACGGGCTCGGGCTGAGCGCCGTCCAGGGCATCGTGGCGGCCCACGGGGGGGCGCTGAACGTCTACAACAGCGACGACGGCGCCGTGGTGGAGATCTACCTCCCGGTCGTGGCGTCGAGTCGGCGTGCCGGGCCACATCCCGCCGAGCGCCGGATCCGCCAGGAGGTGATCTGGGCGGTCGACGACGAGCCCTTCCTGCTGGAGTTCATCGAGGCCGCGCTGAGCGTGCGGGGGTTCCAGGTGAAGGCGTTCACCGATCCGGTCCAGGCGCTGGAGGCCGCCCGGGCCGGGGAGGGGCCTCCCGATCTGCTCCTGCTGGACGTGGTCATGCCCGAGCTGACCGGGCCCCAGCTCCTGGCGGAGCTGCGCATGCTGGAGGCCTACGCCACCCTCCCGGTGGTCTGGTCGTCGGGCTACAGCCCGGACTCGGTGGAGCTGGGCGCCGGCGAGGAGGCGGTGTTCCTGCAGAAGCCGTACACGGGGCGGGAGCTGTCGGCGACGCTGCGGGACGTGCTGGGGGGGTAGGGCAGGCCGACGATGAGGTCGTCGATGCCGTCGCTGTAGAGGTCGCCGGCGTTGGCGCGGAGGCTTCGGCGCGAGCGCAGCGAGGCGGAGGCCATCGGCCGGAGCTGAAGACGCGGGCACCAAGTCGGTCCCACCACCCGCCTTCCTGGACCGATCGGGGCCGACCACCCACCCAGCGTGCGGGGACAACGGGGACACCCGGATGTGACCTGGAGGGTGCCCCCGACGCCTTCCAGCGCTACCATGGACCCGGGAGGTCCCATGCTGCGAGATCAGGTCCTGGCAGCAATCGCGGCGCACTCCGACGAGCTGCGTGGCCTGGGAGTTGAGGCCCTGGCCCTCTTCGGTTCTGTGGCCCGCGGTGAAGAGACTCCGGAGAGTGACATCGATCTCCTCGTCACCCTCACCCGACCAGCCGGGTACTTCAAGCTGGTCCGCGTCCAGGACCGTCTGAGCGAGATCCTCGGCCGCCAGGTCGACCTGGTCCCACGGAAGGCCCTCCGAGCCGAGCTGGAGGAGCACGTCTTGGCCGAGGCCATTCGTGCCGCGTAGTGAGGCGCTACGTATCCACGACATCCTCGCCGCCATTCGGGCTGTTCATGACGATGTGGCAGGCACGGTCCCGGGCGCACTTGCCGACGACCCCAGGCGACTCCGTTCCGTGGCGTTCAGTCTGTTCGTCATCGGCGAGGCCGCGGCTGCTCTCCCCGATGAGGTTCGCAGCCTGGCTCCGGAGGTACCGTGGGCGCTGATGAGAGGCATGCGGAATCGCATCGTCCACGCGTACTTCGAGCTCGATCCGGAGATCATCTGGGATACAGCGACTTCGGACCTTCCGGCCTTGGAGGCTTCATTGACGGCCCTGCTGGATCGCTGGACCGACAGCGCCTGACAAGTCCGCAGACCGTCGACGGTCACGACATCGACCATCGCCCCATACACCCCCGTGTCCCCATACGGCGAGCCGTACGGGGAGAGGTCTTGAACCACCCCCCGAAGGCACCTCGCGCCTCCCGCAGCTGCGGAGCGGTGGTCTCGACGGCCGAGTTGACGGCCGGTGAACCCACCACGACGGCCCTGACGGTCATCCTGGTCTCGCAGTGAGGACAGGCGAAGGCCATCGGCCGGAGCTGAAGACGCGGGCGAGGAGATCCGCCCAGTGGAGACAGTCCAGGCCCTGGAAGACCGGGATCTGGAGCTGTCGCTGGTTGGGGGACACCGTGTAGAAGACCTCAGCGTGGCGAGACGGCAGCGGGCTGTTGCGCGGGGTGAGCACCCGGCAGCCGAGGCGGGCACCCCGAACGGGTGATCCTCGGCGAGCAGGCTCCCCGCCGACAGCGAGTAGGGGGCGACGTCGACCAGGATGCCGTCGGTGCGGCTCCCGTCAACGATCGCCGCCTGGATGGCCGCGCCGGTCACGGCGGCTCGGCGGGGTGGGATGGCGTGGCTGCCCTCCAGGCCGAAGCGCCGGTGGAGCAGGTGCCAGAGCAAGGGCTGCAGG
This sequence comes from uncultured Enterobacterales bacterium, assembly GCA_964501915.1. Classification (GTDB taxonomy): domain Bacteria; phylum Myxococcota_A; class UBA796; order UBA796; family CAJQPC01; genus CAYFPX01. Next base: position 28,687 of record CAZCVP010000084.1, read on the forward strand.
GTGGCGCCACCGACAAGGAGCAGCTCGTCGGACTGGTCGGGCCCGAGCCCGGAGTCCTGGAGGACCCGGTCGACGCTGGGCAGGGCCCGCTCCAGCCAGGGCAGGGAGACCTCCTCCAGCTCGTCGCGCCGGAGCTCCAGGGCGACGTGTCGGGGTCGGTCTCCCTCCTCCACCGCGAAGGGCACGCGGACCGTCGTCTGCGTGGCCTGGCTCAGGGCGATCTCGGCCTGCTCGACGGCGACTCGGAGCTTGTGGCGGCCGATCACCGAGCGCTCCAGGGCCCGCCGGGTGTCCCGGTCCTCGTCGGCCAGCCGACCCAGCACGTGGTCCAGCAGCGCCAGGTCGATGTCGTCGCCGCCGAGGCGGCTGTCGCCGTGGGAGGCCAGGACCTCGACCACCTCTCCGTCCTGGTGCACCAGGCTGGCGTCGAAGGTCCCGCCCCCCAGGTCGTAGAGCAGGACATTCCGGTCCACGAGCTGGCCATGGGCGTGGGCGAGGGCGGCCGCCGTGGGCTCGTTGACGAGCCGCTCGACCGCGAGCCCGGCCCGCTCGCCGGCGTGGTGGGTGTCGCTCATGCACAGGTGCAGCGAGACCATCTCGCCGAAGCCGGCGAAGCCCGGTGTGGCGATCAGCTGCTCGGCGCGCTCCCGGAAGGCGTCGAGCACATCGTCGGCGTCGTCCGGATCCGTGCACTGGATCAGGGGTCCCAAGGATCCCCCACCCCCCAGCGGGGCGAGTCGCTCGGGATGCTCCTGCTGGGCGGCCTCCAGCAGGGCCTGGTCGTCGCCCAGCTGCCCCAGCGCGTGGCTGTCGCAGAAGGGCGTCCCGGGGGTCGCGCGGTTCGTCTCGGGCACGTTGACCAGCAGGACCCGGTCTACGTCGGCGGCGTCCATCAGGCCGAGGAGCGTGTCCGTGCCCCCGCTGCGCAGGTGCATGTGGGTGTCGTTCCGCTCCGTGGGCACGGGTGGCGTCACGCCCTCGGAGTCGGTGGTGGCGGGTGTGCCGCGGGCGCGATCCCTCGAAGACGGCGGGCATCACGGCGCGGTGAGCAGTCAGGCGCTCATGCGTCCTGGCACCGAGGAACCCGAGGTCGCGCGCCAGGAGCA
>CAZCVP010000085.1:0-29768 GCA_964501915.1 uncultured Enterobacterales bacterium
TCGGCGGCGGCTACGTGACCGCCATCGTGCGCGGCGACGTGGCGGCTGTGAAGGCCGCGACCGAGGCCGGGGCCCGCCAGGCCCAGCGCGTCGGTGAGCTGGTCAGCGTACACGTGATCCCGCGCCCGCACGGCAACATCGACGAGGTCCTGCCGCTGGGACGTCCGACTTCGAAGAAGAAGTAGGCCGTGAAGCTCGGACGCATCGTGGGAACGGTGGTCTCCACGAAGAAGGACCCGAAGATCGAGGGCCTGCGTCTCTACCTGGTCCAGGACATCACCCTGGACCTCGCCGAGCGGGACTCCTTCGTCGTGGCGGCCGACGCCATGGGAGCCGGTGTCGGCGAGGTGGTGCTCTACGCCTCGGGGTCCTCGGCCCGTCAGACCGACCAGACCGATGGCCGGCCCATCGACGCGGTCGTGATGGCCATCGTCGACGAGATGTCGATGAAGGGAGACCTGCTCTACCGGAAGGTGCCGCCCTACCCGAGTGACGGCTGATGGAAAGAGACCAGATCTCCAAGATCGTCGAGCGGGTCCTGACCCGAGTCTCCCAGGGCGAGCTGCCGGCGCGGACCGAGCTTCCTGCCCGGCCGCGGGGGGTCTACAAGACCGTCAGTGAGGCGGTCGCCGCCGCCCGCATCGCCCAGAAGGTCCTCATCGAGGTGCCGCTGGAGAAGCGCCGGGAGATCATCGCCAACGTCAGGCGCAGAGCCGCCGAGGACGTCCACACCCTCTCCCGCATGGCCCACGAGGAGACCGGCCTCGGGCGCACCGAGGACAAGATCAAGAAGAACCTCCTCGTCATCCACCGGACCCCGGGGGTGGAGATCCTCCAGCCCTCCTGCTGGACCGGTGACGACGGCCTGACCATCGAGGAGCGGGCCCCCTACGGCGTGATCGGCTCGATCACCCCCTGCACCAACCCCACCGAGACCATCCTGTGCAACGGCATCGGCATGGTGGCGGGGGGCAACACGGTGGTCTTCAACACCCACCCGGCAGCCAAGGGCACCAGCGCCTACTGCATCGACCTGGTCAACCGGGCCTCGATCGAGGTGGGCGGGCCGACCGACATCATGTGCTGCGTCGAGACCCCGACCATCGCCAGTGCACAGGAGCTGATGAAGTTCCCGGGCGTGCGACTGATCGTGGTGACCGGCGGCGGCGCCGTGGTCCATGCAGCCATGAACTCCGGCAAGAAGGCGATCTGCGCCGGGCCGGGCAACCCGCCGGTCGTGGTCGACACCACCGCCGACCTCGACGCCGCGGGCCGCGGCATCGTGGCCGGCTGCTCCTTCGACAACAACGTCATCTGCACCGACGAGAAAGAGGTGCTGGTGGTGGACAAGGTCGCGGACAAGCTCCTGGCCGCGATGTGCAACGCCGGCGCCGTCCAGATCCGAAACCACCAGATCGCCCGGCTGGAGAAGCTGATCCTCACCCCGGACAAGGCCCACGTGAACCGGGACTGGGTCGGGAAGATGGCCGGCGACATGCTGCGCGAGATCGACGTGCCCTTCCGCGGCGACCCCCGGCTCATCGCCTGCGACGTGCCCTTCGACCACCCCTTCGTCCAGCACGAGCTGTTGATGCCTGTCCTGGCCGTCACCCGGGTGCGCGACGTGCACGAGGGCATCGACCTCGCCGTCGAGGCCGAGCACGGCTACGGCCACACCGCCAGCATGTGGTCCAAGGACCTCGACGCCCTGCACCGCATGGCGCGGGTGATCAACTGCTCGATCTTCATCAAGAACGCCCCCAACTACGCCGGCCTGGGTTTTGGCGGCGAGGGCTACACCTCCTTCACCATCGCCTCGCCGACCGGTGAGGGCCTGACCACTGCGCTCCACTTCACCCGCGAGCGGCGCTGCACGCTGGCTGGCTACTTCAGGATCGTCTAGATGACCACGGCGGAAGTAGTGTACTGGTGCGCGAGGCAACTTCCGTCCCTGTTGGTCTGGGGTCGCCGCCGGCATGGCAGGGTCATTCCAAGCGCGACCCCGGGCCGACAGGGGCGGAAGGGGGCCGCGCAACCGTGCACTACTTGTGCCGGGGGCATCTAGGCCTGTGAGCGGCGCCTCGCTGGATGCCCTGGCGCTGGTGGAGCTGGACTCCGTCGCCCGGGGCTACTCCGCCGTGGACGCGCTGGTGAAGCGCAGCCCGGTCGAGGTCCTGGAGGCCAACCTCGTCGAGCCCGGCAAGTTCCTGATCCTGTTCGTGGGTGGCGTGGCCGAGGTCCAGGAGTCCTACGAGAGGGCCCTGGAGGTCGGCGACGACGCCGTCGTCGACAAGCTGCTGCTGCCGATGGTCCACGAGGCCATCGTGCCGGGGCTGCGGGGCGAGCAGGCCGGCGACTACCCCGACACTATCGGCGTGGTCGAGGGTCGCACGGTGGCCGCCACCCTGGAGGCCTGCGACCGGGCGCTCAAGGACGCCGACGTGGCGCTCACCGGCCTGCGCATCACACCGGGGCTCGGCGGTCGGGCCTTCTTCGTCGTCCAGGGACTCCAGCACGACGTCGAGGCCTCCGTCGAGGCCGCCCAGGCCCGCCTCGAAGCGAGCGGTGGACTGCACCGGATAGAGATCATCCCCCGGCCCCACCTGGAGTTCCTCGCGGTGCTCCTGAGGCCCGCACCCTTCCACGTGGAGTGACTCGAACGTGCAGCTCGCCAAGGTGCTCGGCACGGTGGTCGCAACCGAGAAGCACGCCTCGCTGGTCGGGGTGAAGCTGCTGATCATTCAGCCCCACGACCACGAGGGCCGGCCAGCTGGCCCACCGATCATCGCCGCGGATCCGCTCCAGGCGGGCGAGGGAGACACCGTCCAGTTCATCATCGGCCGCGAGGCCTGCCTCCACCTCCCAGTGCCCTTCTCCCCGGTCGACGCCGGCATCGTGGCCATCGTCGATCACTACTGGGGGGACTCCGAGGCCGCCGGGGTGAAGACGTGATCCTCTGCCGCGTGGTGGGCAACGCCGTGTCCACGGTCAAGCACCCGGTCTACGAGGGCATGACCGTGCTCGCCGTCCAGCCGGTGAAGGCCGATGGCCGCACGGCCCTGTCGAGCTCGTTCCTGGCGGTGGACTCCGTCCAGGCCGGCGTCGGGGACCTGGTGCTCTGCGCCCGGGAGGGCAACACGGCCCGCCAGATCCTCGGCGACGACGACGACCCGCTCCACGCGGTGGTGCTCGGCATCGTCGACGAGATCGAGCACCCGGGCGGCATCACGACCGGGCCCGGGCCGGAGGGCTCGTGAGCGCCTCCGAGGAGGTCCTGCGAGCCGAGATGGTGCGCCGGTCGCGGGAGGTCCACGCCCGCGGCTGGGTCGCCAACCACGACGGCAACCTCACGGCTCGCCTCGGCGACGGACGCATCCTGTCCACCCCCACCGCCGTGTCCAAGGGCGAGGTCTCGCCGGAGATGCTCATCGTGGTCGACGGCGAGGGCCAGGTCGTGGCGGGCACCCGCAGGGCCTTCTCGGAGCTCGAGCTCCACCTGGCGGCCTATGGGGCGAGGTCCGACATCCGGTGTGCCATCCACGCCCACCCGCCCACCGCGACGGGCTTCGCGGTGGCGAACCAGGAGCTGGGGCCGCCGTTCATGGCGGAGCCGATCGTGTCGATCGGCCCCCGGGTGCCCCTGGTCCGCTTCGGGCTGCCGGGGGATCCGGACCTCGAGGCCGCGCTGGGCGATGCCCTGCTCCAGGCCGACGTCCTGCTGCTCGCCAACCACGGCGTGCTCGCGGTGGGACCGGACCTGGAGACCTGTGTCTTGCGGCTGGAGCTGGTGGAGCACGTCTGCCGGATCGCCCTGGTCGCCCGGCAGCTCGGCGGAGCGACCCCGCTGCCCGACCACGTGGTCGAGGAGCTGGAAGCGAAGCACCGGGCGATCTTCCCGCGACAGGCCGGGGGCTCGGCGACGACTCCGGCGTCGGCCCCACAGCCGTCCGCCGACGCCCTCGTTGCCCGGGCGCTCCAGCGGTTCCGGGGCTGAGCACTACTCGGTCCGGCAGGACCCTCGCACGTTGGCCACCGTCGCGCTGCCGATCCCGCTGACGCGCTGCAGGTCGTCGCAGGTGGCGAAGGGCCCGTGCTCCTGGCGATAGGCCACGATCGCCGCCGCCTTGGAGGGACCGATGCCCCGCAGCGACTCCAGCTCGGACTGGGGCGCGGTGTTGATGTTCACGGAGCCGCCGCCCGAGGCCGTGGCACCGCTGCTGGAGGGAGTGACCGCCGAGACCTCGCCGCTGAAGGACACCAGCGGGCCGATGTTCGTCAGGGTGGCGGGGCCGATGCCCTGCACCTTGTCCAGGTCGTCCAGGTCCTTGAACGGCCCGTTGGTGTTGCGGTAGTCGATGATCGCCGTGGCCTTGGCTGGGCCGATGCCTGGCAGGGTCTCCAGCTCGGCCTGGGAGGCCGCGTTGACGTCCACCGCTGCGAGAGCGTCGGGCGAGACGGTGAAGCCGAAGCAGAGGACGAGGAGCAGCGCGAGCGCGCGGAAGAGCCGTGCCATGGCGCCAGGATAGCGGCGGTTCGACGACCTGGAAAGCCGTCAGCCGTCAGGGCTGCGTGAGCCTCTTCGAAACAGCCCTGGGAAGAGGGCTCTCAGGCCACGGGCCTCGGGCTCGACCGGCCCCAGGACGACCAGGGCGGGATCCACCGGGGCGTCCCAGGGGAGGCCGTCGGTGACCTCCCAGCCGTGTCCGTCGCTGGAGAGCTGGATGACGCCTGTGAGGTCCGTGCGGTAGACGGTCGCGCCCTGGCCGAGCAGCCGCGCCATCGTCTCCTCGCCTGGGTGCCCGTAGCGGTTGTCGGCGCCCAGGGAGATGAGGGCGAGCTCCGGCTGCACGGCGGCCACGAAGCCCTGGCTCGTGCTGTGGCGGGAGCCGTGGTGGGCCACCTTGAGCGCCTCGCAGCTGTCCAGGCCCTGGCGCATCAGCCGCCCCTCGGTGATGGCCTCCGCGTCGCCGGTGAGCAGCAGGCAGTCGTCCTCGTGGTCGACGCGGAGCACGACGGAGTTGGCGTTCAGGTCGGAGCGGGTGTTCTCCAGGAGGGGCTCCTCCGGCCACAGCACCTGGAGGGTGACGCCGTCCAGCTCCAGCTGGTCACCTCGCTTCACGGCCTCGGGCTCGGTGCCGCTGGCCTCCAGCGCCTCCAGCACGTCCCCCCAGGCCTGGGTGGTGTGGTGCATGCCGCTGTACCAGAAGCGATCGGCTGGCAGCTCGGTGAGGACCTCACCCATGGCGCCGACGTGATCGGCGTGGGGGTGGGAGGCGACCACCAGGTCCAGGTGGTCGACGCCGAAGGCGCGGAGCTGGGCCGCGGTCTGGGCCCTGGCCAGCCCGGTGTCCACGAGCACGCGGGAGCCCCCGGAGGTCTCCAGCAGGATGGCGTCCCCCTGGCCGACGTCCAGGACCGTGACCACGAGCTCGCCGGCCTGGACCGCTCCGGTCAGCAGCAGCGAGGTGAGCATTCCCATCCTGGGAGGTCTCGGAGGCTACAGCGTGGAGAACCAGAGGGTGCGGTGGGTGTAGTCGTAGCTGCCCACGTAGACCGTGGAGCCGATGGTCACCGTCTCCAGGTGGTAGCCCAGCGCGGCCTCGGCGCCGTCGAAGTCCTCCACCGTCCAGGAGTCCCCCACCTTCTGGGCCAGCTTCACGTTGTTGTCGTGGCCGTCGAAGTAGAAGGCCGCCGGGTAGCTGCCGTTCATGAAGATCGCGCTGTCGGCGCCGACGTACTCGCCCGTGTCGAGGGTCTCGGTGACCCAGGCTGCGCCGGCTCCACGAGCGATCTTGAGGTCCTGCTCGCCGACGTCCTGGTAGGTGATCACCAGCTCGTCGCCGTCGATCAGCACGTCGGGCCAGGCGCCCACGTCGCCGTCGGCGTCGATGGTCGTGACCTCGTAGGCGCCGGCGGTGCCGGTGGCCAGCAACAGGTCGCCGTGGGCCGCGTCGTAGAAGGCGATGTACTCGGTGCCGTCGTCGGCGATGGCGAGCTTGGCGTACTTGCCCACGTCGGCGGGCACGGTCTCCAGGTCCGGGTCGTCGGGCACGTACTCGGTGCCCTCGTGGACCGTCTCTCCGGAGAACGCCGAGCCGTTGTACCGGGTGACCCGCAGGATCTGCTTGTCGGCCTGGTAGTGGGCGATGACGGGGTTGTCGTCGGGATCGAGGGCCAGCGAGGCGAACCTGCCGGTGTCGGGGCTGGCACCGCTGCCGGCGTCGCCGGCGAGCATCGTCCAGGCGCCTTCGCCCTCCTTGCAGTGGGCGACGCGCAGCACGCCGGCCGTGACGTCGTAGTAGGCGATCCAGACGCGGCCGTCGTCGGCGATGCCCAGGCTGGTGTACTTGCCGCGGTCCCCCGGGTCGAGCCCGACGTCGTCGGGGTAGCCGTCCACCGGGTAGAACTTCCAGTCGATCTCCTCGCCGGAGGGGGTGCCGACGGCGTAGGCCACGGCGCCCTTCTCCTTGTCGTAGAAGCTGCTCGCGGGCTTGTCGGCCGCGGTCACGTCCATGCTCAGGTACTGGCCGATGTCGTGGTCGCCGATGCCGAGGGGATCGTCGTCCGGGATCGGCTCCAGGACGTTCTCCGGCTGGCAGGAGCACGCCGCCAGCCAGACCAGGGTCGAGACGGAGGCGAAGAGGGACACGCGGGACATGGGATCACCCCGAGGAAGGGAGGCAACCTACCCCTCCGGCGACCTGGGTGTCAATGGACGCGAGGCGGCCTGGACAGCGGTTTCACGAGAGCTGGGACCCTCACTCCGCCCAGCGCCAGAACTCGGCCTCGTGGTCGCTGAGGCGGCCCTGCTCGATGAGGCGCTCCAGGGCCTCCAGGTCCACGTCTCGCACCACCCCGAGGCGGTCGTCGACCGGGTCCACCCGCTCCACGCCACAGGTGGCGAGGACCAGGAGCACCCCGAGCAGCACGCCAGCCCCCAGCCAGGCGCTGCTGCGCCAGGTCTCGGGACCGGTCCGCAGGGCCGGCGGCGTCACGGCCCCCCGGACCTGGAGGGCGTCGACGGGGACCGTGCAGCGATTGCACTGGAGGCAGTCCAGGTCCTGGCGGGCCTCCACCCCCAGGTCGCAGCGCCGGTAGTGCCGCTGGGGCAGCCAGCGGGCCCCGAGGGCGATCCGGTTGGCGAGGGACAGCAGGGCCCCGAGGGGACAGAGGGCGCGGCACCAGAAGCGCCACGTCACCAGCGACCCCAGCACGGCGAAGACCAGCACGGCGCCGGGCCAGATCCGCGGCCAGCCGCCGAAGGCGGTGCCGAGGGGATCGAAGGCGAAGAGCGTCCGGTCCCCGGTCGCGGCGAACCCGACCAGCAGCGCCGTCAACAGCACGTACTTGACGGACCGGGCGAGGCGGTCGGCCCTCGGGGAGACGCGGCGGGCCTGCCCGAGCCGCGCCAGCCACTCCTGGAGGGCTCCGAAGGGGCAGAGCACCGAGCAGTAGGCGGAGCCGAAGAGCAGGGTCAGGGTCGCCACGCCGACCACCTGGAGGAAGGCCTGGGGGCTGCGCCAGGGGGGCAGCCCGGACCGCAGGGGCACCACCAGCGTCTCCAGCGAGACCTGGGCATTGAGCCAGACGCCGCCGACGACGAGGTTCAGGAGCAGGAACGCCGAGCGCAGCCTCAGGCTCCCGCGCAGCAGCACCGCGATCCCGAGGGGCAGGGCGAGGGCCAGGTACAGCGCCCCGGGGCTCACCGAGACCCCGAGGCCCGCGGCCTCCGCGGAGCGCGCCGGCCGTCCCAGCACCTCGGTGCCCACGGCGCCACCGGCCGCGTTCACCGTGGCCAGGGCCGCCCGGGCGGAGAGCGTGGCGCCGGTGAGGGCGTCCACGTCGCCGCCCTCGTCCTCGAGGGCCAGGGCGTCGTCGACGGAGCGGCCGACCGCGCCCTGGAGCCACTGGACCACCTCCCGCAGGTACGACGGGGTCTCCTGGGACTCCAGCACCTCGAGTCGCCGGTAGCGACCGTCTGCACCGACGACCACCAGCAGGTTCAGCGGTCCGGCGTAGCCGTGGATGTCGTCCCGGACCGCCATGCTGGCCAGGAGCACCTCGTCGAGGTCCGGGTCACCGTCCCGACCCTGGTAGTGCACGAAGGGTCGGTCCTGCTCCTCCCAGGTGAAGGCCTGGCCCCAGGCGGCGAGCTCGCCCCGCTCGAAGTGCACCTGGGGCTGGTGCAGGCGGCGGGCGACCAGACCGCCGAGCAACACCGCGGTGAGGCCCAGGGCGAAGAGCGCGTAGCCGACCCGGGGAAAGGGGAAGCCCGGCCGGGACCGCAGGCCGCGCTGCCAGAGGCGGACCGCGCGGGTCCAGCGCTGTCGGCGTCCCCGCTCCGGGGCGACCCAGCGGGCATGGGCCAGCCGCAGCAGCACCAGCGCGGCCAGCACCACCTGGACCCCGACCAGGAGCGAGCAGGCCCCGGTCACGCCGACCAGGGGCAGCGCGACCACGCCCACCGCGACGGCTCCCAGGGCGCCCCCGAGGTGATCGGCCGCGAAGAGCAGGCCTCCTGGCCGCTCCTCTCGCCGCGGTGCCAGCCCGACGGCGGCGGGGAAGGCCGCTCCGGCGCCGAGGCCCGCCAGGGCGGCCAGCAGCAGCAGGGGGACCTCGGCGGCGCTGCCCCCCGGCAGAGACGCGAGCACCCCCGGCAGGGCGGTGCTGAAGCCGGCGAGGGCCAGCAGGACACCCAGCAGGGTCCGTGGGAGCCGCGAGGCACTGCGGGACTCGGGCGGGTCCAGCCAGGCCACCAGCGGGGTCCCGAGGGCCGCGCCTGTCGCGGTGCCGGCCAGCAACACCGCGCTGAGCAGCCCGACCTGCCCGAACAGCGTGCCCACCCGGGCCTGGAAGGCGAAGAGCAGCACCACGCCGAGGGCGAGACCGCTGAACCCGGCCCCGGCCACGGTCCAGGCCGCCAACCACTCGCCCCGCTCGCTCTCGTCGGGCCGGGCACAGAAGCGGTGGGCCCGCACCAGGGCCACCAGCCCCAGGGGCAGCCACCAGAGCCAGGCCCCCACCGCGCGGGCCCCGTGGAGCAGGTCCACCCAGCCGCTGCCGGCGAAGCGGCCCTGGACGAGCAGGGCCAGGGTCGTGGCCACCGGACGGCTGTCGGTGTTGAGCAGGCTGCCCCCCGTCGGGTCCGGGCGGCGGTAGACCTCGTCGACGAAGGCCAGGCGCTCGGCCTCGACGAGGCTGGCGAAGGCGCCGCTCGGCACCGGGCTGCTGCTGCGCAGGGCGCGGTGACGTGCCGAGAGCTGCTCGGCGTCCACCGTGGTCGTCGGCCCGGCGTAGAAGCGGGCCGGGTCGCCGGGGACCACCACCACCTGCTCGAAGACCGACTCCAGGGTCCGCAGCACGCTGCCGCCCTGGGCCGCCAGCTCCGGTCCCATGAAGTTCACGCCGGCCACCACGTGGGTCGTCAGGACACCGCCGGGCGCCAGCACCGCCTGCACCTGGTCGTAGAACTCGGAGGTGATGAGCCGGTTGGCGGCGGCGGTCCGTGGGTCCCCCTCCACCACCATCACCAGGTCCCAGGGTCCGGCTCCGGGCTGGGCCAGCGCGGACCGGGGGTCGGCGGCCCGGACCACCACGCGCGCGTCCTCCAGGGCTCGGTGCAGCGCCGGCGGCAGGTGGGCGTCGAGGAAGGCGCGGGCGGTGGGATCGGGCACGAGCACGTCGATCCGCTCCAGGGAGGCGTACCGGAGCAGGGCGCGGACCTGCTCCTCCGGCTGGGCACCGAGCACGAGCACGCGGCGGGGTGGACCGCTGCCGGCGGCCTGGGCCATCGCCAGGGCGACCTCCAGCGCCGGACCCTCGAGGTCCGGCCAGCTCGCGGCCACCTGGCCGTCTCGCAGGACCACGACCTGGTCGGACCGGCGGGCCACGGCGAGCCGGGCCGAGGGCGTCTCCGCGGCGGCGAGCAGCTCGGCCCCGGGGAGCAGTCGCTCGAGCTCCGACGCCGCCAGCCATCGCTCGAGCGCCGGTCCGCCCGCGGTCGCCAGGACCAGGCCGGCCAGGGCTGCGGGGAGCGCCGCGACCCGCGTGGCCCGGGTCGTGGCGGCGAGGGCCAGGACAGCGCCGGCGAGCCCGATGATCGACAGGGGCCCGAGCCCGAGCTGCAGGGCCAGGGTGAAGCCGGCTCCGCCGACGAAGCAGCCGGTGGCCTCCCAGGCGTAGAGGGCGCCGGTCCGATCGGTGGCCTCGCCGGCGGTGGCGACGGGGAAGAGCAGTCCGGTGATCAGGGAGCTCGGGGCGTTCAGCACCAGCGCCAGGGCCAGCAGGCGCTCCAGGGGGAAGACCTCGGCCGACCCGACCCCCGCCAGGTCGCGGAGGTGGTGGAAGCCCCAGAGCTGGGCAGCGACCGCCGGGAGGTAGAGCAGGGCGAGCCAGGCCAGGGTGCGCCCGGAGGGGGTGGAGCGGCGGGTCCAGGCGCGGCCGACGGTGGCACCCACCGCGACCCAGGCCAGCCAGGTGCCGAAGAAGACCCCGGTGCCCAGCTCGTTGCCGTGCAGCGCCGCCAGGGTCTCCCGGAACAGCAGGGTCTCGGCCGCCAGGCTGAAGGCCCCGGCCGCCAGCAGCAGCAGGCGGGTGCGCATCGGCTCAGTCCCCGACGACCTGGGCCTCGTAGACCTCGATGCGCGCTGCTCGCGCCTGGGCAGGCGGCAGCCTCGCCTTCTGGGCGAGCTGGGCCAGCAGGGTGGTGCGATCCCAGCCCTGCTCCGGACCCACCTGGGGGAGGAAGGTGGCGCCCCGCGGACCGTGGGAGAGCACCACGCCGTGGCGGCCGACGATCACCGAGCGCCCACCGGGCACCTCCCGCGGGGGACCGAGGAGCGAGATCTCGACCGTGAGCGAGGGCAGCTCGGCGCGGGTCACCGGGGGGAAGCGCCGGTCGTGGATGGCCGAGTCGACGGCTCGCTCCAGCACCGCCTCCCAGGCCGATCGCTGGGGCTGGATCTCGCCGATGCAGCCCCTCAGCTCCCCGTCCCGCTTCAGGGTGACGAAGGCGCCCAGGACCCGCGTCGCGTCCGGCGGCAGCTCCGACGGCTCGACCTCCAGCAGGCGGCCGTGCTCGAACCAGTGGGCCAGGGAGCGCTGGGCCAGCTCCAGCAGAGCCTCCCCCGTCGCGGGCTCCACCAGCCGTGCCGTGCCCGACTGGGGGCCCCGCCCCCGCCAGGGAGGACCGTCGAGGCGGCCGGCCAGGTAGGAGACGGAATTCGTCCAGTCGCCGGTGAGGGCGCCGCTGGTCGTGTAGGCCAGCTCGGTGCCCACCGCCTCCGGGGCCACCAGGGCGCTGAGCAGCAACAGCGGGTGCCGGCCGCAGACGGTGGCGCCGGTCTCGCGGAGGAAGGCCTCCAGCGCCTCGGGGTCCGGCTTCGCCACGGGGGACCAGGCCCTCCGGTCCAGCTCCCCGTGGCGCTCGCCGAGCCCCCCGCCGACCTCGAAGGGCGAGTAGCGGAACCGCGGGCCGTGGTGGGTGAAGTCGCTGGAGACCACGACCAGGTCCTCGGGCCCCAGCTCCGGTCGGATCGCGTCGGCGAGTGTGCGGGCCGTGGCCGCGTCCAGGCGTCCCACGAGCAGGGGGACCAGCTCGAAGGCCCCCAGCGCCTGCTGCAAGAGCGGCAGCTCCATCTCGATGGAGTGCTCGCCGCCGTCGCTGCCGGAGAGCCAGTCAAAGCCCTCCTGGGCGGCCAGGCGCTCCAGCACGGCCCGGTCCAGGGGCAGGTCTCCCAGGGGCGTGCGGAAGGCGTCGACCCGGTACAGCCCGATGCCGGTCAGGGCGAGGTGGTGGGAGGGACCGATCACCCAGACCCGCCGGACCGCGCAGCCCTGGACCGCTGACGCGCCCACGCCGGCGGTGGGCCCGGAGAAGCGGTAGCCGGCGTGGGGCAGCACCAGGGCCTCGGGCATCTCACCGCAGGTCGCGAGCCCGCCGGCATCCAGGTAGCCCTGGAGCTGCTTCGCCAGCTCGCCGGGATCGTCGGGGTACCAGGTGCCGGCCACGGCGGGCTCTCTGACCTCGAGGCCAGCGACGGGGGCGGGGGGTGCCGGAGCCTCTGCGGAGGGACCGCAGGCCAGCGCTAGAGAGAGCCAGCTAGCCAGCAAGGTCGGAGGGTCCGTCGAGGTCGTGGGGGTCGAAGGGCACGACGCGGAGGACGGGGCCCCGGTCGCCGCCCACCTGCACCAGGGCTTCGTCCGGCCGCCCGGGCACCCGGCCGAGCGCCCGCCGCGCGAACCGGCGCACGGCGACCGTGACCGTCGCCGTCGCGGCCAGCAGCGAGAGCAGGGTCCGCCGGGTCACCTCCACACCCCCTCGATGGGCTCGTCACAGGAGGGGCAGTCGCCGTCGGTCCCCGACAGCAGGTCCTCCTCGATCCGGTAGCCGACGCGGCGGATCAGCACCTCGTCGCAGGCGGGGCAGGAGGTGTGCTCGCCTGCGCTGCCCATCACGTTGCCCACGTAGGCGTGCTGCAGGCCGGCGTCCAGCGCCCGGGCGCGGGCCCGCTCCAGGGTCGCCTGGGGAGTCCTGGGCAGGTTGCGCAGCTTGTAGTCGGGGTGGAAGGCGGTGAAGTGCAGGGGCACCCCGGGGCCGAGCTCGTCGCGCACGAAGGCGACCAGGTCGTCGACGAGGGTGTCGTCGTCGTTGACGGTGGGGATCAGCAGGTTGAGCACCTCCACCCAGACGCCCTCCTCCCGGGCGATGCGCAGCGTGTTCAGGACCGGCTCCAGGGTCCCGTGGCAGGTCCGGCGGTAGATCTCGTCGGACATCGCCTTCACGTCGAGGATCGCGGCGTCGATCACGCCGCAGAGCCTGCGGAAGGGCTCCGGGTTGATGTAGCCGGCGGACACGAGCACGTTGCGGATGCCGCGCTCGCGACAGGCCACGGAGGTGTCGTAGGTGTACTCGTAGAAGACGAGGGGCTCGGTGTAGGTGTAGGCCACGGCACGGCAGCCGCGGGCCTCCGCCAGGGCGGCGACCCGCTCCGGCGGGAGGTCGTAGGCGGTCACCTCGTCGGGGTTCGCCTGGCTGATCTCCCAGTTCTGGCAGTGCTGGCAGTGGAGGTTGCAGCCCGTGGTCGCCACGCTGAAGATCGGTGCCCCCGGGAGGAAGTGGAACAGGGGCTTCTTCTCCATCGGGTCGACATGGACCGCGACGGGGTAGCCGTAGGTGACGGCCACGAGGTCTCCGTCGAGGTTGACCCGCACCCGGCAGTCCCCGGCCTGGCCGGGCTCGATCCGGCACAACCGGGGGCAGAGCTCGCAGACGACGGTGCGGGACATGCGCGGGTGCCCTGGGGGTGGCCTCGCCCGGGGGCGATCGTAGCACTGGCCCTCGCGCCTCAGAGCCGACCAGCAGCCTCCCGGAGCCGCACGGCACAGTCCTCGGTGAGAACCTCGCCGTGGGCCACGGAGATGATCCGCAGCCCGTCCTCGTCCGCCTGGTCCTCCAGCCAGCCCCGAAAGGCCGCCTTGTCGGAGATCCCCATGAACCTCCCCAGGCGGGTCACGCCGAAGAACCCGGTGCTGGCCGTGACGTAGCGGGCCATCCAGCCCCCGAAGCCCGGCAGGTGGTCCAGGTTGAAGAGCAGGTCACAGAAGATCAGCGCGTGGCCCTCGTCCAGCTCCAGGCGCCAGGCCCGCTCCATCGGGCGCGTGCCGGCGGGCTCCAGGCAGGACACGCCGCCTCCGACCGCCCCGGTCTCCGCCTCCTCGTCCACGGCGACCACCCGCTCCACCGCCTTGCGGGCCGCCGCGGGGCAGGTGACCCGCAGCTCCGGGTAGCGCTCCTTGTAGACCGCGCAGTCCAGGCGGTGCCAGCCATTGGGCACCACCAGCACCTCGGGCGACCCGAGCGCCTCCAGCTCGGCCTGGGTCGCCTCGTCCAGGGCGATGGCGCTGTGGATCCACAGGCCTCCGCCCTGGCGCTGGTAGACGACCATGGCGCGCGGCAGGGACTGGCGGCGCAGGGTGCCGGCCACCTGCCAGAGGCGCGGCGCGAGCTGGACGAGGGGGCCGTGGGGGAGGACGTGGTCTCTCCAGGACATGGTGGACTCCTACCTGAGGGCCTTGAGCGAGGCTCGCATGGCCAGGACCTCCCGGCGATCGCCGAGACCCCGGAACTGGGCCAGGGCGAGACCGTAGGCCTCCTTGGCTCGCTCCAGGCGGCCCTTGCGGCGGGCGAGGTGACCGGCGAGCCGCGACATGCGGGCCACGTCGATGTCGATCGTTCCCGAGTCGCCCAACAGCGCCCGGGCCCTGGAGAGGTGCAGGTCCCACGCCAGCCAGTCCTCGGCCTCGACCACGCAGGGCAGCAGGAAGACGTGGGTCGACGCCTCCAGCAGCGTACGCTGCTGGCTCCGGAAGGTCTCGAGACAGCTCGTGAGCAGGGGGCGGGCTGCACGCAGGCTGTCCTGCTCGAGCTGCAGCAGCCCCTCCCGCTGGTCCAGCAGGGCGTGGTCCTCGACCCCGAGGGCGCCGTAGCGCTGCCGGGCCTCCTCGTAGTTGGCCCGGGCCAGGTCCAGGTCGCCAGCGAGACGGTCCACGTCGCCGCGGTGGATGTGGGTCTCGGCCACCCCCCAGCGGGAGCCGCTGCGCGTGTAGAGCCGCGCTGCCCGCTCCAGCCGGCGGCGGGACTCGGCGATCGCCTGGCGCTGGCGATCGATCACGCCGAGCCCGGTCTCGCAGTGCCCTCGACCGGTCTCGTCCTGGAGGGTCTGGTAGTCCACGTTGGCCTCGTGGAAGAAGCGCCCGGCGTCGTCGAGCTGGCCGCTGTCGACCAGCAGGTGTCCCAGCTCCCAGCGGCAGTCGGCCTGCAGGCGGCGGTCTCCGGACTTCCCGGCGCGGGCTTCGGCTTCGAGCAGCAGCTTCTGGGAGCGCTCCGCCTCACCGCGCAGCCTCGCCAGGCGGCCCCGCTCCCGCAGGGCCTGGGCCCGCAGGCGCTGCCAGCCGTGGCGCTCACCGGCCTGCTGGACACGGAGCGCGGCCTCTTCGGCTGCGCGGAGGTCCTTCATCAGGCGGGCATGGCGGCAGCGCTCCAGGTCGCCGGCCCCGCGGCGGGTGTCCTCGGGCGGCAGGTCCACCTGCTCCATGGCCTCGTCCCAGAGCCTCAAGAGCCGACCTGCCCCACGTGCGTCGCCGGAGGCGAGCCGCTCGCGCACGCCGTCCAGCAGCGGTCCCAGGGCGCCTTCGAAGTCCCCGGCGGCCAGCAGGTGGCGCCCGAGCCGCTCGGGCTGCTCCGAGCCGGAGCGGAGCACGTCGGCGCAGGCCCGGTTGTGGGAGCGCCACCGTCCGCCCTCCCGGGCCCGGCGTAGCAGGCACTCCCGCAGCATGCCGTGCACGAAGGCCCAGCGCGGTCCGTCCCGGTCCCGGGTCGCGAGCCTCTGCACACAGAGGTCCTCCACGAGGTCGGCGGGCAGCTCCAGGCCGGCCCGCCCGCAGGCCTCGCCCCACTCGTCGTCGTGGATCTCCATGCCCAGCGTCGCGGCCAGCTCCAGGGCGCGTCCGTGGGCGGTCGGCCGATCGGTGAGCAGCTCGGAGAGGCGCGCCGTCCAGACGGCGTGGAGGTCGTCCGGGAGCCGGGGCTCGCTGCCCGAGGCGAGGCGGAAGCCGGTGGGGGAGGGCTCCAGCACGCCCCGCTGGACCCAGTCCCCGACGAGCTGGATCGCGAACAGCGGGTTGCCGGCGGTCCGGTCCTCGACCCGGCGGGCGAGGTCGCCCTCGAGGCCCAGGACCCGGCGCACCAGGGCGGCGTGGCGGGCCCGGTCCAGCGGTCCGATCTCCAGGGAGGTGGCGGCGGTGCGGGTCGAGAGGTCCCAGAGCAGCTCGGCCTCGGCCGGTCGGTGGGCCAGGGCATCGTCCTGCGCGGTCGCCAGGACCAGGATCGGTCGAGCCTCCGGGGCGGCGACGAGGCCCTGGACGAAGGACAGCGACTCGGCCCCCCAGTGGACGTCCCCGAGCCAGAGGATCAGCGGGCGCTCCTTGCAGATCCGGGCCAGCAGGCGCTCGACGAGGATGTGGCGCTCCCGGGCGCTCTGGAAGCGCACGCGCCGGGCGAGCCCCGGGAGGTCCTGGTCCGTGGCCGGGCAGACCAGCTCGGTGAGCGCGTGGCACTCGGACTCGTCGTGCTGGCCGGCGGCGGCCAGGTGGTCCTCGACCCGCTCGAAGGCGGCGAGACGGGGCAGGCCCCGGGTGCCCAGGTGGTGGGACACCATGCCGATGAGGCCCTGGTGGCGTCCACCGTGTTCCTGGTGGACCACCCGCAGGGTGATGGCCCCCCCCACCTCCTCGGCCCGCTGGCAGAACCAGCGCGCCAGGTGGGTGCGGCCGCAGCCGGCTGGGCCGTGGAGCACGGCCACGCGGGGGGTGTGGGTGGTGTGGACCTCGCGCAACAGCCGCCAGAGGATGTCCTGCTCGGCTTCGCGTCCGAGGACCGGCAGCTCTCGGAGCCCGATCAGCCCCAGCCCGACGCCGTCGAGCACCGTGCCGCGTCCCTCGGAGCGCGCCGGCCGCCACTCCTCCGGCAGGTCCGGGACGCGGATCGGCGTGCGCAAGCTCTCTTCGTCGCCCGCCACGGTGATCCACTCCAAGGCACCGGTCTCGACGAGCGTGCGCGTCTCGGAGAGGTCCTCCTCGTCGGCGATGGTCTCCTGCGTGATCAGGGGCTGGCTCCCGCAGACCGGTCCGGCCGGGGCGACGGAGATCGGCTCGCCGAGGCCTTCGAGGGCCAGGCGGGCATCCGCTGCCCGTCGGAAGCGGTGGTGGGCCCGCTTGGCCAGCAGCCGCCGCAGCCAGGGCTCGAGGTCCTCGGGGACCGGGTAGCGCGGGTGGAAGGGCGGTGGCGGCTGGCGGGCGTGGGAGCGGCGGAGCGTCCGGAGGTCGCCCTGTCGACCGAAGGGGGGCACGCCCGTGGCCAGCGCCCAGCCCATGCAGCCGAGGGCATAGAGGTCCGTCCAGGGACCGTAGTCGCGCCAGCTCGCGATGAACTGCTCCGGCGCCATGTAGGCGGGCGTGCCCTGGATGAGGGTCTGGCCGGTCATCTCCGAGGGACTCCAGTCCAGCGCGTGGGCGAGCCCGAAGTCCGAGACCTTCAGGGTGTCGCCGCCCAGGTCGAGCAGCACGTTCTCCGGCTTGAGGTCCCGGTGCACCATGCCCCGGGCGTGGGCGTGGGCCAGCGCGTCGAGCACGGTGAGCAGGATCGCGCGCAGCCGCGGCCACGACAGGCCCTCTCGAGCGCGGGACAGGGAGCCACCCTCGATCAGCTCCATGACCAGGTAGGGGCGTCCGGCGCGCAAGAGCTCGGTGGTGGGACCGGGACCCGCCGGCACCAGGCCGTAGTCGTGGATGCGCACGATGGCCGGGTGGTCCAGGGCTGCCATGGCCCGGATCTCGTTCTGGAAGGCCGCGACGTGGCGGGGATCGCGATCCCGGTCCCGGGTGAGGACCTTGATCGCCACGTAGATGCCCTGCTCCTCGTGCACACCGCGCCAGACCTCGCCCATGCCGCCGCTGCCCACGGGGGTGAGCAGGGTGAAGGGGCCCACGGCGAGGCGGTCCGGGGTCATCGCGCCAGCATAGTCGGGCCCCCGGTCCTGGGCATGGACGGCCGCGGTCTGACACCATGGGCCTGTGACGTGGCTGTGGTTGTTGGCCTGCGGGAGCACGCGCTGGACGCCCCCGCCTGTTCTCCCCCCCGGGCCCTGCCCGGCGGGCATGGTCCAGATCGGGGGCGGCACCGCGGTGCTGGGAGACCTCCGCGAGGCGTTCGGCGAGGACCAGGTGGTGGCGCTGGCCGTCGACGTGGCGCCGTTCTGCATCGATCCCTTCCCCTTTCCCGGTCGCGGCGGCGACCCATGGCCCCAGGACGGCCTGGAAGCGGGCCGCGTGGAGGCGTGGGCCGCGCTGCTGGAGCACCACGGGCGGCGCTTCTGTCACGCCGAGGAGCTGCTGTGGGCCGCGGGTTGGGGGCCGGCCAACCGGCGCTTCCTGACCGGCCGCTACCGGGGGGCGCTGTGCGAGCCTGAGCTGAGCTGGGGGGACATGGCCCCCCAGGGCACCCACGAGCGCTGCCGCAATACCTTCGGCCTGCGGGATCACAACGTGGTGAGCACCTGGGTCGTGGCCTCCGCGGCCATCGACGACGCCCGGGTCCCGGTGCGCCGGCGGCCCTACTCGGTCCTCGGGGGCACCAATCGCCCGGACAGCTTCTACGCCCCGGACAACTTCGGCCTCCACCACCACGACCCGGGGGACATCCCGTTCTTCGACGATCAGCTCCGGGTGTGCGCCGATCCCGGCGGGGGCGCCGAAGAGGCGGACTGGGCGGTCTTCGTCGAGGCCGCGGCCCAGCAGGGCACCTTCGAAGGGGCCCTGCGCTGGTGGCAGGCCCACGGCCCGGGGGCGCGGCCCCACGAGGTGCTGGCGCCCGTGTGGACCTTCGTGCCCGAGCTTCCCCCCTACGGGGCGACCTCCTGGTCCACGAGCCGCTGACCGTCGAGGTAGACGGCGAAGTCGGGGCCCTGGTGGGACCACTGCGCGGACCAGGCGCCTGTCGCGCGCACGGCGACCCCGAGCAGCCGCTCGCTCGAGCCCTGACCGGTCCAGGTCTCACCGGCCACGCTGAGCTGCGCCTCGCCGCGGAAGTGCAGCACGAGGAGGTGATCGCCCGAAGGCAGTGAACCGCTGGGGTCGAGGGGGGGGCGGACGGTCGGGAAGCAGGCGCCGAGGTCGTCCAGGGTGAGCGCGTAGGGGTAGGCCGCGTAGGCCAGGTGCCGGGTCGGCGGGTGGTGGGTGCGCAGGCAGGCCATCCGCGCCGGATCTCCCAGCACGCCGGTGAGCGCGTTGGCGGACACCAGCAGGGGACCGGGAGCCGGCACGGCTGGGTCGACCAGGCCACGCGGGTTCTCCTCGCGCCATGCCTCGACCGCGCGGCCCGTCTGGCCCCAGTCGAGGTTCGAGTCGGCGAGGTGCTGCCAGGCCTGGGTCCGGTCGACGAGGCGCTCGTTGAAGTAGGAGAGGGTCCAGGGCCACCAGCTCAGGTGGGAGATCAGCACCCAGGCGGCGCCTCCCAGGAGCCACTTCGCCGGCAGACGGGCCGCCGCCAGGGCGAGAAACGGCAGGACCGGCAGGCAGTAGCGGACGCCGAGCTGGAAGTTGAACGGGATGGAGAACCAGGCCAGCAGGAACAGCGGCGGGACCAGCAGACCGAGGCTGTCCAGGCGGCCCCTGCGGTCTCGCGCGAGCTCGACTGCGCCCGCCAAGAGCCCCCCCAGCCCCAGGAGCAGCAGCGGCAGCGGGACCTTCCAGGCCAGGGCGCGCAGGAAGTAGTCGTCCTGCCCCCCCGGGGTCATCTCCCCGTCGAGGTAGACGTTGCCGTGGCCGCGATCGTCGTCGGACTTCACCCAGTCCAGCCCCTCGGCCCAGGGGCGGGGGACGGGCAGCGGCAGGTCGATCCCGGAGAGCGGCTCCAGGGTCCGGCTCTGCCAGGAGATCTCGGAGGTCGGCGTGAAGGTGCCCTGGAAGGCGTAGGCACCGTTCAGTGCCAGCCAGGCCGTGAGCAGGAAGACCGGCAGGGCTCTGAGGGGCCGCAGGGTGCGGGCGAA
This sequence comes from uncultured Enterobacterales bacterium, assembly GCA_964501915.1. GTDB lineage: Bacteria > Myxococcota_A > UBA796 > UBA796 > CAJQPC01 > CAYFPX01. The sequence continues at coordinate 19,605 of CAZCVP010000085.1, forward strand.
GGCGCACCAGGCCAGCGCCACGAGCGCGTGGATCGGGACCAGGAACACCGAGGTGAACTTGGCGGCCTGGGCGAGCCCGAAGACCGCCCCGGCGATCGCCGAGCGCCGACGATCGGGCCGCTCCAGGGCCCGCACCCAGGTCCAGGCCGCGGCCAGGACGAAGAAGGTGGCGGGGGCGTCGGTGGTCACCAGGGAGCTGTGGGCCACCAGGTTCGGGTCCCAGGCCACCAGGGCGGCGGCACCGAGGGCGACCGCCGGGGCCGTGGGTCGGCGCCTGCGGGCCCACCGATGGACCAGGAGCATGGTGCCCAGCAGCCAGCCGAGCTGGGGCAGCCGGGCCAGCCACCAGCGCAGCCGTGGATCGGCCCCCTCCGACAGCAGCCAGGGCAGGGCATTGAACACGCTGACCGGCATCTTGGAGTTGTCGAAGCGGGACCAGTCCCCTTGCTGGAGGATCCGGCGGCCCATCTCGAGGTGGTTGGGCTCGTCGAAGGTCGGGGTCCAGTGCCAGGCGGCGGAGGCCCCGAGGGCCACGGTCAGGACCCCGATCACGACCAGGGCGCGGCGGGGGTTCATTCGGGGCGACCCTACCGCGTCTCGCTGGATACACACCTTGCATGAAGATCTCTCGCATCGACCTCTGGCACGTGAAGGTCCCGCTCCCAGCGCCCTTCCACCCTTCCTGGATCCCCGGCTTCGCCCAGACGGAGAACCGGTTCACCCTGGTGCGGCTCGCCACCGCCGATGGAGCGGAGGGCTGGAGCGCGGCCCCGGCGATGGGCAGGGAGCGCCGGGGGCTCGGCGACCTGCTGGGGCCCTACTTCCTCGGGGAGCGGGCCGACGACATCGCCGGTGTGCGCCAGCGGATCCGAGAGATGAGCTACCTGGGCTGGCGCTGTGGCTGGCTGGAGCCCGCCTGCTGGGACCTGGTGGCTCGCTCCCGCGGCGTCCCGGTCTGGGAGCTGCTCGGGGGCCGCGGCGGCAAGGTCAAGCTCTATGCCTCGACCGGCGAGGTGCGCTCCGGCGCCGAGCGGCTCGAAGAGGTCAAGACCCGTCTCTCCGAGGGCTTCGACGCCGTCAAGCTGCGGGTCCACGACTGGACCCTGGAGGAGGACCTCGCCCAGCTCGAGGAGACCCGCAAGGGCCTGTCCGACGACGTCATCCTTGGCGTGGACGCCAACCAGGGCTGGCGCGTCGCCGTGCTCGCCGACGCCCCCAAGTGGGACTACGACCGGGCGCTCGCCTTCTGCACGCGGGCTCATGAGCTCGGCTACTCCTGGGTCGAGGAGCCGCTGCCCTTCGACGCCTACGACGACCTCGCCCGGCTGACCGCCGCGACCGGGATCGACATCGCCGGGGGCGAGCTGAACAACCAGGGGCTGCCGGAGCTCTCGATGATGATCGAGCGCGGCTGCTACGACGTCTACCAGCCCGATGCCGTGTTCACCGGCGGGCTGGCGGAGACCCTGGCTATCGCCCGCCGCGCCGAGGCGGCCGGTGCCCGCTACACCCCGCACACCTGGACCAACGGCATCGGCTTCGCCATCAACCTCAACCTCTTCGCCGCCTCCGGCAGTCGCGACGGCAAGTACTTGGAGTACCCCTTCGACCCGCCCGGCTGGGTGCCGAAGGGTCGGGACGGCCTCTTGCAGACCCCGTGGCTCCACGAGGGCGGCGAGCTCGAGATCCCGACCACACCGGGCCTGGGCTTCGAGATCGACCCCGCCGCGCTGGCCCGCTACGGCAAGCGCTTCTTCACCGGCACCAAGCTGCGGGTGTCGATCTCCGCCGTGCTCGACAAGGGCCTGGCCGAAGCCAAGGCCCTCGGCGAGGTGCGCAACAGGCGCGTCGCCGATCGCAGTGCGGCGCTGGACGCGGTGGTCGCGGCAGGCGGGGACCCGACCCAGGACGCCCTGGCCGAGCTGGGCATCACCCCCGCCACATGAGCTCCTGGACCCGCTCGACGAGGTCCAGGGCCCGGTAGGGCTTCTGCAGGAAGCCGGCGGGGCGTCCACCCCGGAAGCGCTGGGCGGCGTCCTCCTCGCTGTAGCCACTGCTGAGCAGGACCTTGAGGTCCGGCCGGATGCGCCGCAGCCCGGCGAAGGTCTCGCTGCCGCTGAGGCCGGGCATGGTGAGGTCCAGCAGCACCAGGTCGACGGCGCTCGGGTCCCGCTCCAGGATCCCGATGCCCTCTTCGCCGTGCTCGGCCTCCAGGACCTCGTAGCCGACGATCTCCAGGCTCTCCCGGGCGAAGACCCGCACGATGGGCTCGTCGTCGATCACCAGCACGGTGCCTTCGCCCGGCAGCGAGCCCTCGGTCACCGGCGGCAGGGACCGCTCCTCCTCTCCGGGGGGGCAGGGCGCCAGCAGCACCGCGACGGTGGTCCCGTCGCCGGGGCTGGTGGAGACCAGCAGCGCTCCGCCGTGCCCTCGCACGATGCCCTGGATGGCCGCCAGGCCGATGCCCTGGTGCCCGGGGCGGGTCGTGAAGAAGGGGTCGAACATGCGGGCCCGGGTCTCGGTGTCCATGCCCTGGCCGGTGTCCGAGACCTCCAGCTTGACCACCGGCCCGGGCTCCAGGGGGTGGGGGAGGGCCGCGCCGCGGAGCAGGGCGGTGTCGGCGTGCACGAGCTCGGTGGTGACCGTGATCGTGCCCGGGCGGTCCTGGAGGGCGTCGGAGGCGTTGGAGACCAGGTTCACGAGGAGCTGCTGGAGCTGGGTGGCGTCGGCGGAGACCGGTGGCAGGTCCTCGGCCAGGGCGAGCTGGAGCTCGACGCGGCCGGAGATCGACACCTTGAGCAGCTCGACCAGCTCCGCTACGAGCTGCGTGGTCTGGATCGGTCGGACCAGGAAGCGGCCTCGGCCGGACAGGGCGAGGATCTGGCGCGTGAGCTCGCTGGCCCGCTGGGCGCTGCGCTCGATCCGCCGCACCGTGGGGCGGGCGGGGTGGGAGCCCTCGAGCTGCAGGAGCGCCAGGCTCGCGTTGCCCAGCACGCCCATCAGCAGGTTGTTGAAGTCGTGGGCGATGCCGCCGGCGAGCATGCCCACGCTCTCCAGGCGCTGGTTCTCGATGATCGACTCCAGGGACAGCCCCTCGGAGCGAAGGGAGTGGAGCTGTTCCTGGAGCGCGAGGAGCTGCTGGAGCAGGGAGAGCTGGGCCGGGTCGTGGACCCCCTCCAGGTCGCGGGGATCGAGCGGACGCTGACCGCCGACGAGCCCGGTCAGCAGGGAGCCGAGGTCCAGGGTAGGGGTGTTCATGACGGGCCGGGCTCGACGTGCAGGGGGTTGAAGAGCAGCCAGGGCACCCGGTGGATCCAGTCTTCCTCCCCATCGAGGAAGTCCACGAGGTGCCAGGGCGTGATGTCGACCGCGACACGGTACACCCCCGGCCCGTCCAGGGTGTGCTCGCCGCAGCCAACGGCCCAGGTCTCGCCGTCTCGGAGCACCACCACGTGGAACTCGGGCGCCTGCGGCCCCCGGGGAGAGTCGGTCGAGAGTCGGGGACAGCTCACCGACAGGGTGCCACCGGAGGTCGTGCCCCCCAGCTCGACCCGATCGCCGCCCTCGGTGATCGCGTGCACGTCGGGTGCGGCCGGGCGGCCGAAGACGTCGAAGACGACCAGGTTGCGACCGGCTTCGAGCGCCTCCTGGAGGTCCTCGGGTCCGTCGCTGTCGGTCAGCAGCCAGTTGGAGAACCAGCGGTTCATGCGGCGGTAGGAGTCGACCCGCTCCTCGTCGGCCATCAGCATCGGCAGGGCGTTGCGGTGAGCGTCGGTGCCGGCGACACCGACGCTGGGACCTCGTGCGGAGAGGGCGTCCCAGGTGGCTTCGCTCACCTCCTGGTGCTGCACGATGCCCAGGAAGACGAGGTCCGAGGTCAGCGGTGCGTAGGGGTCGAGGAAGTCCGCCACGTCGCTGACCCAGCCGTAGGCGTCGAGGCCCAGGTCGTCCTTGCGGATGTTGGGGTCGACCATGGCGTGCAGGTTGAAGGCCTCCACGCCGGTCAGGCCGGCGTCCTGGAGCACCTCGAGGTCGGCCAGCTCGCGGCCTTCGGTGTGGTTGATCAGCATCGCCCCGCCCAGGTCGCGGGCGGTCTGGATGGTCTCGCCGGTGCCGGTGGTGTAGGCCGCGTCGCGGTCCTCGATGGTGCCGTCCTGGTGGGCGTCGAGGCCGACGGCCATCAGGTCGTCCTCGTAGCCGGGCATCAGGACGACCTCGTGGCCGTCGGGGCAGAGCATGCGGTTGGCGTTCGGCAGCTCCTCGTCGCCCTCCTCGATCCAGAGGAGTTCTCGGTACTCCTGCCAGGCCATGTAGCTGGGGTGGTCGGTGACGAAGGCGAAGTCCAGGGCATTGACGCACAGCCCCTCGCGGAAGTCGACCACACACTGGGCGTTGGGCTCCCCGTCGAGGATGCCCTCGCCGTCGCAGGCGTCGTGGGACCAGGGGGAGTGGAGGTGGATGATGCCGCGCTGCCAGGTGCGGTCCCGCAGGGAGAGGTCCAGCGGCGGGACCTCGCGGGTCCAGGGGCGCTCGGTGGGCCCGGTGTCGACGGGCTCGGGGTCGGTGCAGGCGAGGGCGAGGAGGAGGAGCATGGTGTGCGGGGGGGCGGGTTAGGGGAGGGTACTGCCCCCGTAGCTCAGTTGGATAGAGCGGCGGATTCCTAATCCGTAGGTCACGTGTTCGAATCGCGTCGGGGGTGCCATTCACTTCAGGGGGTTGGGGTGATCTGCGGCGGGGCCCTGGTACGGTGCTGGCACCAACGTCGCGGTCTCGAGGCCGAAAGGGCACCGACCGCTTCCGTGATTCCAGGGAGTTGGCGGCTCGGGTGCTGCGCCGGATGTTCGAGAGTCCGTAGGTCGGGCGGGGCGTCTCTGGTGGGCAAGGACCCGGGTCTGGCCAGTGAGGTCCCGGGTGTCCACCACGACCAGGCGTCGGAGGGTCCTTCGCTGAGAGGTGCCTGATCTGCCCTCACCGCACCAGAGCCGTCAGCCGGTCCACCAGCAGCCCCACACGTCCCGGTGACGAGCCGTGGCCGGCCAGGACATCGGCCACTCGAGCATGTTGGAGGACCTGGTAGGCCCACACGCCGATGAGCCCCGCCACGTCCTCTGGCGCGGCGCCAATCTCGGCGCCAAGCTCCGCGCGCCCATCGACCAGAGCGATCAGGTCCTCCAGATCCGCCGAGCCGTACCAGTCCAACAGTCCGTCCCGCAATCGGCCGCGGTCGCGGAAGGCCTCGATCTTCGCTGCCACGAAGTACACGGCGTCCAGGTGGGCAGCTGAGCGACCGTTGGGCAGGACCGACCGGGCGGGTCGCTGGAACCCCGGCGCAAACCAGCGGTTGTCGGTGCCCACCCCCGGGTCGGGGGTCGGCATGAAGTCGACCGGCACGTCTCCTCGCCACAGCCGGCAGAGTGGGTCGTCCTCCGCGAGGCCGTCCCGGTAGCCCAGGCGTCGAAGGCTGGCCTGGAGCCCGTGGTAGTGGCCCAGGTCCCGGACGGAGACGATGGCGTCCACGTCTCTGGTGGACCGGAGATCGGCGGCCACCGCCCGATCCGTCACCAGCAGCGGTAGCGTGCTCGCGCCCGTGAACACGGCCTCGAAGCCCAGGGACTCCAGGTCGTCGGCCACCTGGGCGATCGCGTCCAGCATTCAGGGACAGTAGCCCAGGCCCTTCAGGAGCGCCGCGGCCTCCCGCCGGTCCCGAGGACGGCCCAGCCGCACTGCGTCCACCAGGGCCAGGATCTGGTGCAAACGAGGGTTGTAGCGAGGCTCGCCCGGCACACACGGGCCGCGCAGGATGCAGGCGTGCACCGGCGCCAGACCATCTCCAGCCTCCACACCCTGGGCATGGGGCCAGACCACGACCCGCTGGCTGACCACCACCCCGGACAGCGGTGTGGCCGACCACGCCGTCGGCACCCCGCGCACCGCGCCCGGCGAGCCCTGGTGCTCGGGATAGAGCCACAAGGGCACCGCCTGGAGCAGGAGTCTGCCCAACGGCTCGAGCGGGACGCTGTCGGCGCCCGCACTATTGCGCAGGCTCAACCCAGCCGCCTCCAGGCGACCCACCGCGCCGTGGCACTGGGATGCACTCAGGCCCGTCGCGAGCCCCAGCCCGGCGTAGGTGGACCGGGGCCGGCCCTGCAGCGCATCGCTGCGGAGCTGAACGGCCACGACGACGTCCTGGGGGCGGAGCATGGTCTATTCTATATTCCAGAATATGGAACATCAAGGTCGCCTGCGACCGAGATGGTCCCGCCGAGCTCCTCTCACTGGCCAGGAAACGCCGCCCAGGCCCCGAAACTCGACCTCGTGGTCGACGAGAATGCAAATGACGACGTCTCGCTCTGTGGGGAGGGGATATCGCGTTGCTCTGACTCGGGTTTCGGAGTCGTCCAGATGTCTGCGCCGCCATCGCGGCGGGGTGACGGGCCGTACGGTCCCTCCCTGCGGTCGGGCTTTCGCCCCCCTCCGGGCCGTTCACGGGCACGGGGGGACGTGGGCCGGGTGACGGGCGCGTTCACGGGCACGGGGGGACGTGGGCCGGGTGACGTTCGCGGGAGACGGGACCCGTGGACCGTGCACGTGAACCTGCACGGCTGACGGGAGCCGGACGAGGCCGTCGTGCTGGTCGCCTCCTGTGGTTCCGGGCGACGCCGCCCCTGACGGGGCGAGGGCGTCGTCGCCCGGAACCACAGGTGAGGCGCTACGGCCCGTTGGAAGCACGGCGAGCCAGCGAGCCGCGCGCTCCTACGGGCCGTGCGACGCAAGGGGGAGGCGGCTGGCCGAGAGCCCGTAGGTCGGGCTCGAGTCTGGCAGGCGAGACCCGTGCCACTCCCGTGGCAGACGATCGGGCCCTCCGGACGGTCAGGGAAGGGCGTCCAGCCACCCCAGGACGCTGGCGCAGAATGCAGCCAGATCGCTCTCGGCCCCCGCGAGAGAGGCATGCAGACGATCGACTTCGAGGTCCAGGTACTGGTGCACCAGGATGTTGCGCAGGCCGGCGGCCTGGACCATGCGGGCCGCCAGGTCGCCGGCCAGGACCCCACGTCTTCCGAGCTCTTCGAAGACCTGGCCGTAGGTCTCGGCTGTGCGCCAGCCCTGGGTGGCGATGAGGTGACCGCCGATGTCGATGGCGGCCTGGACGGCGACCTGCAGGCGGCGCTCCGTGGCGGCCTGGAGCATCGCGTCGATCCGCCAGGCCTCCAGCGGCGTCGCGCGGGCCTCAGCGAGCCCGCGGAGGCCTTCCTCGATGCGCTCCAGCCGCTCGTCGATGCGCAGGCGATCCGGTGTCACGCCGATCGGGTCCCCAGACGAGTTGCGCGGGCGGTGGCCGCCTCTTCCCGGAGGCGCCTCGCCGCCACATAGCGGCGAAGAGAGGCCTCCTGGAACGAGATCCGTGCCGCAGGATCGCCGTCGAGGAGCAGACGGCCATCGATGAGGACACGGTGTGCGATCAGGGGCGAGGTCCCGCGCAGTTCCAACAGATCGATGGCGCCACTCGGAAGGCCCAGCGCGACGGTCAGGCTCTCGCCGAGTCCGAAGGACTCGAGCCCCGCTGGGACCTCCTCCGGCGCGATCAAGACACCGACGTCGATGTCGCTCGTCGGCCGGGCATCTCCCCGGGCCCGGCTGCCGAAGAGCCACGCCGCCTGAAGGCCGGACACCTTGGAGAGGTGTTCGACCAGGGCGTCGTGGTCCAGGACGATGGGGGGGAGGAGCTTCACGAGGCGATGATAGCCTGAGCCACTGTACCGGGCCCTCCGCCTCCCCGGCCCCACCAGAGGGATGCCCCCGGCCCGCCGTGGGACCGAGTGTCGCTCCGGCTCCCGTCCGGGTCCAGTCAGTCTCCCGTCCCGGGCAGCAGGTAGGTGGCGCCGCCGTAGGCGTTCGCTCCCTGAAAGCCCGGGGCGCCGATAGCCAGGTCGCCGAAGGCGTCCCCGTCGAAGTCGCCGATGCCCGCCACGCCACCGCCCGCGTGGTCCCCCCAGTCCTCGCCCAGCGCCCGGACGGCGGCGTCGTCCAGATCGCCGCCCGTGAGGCCAGGGCCTCCCCAGAGCAGGTAGGCCACCCCGGACTCGGGACCATTGAGCGCCGCCCCCTCCGCGCCCACGCACAGGTCGGGCGCTCCATCCCCGTCGACGTCGCTGCCCGAGTCCACGGCGCCGCCGGCCAGGTCGTCGATGGATGCGCCGTGGACGCGGACTGGGACCTCGCGCAGCGGGCCACCGGACAGCTCGGCGGCTCCCTCCACCACGTAGACCGTGCCACCGTCAGCGTGGGCTTCGTCGTTGCCGGGCGCACCGATGGCCAGATCGGCGTAGCCGTCACCGGTGAGGTCGGCTGCGCCGGAGAGGGCGTAGCCGGCGTAGTCTCCGGGGGCCTCGCCGGTCCACACGGCGTCCGCGGCGTCCAGACGCTCGCTGACAGGCGTCGCTCGCCCCAGGACCACACTGACGAGGCCCTGGTTCTCTTCCCCGTCGGAGGTCACGGCGACGTCGTCGAGCCCATCGCCGTCCAGGTCGCCGCCGCCGCTCAGGCGGCGACCTGCGTAGTCCCGGTAGGCCACGCCATGGTAGACGGCGTCGGCCTCTGCGAGGCTCCGGGTGTCCCAGCTCTCCCCGCCGAGCACCACGTAGGCGGCCCCGGACCACTCCTGGTTCGTGGACTCCCGCACGGCGCCCACGGCCACGTCGTCGAACCCGTCCCCGTCCAGGTCCCCCAGCCCCGCCACGGACCAGCCCGCGTGGTCGTCCTCCGCCTCTCCCTGCAGGCGCGCGGCAGCGGTGGTCGACCCTCCGGGACCGGGGTGCCCAGTGCCCAGGAAGAGCAGGGCCTCGCCGGCCCTCTGGCCGGCCGCGTCAGAGCTCACGGCGCCGACGATCCAGTCTGCGAGGCCGTCGCCGTCGACATCGCCGGCGCCCGCCGCGGAGTACCCGAAGCGGTCGTCCTCGGATTCGCCGAGGTAGCGGATGGCCCGATCTGCGAGGTCGCCTCCACTCGGCTCGGCCTGGCCCAGGAGCAGGTAGGCCGCGCCGGCCTTCTCCCCCTGCGCGGCGTTGTTGGGTGACCCGAGCAGCAGGTCGTCGTGACCGTCGCCATCGACGTCTCCGACGCCGGCCAGGCGCGAGCCCACCTAGTCGCCAGAGGCGCCGTCCAGCCGCACGGCCACGTCGCCCAGGGACAACTCCGCAGGCAGGCCACAGGCCGGGGAGCGTGGCTCGCAGTCCTCGTCCAGGTGGTTGTCGCAGACCTCCGTCTGAAGAGGCGAGACCCCCGGGTCCTCGTCGTCGCAGTCGGAGCCGCCGCTCCCTTCCGAGGCCACGCCGTCTCCGTCAGCATCGACGCCGTCGACGCCGTCGCAGTCCTGGTCGACGCCGTCGCCGGAGGTGTCGGAGGCGCCAGGATGGGTCGTCGGATCGTGGTCGTCGCAGTCCTCATCGACGGTCCAGCGGTCGTCGTCAGCGTCGAGAGCACCGGTGTCTTCGAACGGCACAGAGTCGCCGGACGGACTCGCCCTGTCTCCGGCGCCGGGGGTGCCGGTGTCGACGAGCTGCTCCGGGCCGGATCGGCAGGCGGCCAGCAGGAACCAGGGCAGCAGGACGCTCGAGGTCACCCCTGCATCGTAGTCGGGCTCCGACAGGGAAGGTGGCTGCCGGGGAGCGGGGAGCACGGCTTGGCTGTTGTTCCTGTCGTGGCCGTGGCCGCGTCAGCGGTGGCCGCACGGTCGCTGGCGACCCGACCGCGCGGCCCCCGCCGTGTCCGACTCGTCACGGGTAGCGCCAGCCCAGCAGCAGGTGTGCGGCCCCGGCGTCCTCCACCACCAGGTCACTGAGGGTCTCGCCCACGACCAGGTCGTCCAGGCAGTGCCCGTCGTCCAGCTCTACGTGGGCTACGATCTGGAGGACCAGACGGAGTGCTGGCTCGATGAGTTCCCGGTGCCGGAGTGCTGTCCGGACGGCTTCACTTCAGTCGGGCGGTCGTTGACCCTGACCAACGGCACCGTCTGCCTGGAGGACGAGCCTGGGACCGGGCGCGTGGTGCTGGAGATCGTCCGAGCCCCAGACGGGTTCTACTGCTTCCACCACTCTCGGCGGCCTCCGAGACCGGCCTCAGAACCCCTCCCGGTCCCGGACCCGGTGGACCCAGTCGGGGAGCTCG
>CAZCVP010000086.1:0-486 GCA_964501915.1 uncultured Enterobacterales bacterium
GGCGACACCGCCCTCAGGGTGAGGGCGTCGCCGCCCCGCACCCCCGGAGGACCCCATGAACCACAGCCCTTCCAGCTCCTTTCCCCACCACAAGATGGAGGTCTACACCGTCGGCCTCGAGATGCTGAGAGCCGCCAAGACCCTGTCGGATGAGGTGCCCCGCGGGTATCGGTCCTTCGCGGTCCAACTCCTGAGATCGGCCGGAGCCGGGGTGGCCGGCACCACCGAAGGGCTGAACCGTCGGACCGCGGGCATGAAGCGGGACGCCTTCGGACGAGCTCGGGCGGAAGTGGGCGAGGCCGCAGGACACGCGGAGTGCCTGGTGGTCATGGGGCTGGTGGACGCCGAGGAAGCCCGGGAGTTCATCCAACTGGCGAGCCGGGTGGCGGCCATGCTGACCCGGCTCGTGCAGCGGCACTCGTGAGAAGAGGAGTCGGGGGGGGGGCGGGCCGCCCCCCAGACCCCCCCCCCCCCCCCGCCCCGCGC
>CAZCVP010000086.1:496-12887 GCA_964501915.1 uncultured Enterobacterales bacterium
GCTGACCGGGCGGGGCCTGCGGCAGGGGTTATATTTGGTGGGGGGGGGGGCGCGCCCCGAGCCGACCCCGCCCCCCGAGCCCGAGACCTCATCGACTCACCCGCCCCGGAATCCCCTTGAAGGCTCGCCGGAGTCCGTGACACCGTGTTCACAGACAGGGAGGCACCGATGACCCGCTCGATCGCGACCCTCGCCCTCGTCGCTGGCACGCTGTCTGCGGATGATCTCGGCCGATGTGGAGGGGGACGGTCGCCTGGAACTCCTGGTGGGCGAACTCCACGCGAGCGAGTCCGGGAGCCCCGAAGGTTCCTATCGTCAACACCTCCTCACCTCGAGGGACGGCATCCCCCCAATGCGGACCCTGGTGGGGACGAGGTCGATCGCCTACCGCTCCGATCGTCCCTACGCACCCTCCTCCGGCGACTACACGGGCAACGGCGTCGACGACGGGGCGCTCCAGGTCCCGCCGGAAGACGACGTGCCCGGCTACCTCCCCATCATCGAGGGCTTCGAGATCCCCTGGAACGACCCCACCTGGTGGTAGCCGCCCGCCCGCCATGCGCTGTGGATTCGACCGCGGCCCCCTCCGCTTGGAGCCGGCCCTGGGCCCGGCCGATCTCCCGCTCCGCATCTGTGGCCAGCAGCCCCACCCGCACGTCGCGGGCCAAGCCGCCTTGGACGAACTCGAATCCGCGGCCCACACCGGTTCAGTATCCTACAAATGACGTCCCCCATATGAATGATCACCTCACCAGGTGCAGGGCGTGAGACAGTCCGGGTGCCAGTCGTAGCCGTCCGCCTGGCCGAGGTGCAGGTTGTTCACGGTGACGGTGCCGGCCTCCACGAAGGACGGCACCTCTCCCCAGAGGGTGGGGGTGGAGCCGGCGCTGTCGACGAGCCAGGCCTCGACGGTGGTGGCGCCGACCGGGGCGTTCATCACGACGAAGTACCCGTCGGCCGAGGTCCACTCCTGGTTCCGGTCGGGGAAGCTGTCCGCGAAGTACCCGACCACGTGCGTCGGGTCGTAGCTTCCGCTGGCATCGCGCACGATGAGCTGGGCACCTTCGACGGGGTTGCCGTCGCAGCCCAGGACCTGGCCGAGCGCTGTGCCCCGGGCGCTGTCGACCGAGACGCCGAAGAGCGCGGTGATCACGGCGTGGGTCGTCGAGTGGATCGAGGTCAGATCGCCGTCCAGCGGCGTGATCGGCGGCGCCACCAGGTGGGTGTGGAGGGTCGGGACATGGTCGGTGGCCTCGACCTTGACGCTCAGCGGGGAGCAGGCGTTGATCTTCGAGGAGTAGCGGCCGTCGACGGCTCCCGAGACCAGGCCGCTGGGCGGGGTCGCCGGGTCGTCGTTCTCGTGGACGGTGAGGCTCGGAGAGGGAACGGCGTCACCCGTCTCCCAGTCCAGGGCCGCGCCCCGCACGACGATCTCGGCCACGCAGGTGGCGTCGGCGCTGTCGCTGTTCCACGGGTCTCCGGCGCCGTAGCAGGACAGGTCCCCCGCCGCCGGACCGGTCACCGTGATCTTCGCCTCCCAGACCGGGTCGGTGGTGTCGGTGTCGGTGTCGGTGTCGGTGTCGCTGTCGCTGTCGCTGTCGGTGTCGGTGTGGGTGTCGGTGTCGGTGTCGGTCGTCGCCGAGTCGTCGGTCGTGTCGTCTCCGCTGCAGGCAGGCTGGGCGAGCGACAGGGCGAGGAGGAGAGGTGTCATCGGGGTCCGCCGGGGCGAGGGTTGCAGGCGCGATCTACCCACATCGCGGCCCTCTGATCCAGGCTGGGGTGGGGGATCCAGGACAGCCCGGTGGCGGCGGCTACGCGGGCCGCGACGTCCCCCTCGGCACAGAGCGCAGCCGCATCCAGGCCGGCGATCGCGGCCCGGTTGAGCTGGCGCTGGAGGGTCGCGGCCCCCACCTGGCGACAGCGCCGGGCCAGCGGCGGCCCGAAGGCCACGCACCAGGACAGGTCGACGGGGCGGGGCTCGGAGCCGGCTCCGGTGGGGTTGAAGCGGGCGTCGAAGAAGGTGCTCTCGTGGCGCTCGGCGAGGGAGCCGTCCGCGCCTCGGGCCAGCCCCGCCCCCCAGGAGGACGTGGGCTCGTGCAGCCCCCAGGCGCGGACCGGGTCCTCCGGCCAGGCCTCGTGGAGCCGGGTGGCGCTGTCCAGCCAGAGGTGACCGACGCAGGCCCGGGCGAAGCGTCCCGCTCGGCCGCAGGTCGTGACCGCCGAGGCTGGCCCGTCCAGGGTCGCCTGGGCCTCGGCGATCCAGAACCAGCACTCGTCCGACCAGAGCTCGTCGTCGATCCGCACGCAGAGAGACTTCGCGGCGGCGAGGTCCCGCTGACGCACCGTGGCCACGGTCAGCGCCAGGCACTCGCCGGCCTGCTTCGAGGGGAGGCGTTCACAGATCCGCGCGGCAGCGGCCGGATCTCGCTCCGCGACGCGGGCCGCCTCCACGTGTGCCCGTGGCGTGTCCGTACTTGCGCAACCGAACAGGAGCTGTAACATCAACATCTCAGTTCATGACCTGCCGCAGGATGCTGTGGGGTTTCGCACAGTTCTGTGCTTGGGGTGGCGGTGTCTCAGACAGGGCATTATCGGCCGCCGACATCGCATGGAAGGAGTCCAATGCCCTCGACGCGCAACACTTTCGTCGCTGTCCTGCTCAGCGGGGCCGTGTTCGTAGGCTGTCAATCCGCCGTTGGGGGGAGTGTGTCGAGTGGCGCAGCCCTCTACGGCACCTGCGAGCCCTGCCATGGAGCCGCCGCCGAGGGCCAGCAGAGCCTGGGCGCACCGGCGATCGCGGGCCTCGAGTCCTGGTACGTCCAGGCGCAGCTCAACAAGTTCCGCGACGGCGTCCGGGGCGCCCACCCCGACGACGCCGAAGGCGCTCGCATGCGGCCGATGGCCCGGGCGCTGAAGACGCCGGAGCAGATCAGCGCCGTGGCCGAGTACCTCGCCGGCCTGCCCACGCACCGGCCGGAGGGGGCGCTCGAAGGCGGTGACCCCGCGGCCGGAGCGGCCTCCTACGCCGTCTGCGTGGCCTGTCACGGGGCCGACGGGGAGGGCAACGAGGCGCTGAACGCCCCCGCCCTGGCCGGGCAGGCCGACTGGTACCTGCTGGCCCAGCTCCAGAAGTTCAGGGCCGGTCAGCGCGGCGCCGACAGCCGCGACGTCAGCGGCGCCCAGATGCGCCCGATGGCGATGACGCTCGCCGACGAGCAGGCCATGAAGAACGTCATCTCCCACATCCAGACCCTGTCCCCGTGATGGCGGACGCGTCCACCGAGCAGGAGCCTACGATGGCCGGCAACCACAGCGCCGACGGCCTGGCGCGCACGACCTTCCTGATCACCATGGTGATGGCCGGCGCCTTCTGTGGCGCTGTCTTCCTGTTCGTCCTCTGAGGGTCGGAGAGAGCCCCGCATGCGACTACCTTTCTTCCCCGAGGCGGCCTCCAGCTACGCCCACAACATCGACAACCTGATCTGGTTGATCCTCATCTCGGTGGGGTTCTGGGGTGGGCTGACGGCGGCCACCTTCTTCTACTTCCTCTGGAAGTACCGGGCGAAGGAGGGCGTGAAGGCCCTCTACGTGACCGGCAAGGACCCGCGCCACAAGCGGTGGGTGACGATCCCCCACTGGCTGATCATCGTCTGCGACGTCTTCATCATCATCGGAGCCATCTGGGTCTGGCACAAGGTCAAGCAGGACCTGCCGGAGCCCGAGCAGACGGTGCGCGTCATCGGGGCCCAGTGGACGTGGAAGTTCGTCCACCCCGGGCCGGACGGGCTGCTGGACACCGACGACGACATCCGCACCACCGACGAGCTGCACGTGATGGTCGACACGGTGACCCACTTCCAGCTCGAGAGCGAGGACGTGCTGCACAGCTTCAGCGTTCCCGCCTTCCGGCTCAAGCAGGACGCGATCCCCGGACGCCGCATCACCGGGTGGTTCGAGCCGACCCGGACCGGCGACTACGACTTCCAGTGCGCGGAGATGTGCGGCATCGGCCACGGCCTGATGGCGGCCCGCGTCTACGTCGAGACCCCTGAAGAGCACGACGCCTGGATGGCGTCGGCCCCGAGGTACTGAGCATGTCTGCCACCGCGGAGCACGTGGAGCACGGCCACCACGACGAGGGCTTCGTCAAGAAGGTCCTCTGGTCTACCGACCACAAGGTGATCGCCTTCCAGTACATGGTCACGGGCATGGCGATGGGCCTGGTGGGCGCGGCGATGGCCTACGCCTTCCGGATGCAGCTCGCCTGGCCGGGGTCAGAGGTGCCCGGCTTCGGCATCATCACCCCCGACGTCTACAACGCCCTGGTCACCAACCACGGCAGCATCATGATCTTCTGGGTCGCGATGCCGGTGCTCATCGCCGCCTTCGGGAACTACCTGATCCCGCTGATGTGCGGCGTGGACGACATGGCCTTCCCGCGCATCAACCGCCTCAGCTTCCAGATCTTCCTGCTCAGCGCGGTGGTGCTGATGGTGTCGCTGTTCGTGCCCGGTGGCGGCTTCGGCGGCGCCTGGACGGCCTATCCGCCCCTGTCGGCCCAGGAGCTCTACAGCCTGACTCCGATGGGCTCCAGCCTGTGGCTGGTCGCCGTGGCCCTGGAGTTCGTGGCCTTCCTGCTGGGGGGCATCAACTTCGTCACCACGGCGATGAACTCGCGGGCTCCGGGCATGAAGGCGCTGGACGTGCCCTTGGTCGTCTGGATGATCGTCATCGCCAGCATCCTGTTCATGGCCTCGGTCGGCCCGCTGATCGCCGGCGCCGTGATGCTCTTCATGGACCAGCAGGTCGGCACCGGCTTCTTCGATCCCGCCTCCGGAGGCGACCCGATCCTCTGGCAGCACCTGTTCTGGTTCTTCGGCCACCCGGAGGTCTACGTGGTGCTGTTGCCGGCCATCGGCATCGCCGGCGAGATCATCCCCGTCTTCAGCCGCAAGAAGCTCTTCGGCTACAAGACGATCCTGCTGACCGCCATCGGCACCGGGGTCCTGAGCTTCTTCGTCTGGGCCCACCACCAGTTCGTCGCCGGCATCGACCCCCGCATGGCGAACATCTTCACCATCACCACGGTGTTGATCTCGATCCCGATCGCGGAGATGGTCTTCCTCTACATCGCCACGCTCTTCGGCGGCTCGATCCGCTTCACCACCCCGATGCTCTGGGCCCTGGCCTTCGTCGCCGAGTTCCTGATCGGCGGCGTCACGGGCATCTTCCTCGGCGCCAGCGGCAGCGACATCTACTTCCACGACACCTACTTCGTCGTCGCCCACTTCCACTACACCTTCTTCCCCATCGCGATCATCGGGACCTACGCCGGCTTCACCTACTGGTTCCCCAAGATGACCGGCAGGATGATGAGCGAGCGGCTCGGCAAGGTGCACTTCTGGGGCACCATCATCCCCTTCAACCTCACCTTCCTGCCGCTCTTCTTCCTCGGCGCGGCGGGCCAGCACCGGCGGATCTACGACTACTCGTCCTTCCCCGAGCTGGCGACGGATCCGCTGCAGGCGCTGCGCGTCGTGGCGACCGTCGCCCTGCTGGTGATGCTCGCCTTCCAGGTGGTCTTCTTCTGGAACGTCTTCAAGAGCCTGCGCTCCGGGAAGCGGGCTGAGGCCAATCCCTGGAGGTCCAACACCCTGGAGTGGACCACCACCCAGACCCCGCCGGGCCACGGCAACTGGGACGAGCTGCCCACCTGCTTCCGCGGCCCCTACGAGTACAGCCACCCGGATCGCGACGAGGACTACTGGCCTCAGAACGAGCCCGCCTGAGCCCCGAGGACGTCGAGATGCAGAAGCCTGTTGCCACCACCCGCGACGTCATGGGGCTGCCCACCGGCCGCCTCGCCGTGTGGTGGGTCATCGCCTCCGAGATCGTCATCTTCGGGGGGCTGCTGGCCTCCTACCTGATGCACCGACTCGGCCACCCGGACTGGGCCTCCCAGTCGATCGTGACCAACACCTGGATCGGTGCCTTCAACACCTTCGTGCTGCTCACCAGCAGCCTGAGCGCCGTGCTGGCCCACGCCGCCGCCGAGGACGGAGACGGCAAGAAGGCGGCGAAGCTGCTGCTGCTGACCGTGCTCGGTGGGGCCGTCTTCATCGGCGTGAAGTCCGTGGAGTGGACGCTGGAGATCAGCCACGGCTACACGATCACCTCCCACCCGTTCTGGTCCTTCTACTACACGGCCGCCGGCCTGCACGCGCTGCACGTCATCGCCGGCTGCGTGATCATGCTGTTCGTGGCGGCCGACGCCGCCAAGGGCCGGGAGCTCCAGCGCGTCGAGTACATCGGCATCTACTGGCACTTCGTCGACATCATCTGGATCTTCCTCTTCCCGCTCCTCTACATCGCCAAGTAGGCGCACCCCATGTCCGAACACACCGCCTCCGAGACCCACGAGGGTCACCACCGCAACTACGTGAAGATCTGGGCGATCCTGCTGGTGCTCCTGGTCATCAGCGTCCTGGGACCGTTCCTCGAGATCCAGGTCGTCACGCTGGTCACGGCCTTCGGCATCGCCGGCGTCAAGGCCTGGATGGTGGCGAAGAACTTCATGCACCTCGACGTGGAGAGGCCCATCGTCCTCTACATCCTGGGGACCTGCCTGGCGTTCATGGTGCTCTTCTACTCGGGGACGGCCCCCGACGTCATGGAGCACGACGGCCTCAACTGGGAGAACCAGGCGGCGAAGGCCTCGGTCGAAGCCGGCCTGGCGGAGTGGGAGGTGCTGCAGGGCGGGGGTGGGGACCCCCACGCCGAGCCCGCCGACGCCGGGCACCACTGAGATCCGGAGGACGAGATGAGCCAGTCCCACACCGCCGCGCTCGAGCCGGGACCTCCGCTGGACGTCGACCAGGTCGTGCCCAACGGCGTGCTCGGCATGCTGATCTTCATCCTCTCGGAGACGATGCTCTTCGCCGGCCTGATCAGCGCCGTGGCGATCGTGAAGACCCGGGCGGTGATGTGGCCGCCCCTGGGTCAGCCGCGGCTGCCCGTCGAGTCCACGGCGCTCAACACGCTGGCCCTGGTGGCGAGCGGCGTGCTGCTCTACCGCGCCGGGAGGGCCTACGAGCGGGACCGCCTCTCCGCGCTCCGACCGATGCGCCTCGGCATCGCCCTGGCGGCGCTGTTCGTGCTCCTCCAGGGGGCCGAGTGGGTGGCCCTGCTCGGCGAGGGGCTCACCCTGACGTCGTCGGCGATGGGGTCCTTCTTCTACCTGATCGTGGGGCTGCACGGCCTGCACGCCCTGGCGGCGCTGGCGGCGATGGCCTGGGCCCACCAGCGCCTGGTGCGGGACGACCTGGGCCACAGCGCCTTCTGGACCGTGCGGATCTTCTGGTTCTTCGTGGTCGGCGTCTGGCCGGTGCTCTACTGGCGGGTCTACCTCTGATGCTGGCGGTCCTGGTCAGCCACGGCACGGCGCTGGCCTGCGCCGTGTGCTTCGACCAGGACGCGGAGAGTCGGGTGGCCTTCCTCGCCACCACGGCGCTGTTGACCTTCCTGCCCCTGGTGTTGATCGGCTTCGGCGCCTGGTGGTGGATCCGTCGCACCCGGGAGCTCCAGGTGCGGGCGAGCTCGACCGGGGACGCAGCGCGGTAGCACCCCTCCATCGATCGCCCTCCAGCCCGGGCCTTCGGTTCCCTCGACCGGGTCGAGGCGGTACCCTGCCACGTGCGTCCGGGCGAGGGGAGTCCTGCTGTTGTCGATCAAGCGTAGCCAGCCGGCCTCCACGCGGACCGGTCCCCTCCGGTCGATCCGGTTCCAGATCAGCCTCGTGCTGTTGCTGAGCGCGCTCAACGGGATCGTGCTGGTGGCGCTGGCGTCGGTCTTCTTCCCCGACACCGAGGAGGAGTCCGGAGACCTGGCGGTGCAGGTCGCCCTGCTCATGGAGGAGCTGGCCGAGATCCAGCAGGGTGTGCTCGCCGACGAGATCGAGCAGGCCGAGCAGGACGAGCGCCTCGACAGCGTCCAGCAGACCGTGGGGTCCCTCGGCGACGGTGCGCTGGAGGTCGGCTACGCCCTCAAGGACTACCGCTGGACCCTGTCGGCCCGACGCGCCGAAGAGCAGGACGGGGGCGGCGACGAAGATCTCCGGCGGGCACACTTCCGCCTGCTGGGGTCGCTCACCGTGCTCCAGCGCGAGCACGAGCCGTCCCCGCCGCCGCTGGACGTGCTCGGCGTGCTCCTGGCCTGGGTGGTGGTCACCACGCTGGCGACCCTGCTGGTGGCCTTCACCCTGCGACGCTCGCTGGCGCAGCCGCTGCAGGACCTCGCCCTCGCCGCGGGCCGGGTCGGCGACGGGGACCTGGCCTCTCCCTTCCCCAGTCCCACCGGTGGGGCTGAATTCCGGGAGCTGGCCCACGCCCTGGAGAGCATGCGAGCGAGCCTCGTGGCCGGCATCGAGGAGCGGGACGGCCAGAACGCCGTCCAGTCGGCCATGCTCCAGGCGCTCAACGACGGCGTGATCTTCCTCGACGCCGAGGAGCGGGTCCTGGGCTTCAACCCGGCCGCCCGGGAGATCGTGGCCTCCCGGGACGTGGTGCTCGAGGAGGGCATCGCCCTGGTGACCGCGATCCCGGGTCTGCCAGAGGTCCCGCTCTACGCCTGGGCGAACGAGAAGCAGCGGCTCGACTACTCCGACCACGGGGTCGTCCAGAACCTCACGGTGTTCGCCCAGCCGGTGTCCGACGTCTCCCGGGCCCTGCGCAGCGCCTGGGTCGTGGTCGTGCGCGACGTGACCCGCAGCGTCGAGGTGGAGGGGGTCAAGCGGGACTTCATGAGCGTCGTGACCCACGAGCTGAAGACACCGCTGACCGTGATCGACGGCTACATCAAGCTGCTGCGGCGGGGCAAGGGCGGCGAGCTGACCGAGCGCCAGGGAGACCTGCTGGGTCGCGCCGGAGACCAGGTCGAGGTGCTGACGCGCATGGTCCAGGACCTGCTCGACGCGTCCCGGCTCGAAGGGGGCAACCTCACCCTCGACCTGAGCAAGGGGGTCGACGCGGGCGCCGCCGTCGAGGAAGCCCTCCAGAACCACACCGGCGATGCCGAGCAGCACGGCGTCGCCCTCTCCTGCGAGGTGGGCCCGGGTGCCCGGGTGCACGTCCGCGCCGACCCCTTCCGCCTGCAGCAGGTCCTCGGCAACCTCGTCCGCAACGCGCTGAAGTTCAGCGACGAGGGGGGGAGGGTCGAGCTGAGCGCCCAGGCCCTGGAGGAAGAGGTGGCGCTGCGGGTCCAGGACCATGGCCGCGGCATTCCCACGAGCGCCCTGGGGTGCCTCTTCGACAAGTTCTACCAGGTCCAGCAAGGCGACACCCGCAAGGCGGGAGGGGCCGGGCTGGGGCTGTACATCTGCGACCAGCTCGTGCGAGCCATGGGTGGGCGCATGGAGGTCACGTCGACGGTCGGGGGGGGGAGCTGCTTCTCCGCCATCCTGCCCGTCGCCGAGACCCTGGAGGTCAGGACGTGATGAGAAACAAGAAGCTCGGTGAGATCCTGATGGAGGCTGGCCTGCTGGAGGCGAAGCTCAAGGAGGCCCTGGAGGTCCAGGAGCTGGAGCCGGGCACCCTGCTCGGCGTCGCCCTCGTCCGCATCGGTGCGGTCGGAGAGGACGACGTGGCCCGGGCCGTGGCCATGCAGGCCGGGGCCGAGTTCGTGGATCCGACGCGGCTGCACGTGGACCCCAGCCTGGTCTGGCGCATCGGTCGCTCCTTCGCCGAGCGGCGACAGGTCCTGCCCATCGGCCGACGCATGGGCAGGATCCGGGTCGCCGTGGCCGACCCGCGGAACCAGGACCTGCTGCGGGAGCTGGAGTTCGCCTTCGGTGGCCCCGTCGAGGCGGTGATCGCCGCACCGACCGCGCTGCGGGAGGCGATCCTGCTCCACTACGACATGGAGCCCGTCGCCGAGCGCATGCTGGCTGGCGTCGACGAGCGTCTCCGGGGCATGACCACCGCCCCGACTTCGCTGGAGCTCGACCCCGAGGCGATCGCCCGTCACCTGCGTCGTGGCTCGGGATCGACCTACGTCGACCTCGTCGACTTCCTCCTGATCAACGCCATCGAGCGCGGAGCCTCCGATCTGCACCTCGAGCCCCAGCGGGAGCATGTGCGCGTCCGGCTCCGGGTGGACGGTCTGCTGCGAGAGGTGCTCACCCTGCCCACCTGGTGCCTGCAGAACATCGTCGGGCGCTTCAAGGTGCTCGCCCGCATGGACGTCGCCGAGCGCCGCCGGCCCCAGGACGGCAAGGTCGCCGTGACCCTCGGTGGTCACACCGTGGACCTGCGCCTGGCGACGATGCCCAGCCAGTACGGGGAGAACGTGGTCGCCCGGATCCTCGATCCCCACATGGTCCGCCAGGACCTGCGGGGGCTGGGGTGGCAGTCGGAACAGCTCTCCGCCTACTACCGCCTGCTGACGCGTCCCCGCGGGCTGCTGCTGGTGGTCGGCCCGACGGGTTCGGGCAAGTCCACCACGCTCTACGCCTCGATCCACCGCCTCAACCAGGAGGCCACCTCGATCGTGACCATCGAGGATCCGGTCGAGTACACCCTCCCGGGCATCATGCAGACGCAGGTCGACGAGAAGACCGGCGTGACCTTCGCCAGCAGCGTGCGGGCGCTGTTGCGGCAGGACCCCAACGTGATGGTGATCGGGGAGGTCCGGGACAGCGACACGGCCCAGGCGGCCGTCGAAGCTGCCAACACCGGGCACATGGTGCTGTCGACCCTGCACGCCGGCAACTGCGTAGCCGCAGTGGGGCGGCTGCAGGAGCTGGGTGTGTCGGGCAGCCTGCTCTCGGCGGCCCTGATCGGCGTCGTCTCCCAGAGGCTCGTGCGGCGAGTCTGCCAGGTCTGCAGCATCCTGGGAGACCCGGTGCCGGAGGACTGGGAGCGCCTGGGCATGGAGCCCCTCGACCTCGGCGGCCCGATCCGACGGGTCGGGCCCGGCTGTCCCCACTGCCAGTACATCGGCTACAGCGGTCGGCTGGGGCTCTTCGAGCTGATGCCCGTCACCGAGGCCGTGCGCACGGCGATCCTCGAGGGGGCCACGGAGACCGCGATCTGGAACATCGCCCGATCGGAGGGCGTGGTCACCGTCATCGACGATGCGCTGCGGCGTGTCCAGGAGGGGGTGACGACGCTGGAGGAGCTGGCTCGCATGATCCCCCTGTCGGACTACCCGCGCGAGGTCCTTCCTTCGCCCCTGATCGAGCTGGCGCCCCCGGAGCCGCTGTCGGCGAGGCTGCCGGCGGTCGCTCCCCCCGCGCCCGAGGTGGCCGCCACCGAGGTGGTCGCGCCCGAGGTGGCGCCCGTCGAGGAGGTCCCGCCGGAGGGGCCCGTCGAGGAGCCGATACCGGTCCCGCGGGCACCCGCGCGGAGCCGTCCCCAGATCCTCCTGGTCGACGACGCCAAGGAGATCCTGGACATGGTCGAGCTGGCGCTGGAGGACGACTACGAGGTCCGGAAGGCCACGGACGGCGTGGAGGGGCTGGCCGCCGTGGAGGCGGAGCGGCCGGACCTGATCGTGCTCGACGTGATGATGCCGCGCATGTCGGGCTACGAGGTGTGCTCCCAGCTCCGGGAGGACCCCGAGACCGCGACGATCCCGATCCTCTTCCTCTCCGCACGGGGAGACGCGGGGCACGTGAAGCAGGGCCTGCGAGCCGGGGGTGACGACTACCTGCCCAAGCCCTTCGATCCCGAGGAGCTGGAGCTGCGCATCCGGGCGCTCCTGCGCCGGGCGGGCTGGAAGGCGGGAGGGTGAGGGTCTCGGCGGGATCTCGCTGACCGGATGCCCGGCAGAGAGGATCTCCGCATGCCCGCACCCCGACCCGCCGGCCCGATCCCCTCTCGCCGCCGAGCGCGCCGCCTGCGGACGAGGCTCCGACCGCTTCGGGTCGAGCGATCGTGTGAGGAGTCTGCGTGCATTCCGTGCAGCCGATGGAAGCCGCGACCCTGCCCGGTAGGTTCAGGACGTGCGGAGTCACTCCCGACGGGTCTGGAAAGGGGCCGCGGTCCTGGAGGCCACCGAGCTCGTCCAGCAGGACCTCGTGCCGGGACACGAGGTGGTGGAGCTCTTCGGGACGCGCGCGATCGACCCCGACGACCCGCTCTTCGCTCCGCCCGAGTTCCCGCGCATGCGGCCGGTGCTGGTGGCCCTGGCCGCCCGAGCCGCCGGGGCGACCGAGGTCGACGGCGAGACCCAGCACGTCGCCGAGCTGCTGCACCTGGCGCTGGGGCTGCACGACCTCGCCCTCGGTCGCGAGGGCGGCCGACGTCGCCCCCTGGCGCCGCGGGTGCAGCGTCGCGCGGTCGGGGTGTTGTACCGCCCTCACCAAGCCGTAGGAGCGATGGAGCTTGGCCGAGCC
>CAZCVP010000086.1:12897-29458 GCA_964501915.1 uncultured Enterobacterales bacterium
CCCGGGGCCGGGGGGGGGGCGGGGGGGGGGGGGGCGCCCCGCCGGCGGCGGGGGGGGGGCGGGCGCCCGACGTCGCCGCGTGGCGCGGCGGGTCCTGCGTCGCTCGGTCGGGTTGTTGTCCGGCCATCACCTCGCCGTTCGAGCTCTGGAGCTGGCCGGAGCGCGTCGCCCGGAGCTGAGCGACACGATCCGCGAGACCTTGCACGAATTCGCCGAGGGACGCGCCCTGGTGCGCACCCTGCAAGAGGGTGCGGTTCCCGACCGCGAGGACTGGTCGCACCACGCGAGCACCCACACCGGTGCGCTCTTCGCCTTCTGCTGTCGGGCGGGCGGCGTGGTCGCCCGTGCCGACGGGGCCGAGCGCCTGGCGTTGGGGCGCTACGGTCGCGCCCTCGGTCGCCTCTGGCACGTGGCCGAGGACGTGACGGCGCTGCGCCACGGAGATCCCTCCGAGCACCTCCTGGCCCGGGCGATCGAAGGGCGGCCCGTGTTGCCGGTGATCTGTGCCGCTGACCTCGACCCGGATCTCGGTCCGGCCTGGGCCTCCCTGGTGTCCAGCCCGTGCCCGGCCCGGGTCGAGGCCCTGGCGAGGTGCGTGCTCGCCGCGGGGGGCCCCGCGCGGGCGGCCGAGGTGATGGTGCGAGAGGCCTGGGTGGCGAGGCGAGCGCTCCGGCGTCTCCCGGCGTCTCGCTACCGTGAGGCCCTGGACGGTCTGGCGGCCGGGGTGGCCCGGGCCGCTGTGCGAGGCGGACCGTCGGAGTCGGTCAGATAGGTACCGCCGAGTGGGTTATCAGGCGGGCTGCCTGAATCTCCCTGGAGCAACCATGCGTCTGTCCCTGGTGCTGTCCTGCACCGCTCTCGCTCTGTCCGTGGCCTGTGGTGGCAACACCGAGGCGCCTGCCGAGAAGCCCGCCCCGGCTGCCGAGCCGCCGCCCCCCGCCGAGCCGCCGCCGCCGCCGCCCTTCAACGCGGCCGAGGTCTACAAGGTCAACTGCTCGACCTGCCACGGCGAGGCCGGAGCGGGTGATGGTGTCGCCAGTGCCGCGCTCGATCCCAAGCCCGCCAGCTTCGCCGAAGGGGCGTTCTGGGAGGGCAAGGCCGACAGCGACGTGAAGGCCGCCTTCATCCAGGGGGGTGCCGCGGTGGGCAAGTCTCCGCTCATGGTCCCCTTCCCGCACCTCTTCCCGAGCGAGGCCGACCAGGACGCCATGGTGGCGCTGCTGAGAGGCTTTGGCGCGGCTCCCGCCGGCGAGCCGGCCGAGTAGCCCGGCTCCGACGGCCCGCACGAGCCCGCCCCCGAGGTCCCGCCGCCCGGCGGGCCGAGGGGGTGGTGTGCCTGGGGGTCAGTCCTCCCCGAGCATGCGCAGCGGCGGGTCGTCGAGGTCCTCGAACTGCCGGTCCTTGACGGCCAGGACGAAGAGGAAGACGAAGAGCCCACCCAGGGCGAGGGCGATCGGCAGGAGCAGGAGGATGGCCTTCACGGGGTCTCCCGCAGGGGACGGCCGCACACCCAGAGGACCCAGGCGTTCGACAGCGGCATCAAGAGGGCCGCCACCAGGGGGTTTACCACCCCGGCGAGGGCGGCCACCACCCCGGCGCTGTTGTAGACCAGGGCGCCGACGAGGGCCCGTCGTCGGGCCGCCTCGGCGGACCGCGAAGCGCGGAGCCCGCCCAGGACGGGTCGCAGACCGTCGCGGACGGCCACGGCATCCGCGGCCAGCACGCTGCTCGGGGCCCCCTCCGCCATCGCGATGCCCACCGTCGCCGCCGCCAGGGCCGGCCCGTCGTTGAGGCCGTCGCCCACGAAGAGCACGCGCTGGCCCAGGTCCTGCCGGTCCCGGAGCCAGGCCAGCTTCTCCTCGGGATCCGCCCCCGCGAGCACCCGGTCGATGCCCGCGGCCTCGGCGATCCCCTCGGCGACGGCGTCCTGGTCGCCGCTGAGCAGGGTGGGCTCCAGGCCCAGGTCGCGGAGGGCAGCCACCACGCCCGGGGTCTCCGGCCGCAGACGGTCTCCCAGGTTCACCGTGCCCAGCCCCTCGACCTGGACCTCTCCTGGGGTCCCGGCCCGGAGCACACGGTGCTGGCCATCGATCCGGCCGGAGATCCCGCGTCCGGGCTCCTCCACCACCCCGGTGGCCTGGGGCAGCGGCAGCCCGCGTTCCCGGGCTTCGTCGAGGATCGCCCGGGCGATCGGGTGGATGCTGGCCCGCTCCAGCCCCGCGGCGATCCGCAGGACCTCGTCGTCGGCGGACAGGACCCGCAGCCGGCCGGTGGTCAGGGTGCCGGTCTTGTCCAGGGCGACGGTGTCGACGTTCGCCAGGCGCCGCAGCGCGTCGGCCGAGCGGACGAGCAGCCCCTGGCGGGAGCTGGCCGCGATCCCGGCCAGGGCCGAGAGCGGCCCGCTCAGGGCCAGGGCACAGGGGCAGGCCACCACGAGCACGGCGACGGCGACCTCGAGCCCGGCCTCGACCCCCCCTCGCGACCACCAGGCCAGCCCGCCG
Organism: uncultured Enterobacterales bacterium; assembly: GCA_964501915.1. GTDB lineage: Bacteria > Myxococcota_A > UBA796 > UBA796 > CAJQPC01 > CAYFPX01. The sequence goes on from CAZCVP010000086.1 coordinate 15,399, forward strand.
GCGGTCGCCAGGCCCAGGGTGGCGGCGGTGAAGGCCGGAGCCAGGCGCTCCGCCGGGCTCGGGGCCTCACCCCGGACTCCCAGCCCGGCGAGGGTCTGCTCCATGCGACCCAGCAGCGTGCTCGAGCCGCTGCGGTCGACCAGCACCTGGAGGTGACCCTCCACCAGGACGGTGCCGGCCTGCACCCGGTCCCCGGGGGCGGAGGCGACCGGGGTCGCCTCCCCGGTGAGCAGTGCCCGCTGGACCAGTCCGCGACCGGCGAGGATCCGGCCGTCGGCGGCCACCACCTCGCCGGAGGCGACCTCCAGGCGGTCCCCGGGCTCCAGGCTCGTGGCGTCCACCTCCTCCAGGCCTTGGGGGCCGAGGCGGCGGGCCCTGCGGGGCAGCCTCGCCGCGAGCGCTTCGGCCGCGGCACCGCGCTGGCGACGGGTCCGCTCCTGGAGCCAGCGCCCCGCCAGCAGCAGGACCACGAGCATGCCCAGGGAGTCGAGGAAGCCCTCCCGCCCGGCGAGGGTCGCGGCGATGCCGTGCAGCCAGGTGATCGAGACCGCCAGGGAGATGGGCAGGTCCATGTGGAGCACCCGGGCCCGGAGTCCGGCGAGGGCTCGCTGGTGGAAGGGGGAGGCGCACCACAGGGCGACCGGGGTGGCGAGGGCCAGCGAGGTCCACTGCAGCAGCCGGGACCAGGCGGGGTCCATGCCCTCCAGCCAGCCGAGGTAGAGCGCGGCGTGCACCATCATCAGGTTGGCGGCGGCGAAGCAGGCGAAGCCCAGCCGCCAGAGCAGGGCGAGGTCGACGGGGGCCGGTGCCGCCAGGGGCCGTGCACGGTAGCCGAGGGCCTCCACCGGCCCCAGCAGGGTGCCCAGGTCCGTCGTCTCGGTCTGCCAGGCCAGGCGAGTGCGTCCGCTGGCGTGGCTCACGTGGGCCTCGACGAGTCCCTCCTGCCGGGAGAGCAGGCCCTCCAGCAGGGTCACGCAGGCCAGACAGCTCAGGCCGTCGAGCTGGAGCATGGCTTCGGCCACGCCGTCGGCCCGGGGGCGGGTGGGGACCGTCTCCCAGGACCCGGCCCGAGCCTCGGGACGCGGGGCCCAGGCGGCCCGGCTGCGGAAGTAGCCATCGAGCCCGGCCCCGCTCACCAGCGCCGCCGCGCCCTCGCAGCCGGGACAGCACCACGCGGGTCCGGGGCCCAGGTGGTCCACGGGCGTTCCGCACCAGGTGCAGGGGACGGGTCCGGCCTCGCCCTGCCCCACGGGACACGGCCCGCCGGACCTCACCGCGCCTCCTGCTCGTAGCTGTCGACCACCGGGTCCGGGTGGCTCAGGGCCAGGTGGACGAGCAGGGCGTTGGCGCCGAAGACCACCAGGAAGAAGGCCACGATGGCCAGCGGCCACCGCTTCGCCCGCAGGCCGTGGCGGTCCATGGCTCAGCCCTCCTGGCCGATGCGGTTGGGGGCCTTGAAGGTGGCCCGCCGGTGGACCTCGGAGCTGCCGGAGGTCACGGTCACCACCAGGTCCGTGGTGCGCTGCTCCACCTGGCCCGGGTCCATGCGGATGATCATCGGCACCGTGCGGTCCTCGTCGGGTCGCAGCCCGATCGGCGGGATCAGGACCTCCGCCTCGGGCAGCCCCGAGACCTCGATGGTGACCTCTTCGACGGCGCCGCCGTGGCCGGAGGTGTTCGCCACCCGCACCAGGTAGGTATTGCGCACGGCACCGTCGCTGTCGATCGTGTAGAGGGAGCCGGGTGCCCGGTTCACCGTGACCTCCAGGTCCTGGCTGGTCGCCAGCGTGACCACCAGCGCCAGGGCCAGCACGCCGAGCAGGCTGCCATAGGCCGCCGTCCGGGGGCGGAGGACCCGTCGCCTGCGGCCCTCTTCCTCGGCCTGGGTCGTGTAGCGGACCAGGGTGGGGTGGCCCAGCCGGTCCATGACCCCGGTGCAGGCGTCCACGCAGCGGGCGCAGTTGACGCACTCGAGCTGGTAGCCCTCCCGGATGTCGATGCCGGCGGGGCAGACCACGACGCACCTGTCGCAGGAGATGCAGGAGCCTGGCTTCCACGCCTCGCCCTTGACCTTGCGGGGCTCACCTCGCCGGCGATCGTAGGAGACGACCAGGCTCTCGTCGTCGGTCAGGGCACCCTGGATGCGGGCGTAGGGACAGAGGTAGTTGCAGAGCTGCTCGCGGAACCAGGCGAAGTCGGCGAACCAGATCGCGGTCAGCGACCCCACCCAGGCCCAAGCCACCCAGGTCACCTGTCCGCTCCACAGGTCCGGGGCACCGGTGAGGAAGCTCACCAGGGACATGGACAGCACGAAGGCCGCCAGCAGGAAGAGGCTCCACTTCAGCGCCTTGCGCCAGGCCTTGTCCCAGGTCCAGGGACCCTGATCCCGGGCCCTGCGCACGCCCCGGCTCCCCTCGATCCGGTGCTCCAGGGCGCGGACCCACTCCTCCAGGAACACGGTCTGGGGGCAGGCATAGCCGCACCAGATGCGGCCCCAGAGCGCGGTGGACAGGAAGAGCACCAACCCGAGCATCAGGGTCGCGATGACCAGCAGGATGCTGTCGGTGGGCCGGAAGACCCCGCCGAAGGCATAGAGGGTGCGCGCCTGGAGGTCGAGCTCCAGCGCCGGCAGACCGCGGATACGCATCCACGGCAGGCCGAAGAGGAAGGCGATGAGCACCAGGCTGGTAGCGCGACGGAGTCGGCGGTAGTGGCCGTCGACCCAGGCCGTGTAGACCCACTCCCGCGCGCCGGCCAGCTCGTTCACGTCACTCGGCGCTCTTGCTCTTCACGAAGGCCGCCACCTGGCCGATCTTCTCGGGGCCGAGGATCGGGCCCCAGGTGAGCATGCCCTTCTCGGGCACGCCGTTGGTGATGGTCTGCGTGATCTGCCCCAGGCTGCCGCCGTGGACCCACTCGGCGTCCGTCAGGTCGGGCCCGATGCCGCCCAGCAGCTCGGGGCCGTGGCAGGGCACGCAGTTGGTGGTGTAGACCTGCTCCCCGGCGGCGATCGACTCCGGCGTGACGGCCACGGTGACGCCACCCGGCTCCGGCGTCGGCCACAGCTCCGCCGCGGCGGCCATCTCCGCGTCGTAGGCGGCGGCCTGGGAGCCCGCGGCCAGGGCGTGGTACCAGACCGGGTAGACCACGGCGAAGGCGATGGTGAAGTAGAAGATGCCCAGCCACCAGGCGGGCAGGGGGTTGTCGTACTCCTCGATGCCGTCGGCCTCGTCGGCGTGGCCGAGGATCTGATCGCGGGGGGCCTTGGTGGCGCTCATGTTGCCTCCTCTTCGTCGGAGTCCAAGGGGAGCCTGGCGGCGGCCTCGAAGGCGGCCCTGTTGCCCGGCGCATAGGCCCAGAGGGTCCAGCCCAGGAAGACGACCAGGAAGAGCAGGGTGGCGAGGCCCATCAGGCCGGCCCCGCCGGAGAGCTGTTCGGCTGCGGTCTGCCAGACGGGGTTCACAGGGCCTCCTCGGGGCGGTCGTCGCCGAGCCGCTGGAGGTAGGCGATCAGGGCGACGATCTCCTCGTCGCCGCTGACGGTGATGCCGGCCTGGCCGAGGTTGGCCGTGATGCCCTCCGCCTGGCTGGCGAGGGCCTGGCCGGCGGCGCTGATGTCGGCCTCGGAGTAGGGGTGGCCGACCACAGCCAGGGCCTTCATGGAGGCCTGGATGTCAGCGGGGTCCACCGTGTACTTCGCCAGCCAGGTGTACGGGGGCATCACGCTGCCCGGCGAGGTGGCCCGGGGGTCCAGCAGGTGCTCGTAGTGCCAGGCGTCGGGGTACTTGCCACCCACCCTGTGCAGGTCGGGCCCGATGCGGCGGGAGCCGAGCTGGAAGGGCCGGTCGTAGGTGTACTCGTAGGCCCGCGACCAGGTGCCGTAGCGCAGGGTCTCGCTGCGGAAGGGCCGCACCATCTGGGAGTGGCAGTTGTAGCACCCCTCCCGCACGTAGATGTCGCGACCGGCGAGCTCCAGCGGCGTGTAGGGGGTGATGTCGGGGTGGGCCGCGTACATCGCCGGGTTCTCCACGGCGAACATCGGCACGATCTCGACCAGCCCGCCGATGGACACCGCGACGGTGGAGACGACAGCGAAGAGCGCCGCCTTGTGTTCCAGGGCGCGGCGGTGCCAGGACTCGTTGTGGGGGTTGGCGCTCATGCCGACACCTCCGTGCTGGCCTGGTCGGCTCGGGGAGCGGACCGGGCGGTCTTGACCAGGTTCCAGGCCATCAGGATCACGCCGGCGAGGTAGAGCAGACCTCCCAGCAGTCGCAGCCAGTAGAACGGGACCAGGGAGTTCACCGTGTCCAGGAAGAGCGGGTACTGGAGCTGGCCGGCCTCGTCGACGGCCCGCCACATCAGCCCCTGGGTGATGCCCGCCACCCACATCGCGACGACGTAGAGGGTCATGCCCACCGTCGCCATCCAGAAGTGGGTCGTGGCCGCCTGGACGCTGTGCAGCTCCCGCTTCCACACCCGCGGCACGAGGTAGTAGAGCATCGCGAACAGCGTCATGCCGACCCAGCCCAGGGCGCCGCTGTGGACGTGGCCGATGGTCCAGTCCGTGTAGTGGGACAGGGCATTGACGCTGCGGATGGACATCATCGGACCTTCGAAGGTCGACATGCCGTAGAAGGTGATTCCGACGACGAAGAACTTCAGGATCGGGTCGCTGCGCAGGCGGTCCCAGGCCCCCCGCAGGGTCAGCAGGCCGTTGAGCATGCCGCCCCAGGAGGGGGCGATGAGCATCAGGCTGAACACCATGCCCAGGGTCTGGGCCCAGTCCGGCAGGGCCGAGTAGAGCAGGTGGTGGGGTCCGGCCCAGATGTAGAGGAAGACCAGGCCCCAGAAGTGCACGATCGACAGCCGGTAGCTGTAGATCGGGCGCTCGGCGGCCTTGGGCAGGAAGTAGTACATCAGCCCGAGCATCGGCGTGGTGAGCAGGAAGCCCACGGCGTTGTGCCCGTACCACCACTGGATGAGCGCGTCGGTCATGCCCGAGTAGAGCGGGTAGGACCGGGTCAGGGTGGCCGGCACGGCGAGGCTGTTCACCACGTGCAGCACGGTGATCGTGATGACCATCGACATGTAGAACCAGATCGCCACGTAGAGGTGCTTGACCTTTCGCACGGCGATGGTGCCGAAGAAGTTGACGGCGAACAGCACCCAGACGACCGCGATGAGCAGGTCCAGGGGCCAGATGAGCTCGGCGTACTCCTTGCCCTGGGTCCAGCCGGAGGGCAGGGAGACGACAGCGCCGATGATGATCGCCTGCCAGCCCCAGAAGTGGAGCTTGGAGAGGGTGTCGTTGAAGGTCCGGACCTTCAGCAGCCGCTGCATGGAGTAGTAGATGCCCGCGAACAGGCCGTTGGCCGTGAAGGCGAAGATCACGGCGTTGGTGTGTAGCGGACGCAGGCGGCCGAAGGTGGTCCACTCCAGCCCCAGGTTGGCTGGCCACCAGGCGAGCTGGAGCGCCAGGATGACGCCGACCAGCATGCCGATGGCTCCCCAGAGCACGGTCGCGATGCAGAAGAGCTTGACGGTTTCGTCGTCGTAGCGGACGACAGGCGCGGGTTCAGGCACGGTTCACTCCGGGTCTTCTCGCGAGCCCATACCTATGCCATCCAGAGGATCTTGGGCCTACGCCACCGGGGGGAGGCCCGGTGAGTTAGCTGGACTCGCGGATGACCCATTGGACCCACCCATCCAGTCATCTGGGGGGTCGTGTCCCCCGTGCGTGGCGAGCTATTGGCTCCCAGAACATGACGCAGACCCTCTTGCCGCTGTTGCTCGCCGCCGTGACGACAGGCCTGCTGGGCCTGCCCCACTGCGTGGCCATGTGCGGTGGGCTGGCTGGCGCCGTGCCCGGTGGATCCCTCGCTCGGGCTGGCTGGCACCTGGGGCGGCTGTCGACCTACGGGATGCTGGGGGCCGCGGCGGGGGCCACCGGTGCGGCCCTGCCCGGTCCGCCCTGGGTCGTGACGGTCCTGGCGGCCACCTTGCTGGTGTGGTTCGCCGCCCGCATCGCGGGGATCGCCCCTGCAGGCTCGGCCCTGCCGGCCGGTCTGCACCGCCTGGCCGCCCGTCTTCCCCGCAGCGGGCCGCTGGCGCCCATCGGCTTCGGACTGCTCAGCGGCCTGTTGCCCTGTGGCCTCGTCTACGCGGCCCTGGCGATGCCGGTCGCCGCGGGCTCGGCGGCGGCCGGTGCCGCGCTGATGGTGGTCTTCGGGCTGGGCACGCTGCCCGCCCTGGCGATCGCCGTGGGTGCCATGCACCGGCTCACGCGGTCCCGCCCATGGGCCCGGAGGCTGCTCGCCGCTGGCGTGCTCGCGGCGGGCCTGGCGGCTCTGGCCCACCGACTTCCAGCGGCCGACGCGGCGGCCCCACCGGAGTGCCACGAAGAGCCCTGATCAGCGCCGGGCGCGGATCCGGAGCGTTCCAGCCGCCTTGGAGGCCAGGTACTCCTCGTAGGTCGGCGCCCACTCGTCGGGCTCGAACTCGTCGCGGGTCTGGGGGGGCTTGGGGTCCAGGATGCGATCTCGGGTCACCCGCGACCAGCCGGCCTGGCGGACCTCGTCTGCCCAGGTCGCTTCGGAGCGGACGTGGACCTTCACCGGCAGCAGATCCTGCCAGATCGGGGCGATCGGACTCTCCGTGTAGAGGTCGATCAGCAGGCAGAGCTCGCCGCCGGGAGCGACGACCCGCGCCCACTCCACCAGCGCCCGGTCAGGGTCCGGGTAGTAGTAGAGGCTCTCGATCGAGATCAGGTGCGTGAAGGTCCCGTCGTCGAAGGGGAGCCTGTCGCCGGGGCCCTGGAGGTAGGTCCCCGGTGGCCGGGCCTGGGCGATCATCTTCGGCGAGATGTCGATGCCCGTGGCGGCGCCGGCACCGAGAGTCAGCACCCGCCGCACGGCCCAGCCATTGCCACAGCCCACGTCGAGGACGTGGCTGTCGGGGCCCAGGTCCCAGTCGGCGAGGGCGATCTCGGTGAAGCGACCGTGGCCGCTGGCCATGGCCTCGTCGTGCCCTCGGGACGCCCAGGCGTCGAACTCCTCGGCGGCCGCTCTCTCGATCTCGTTCATGTGGGGGGGTCTATCCGGTCGTGACCGGGGTCAGCATCATCAGGCCGAGCGCGGCGATGCTGACCAGGCAGAGCAGCAGGGCCAGGCGCGCCTCGGTCCGACCCATCTCCGTGCTCGCGAGGCCCTCGTTCCAGGTCGCGCAGGCCGCGACGCGCCCCTCGAAGTCCAGCTCCCTGGAGAGCTGGCGCTCCTCGGCGGCGAGCCGGTCGACGCGGAGCTGGTGCACGGCCAGCACCTCGGCCGGCGTGCCACCTGACACGTGGCCTCGAATGGTGGGGCCAGGAGTCGGACCGCCCCGGGTCGCGGCGCTGTTCGAGGTGCGCACGGCGGCGCCGTCCTCGAAGGTCGACAGGAGGTAGAAGCCGGGCTCGAGCTCGAAGGACCCCACCCCGGCGAAGCAGGCGTGCTCGGGGTGGACGAGCACCACCTCGCGGCTCTTGATCGAGGTGAACGGGCTGCGCTGCCACCGCGCACCGAGGAGCTCGAAGCCGAGCTCCTGGAGGGCGTCCAGGACGGCGGCATGGGGCCCGTCGGGGTCGGAGAGCGCCAGGCTGGCGTCGCTCTGGTCCCGCCCGGTCTGGATGGCGGAGGGCTCGTGGATCCACCGGTGGATGCGCAGGGCCAGCAACGCGAGGGCGGCGATGCCCGTGCAGGACAAGACGGCGAGGACGATCTGGGAGGCCACGACGTGCCCCTGGGTGCCACTGTGAACTACGCGGCGCGACGGGCTTTGTTGCCTACTTGTCGCCCATGCTGCACATGAAGCGCTCGCTGCCGTAGCCGGGGGCGTTGATGTCGTTGAAGGCGCTGACGGCGCCGTAGCTGTCGAAGTCGTAGTACATCGACGAGCTCGTGTCGTTGTCGCCGTTGGGTTCGGTGAACGTGCTCAGGTCCGTCACCCAGAAGTCCCCGCCATCTCCCGCCACCCAGTTGCAGGCGGGGTTGTCGCTCTTCAGGGGGGTGCGCTCACAGCGGGCGCCGTTGTAGGCCGGGTAGATGCCCATGATGTAGAGGTAGTCGTCGGTGGCGTCGCCGCCGGCGGCGGTGTCGGTGGCGAGGGCCCAGGCGCTCAGCAGGTGGTCTTCGGTGCGGGGGATGAAGAGCTGCAGCGAGTACTGCTGGCACTCGCGCTCGGCGTCGATGGCGTAGAGGAGGGAGCCGGGATCGAGCTTGAGGAAGGTGTAGCCGCCCCCGTCGGTGGTCATGTCACACCAGGCTTCGTAGGGCTTGCCGATGCTGGCGGGGTCGATCCAGTACAGCCCGTCGGACAGCGTCTGGCCGGCGAGGCTCAGGATGCCCTTGCAGGTGGTCCCTGGGCAGTCGGAGCTGCCGCCGGGGAGCTCGTCCGCCTCGAGGCGACCGGAGCAGTCGTAGTCGGTGGCCGAGCAGTCGCCCGGGACACCCGGGTTGTAGCCCGCGTCCGCGTCGTCGCAGTCCTCGGCGTTGTCGACGTAGCCTTCGGGGGCCGTGCAGCCCTCCACCGAGTCCTCCGGGTCGCCGTAGCCGTCTTCGTCGGCGTCGCGGTAGAACGTGCTCTCGAAGCCGGCCTCGTCGATCTCGCCGTTGCAGTCGTCGTCCGTGTCGTTGCAGATCTCCGTCGCGCCGGGGTTGACCTCCGAGTCGTCGTCGTCGCAGTCCTCGGCGTTGGAGACGTGGCCGGAGGGCACGGTGCAGGCCTGGACCTCGACATCGGGGTCGCCATAGCCGTCTCCGTCGGTGTCCGCGTACCAGAGGGGGCCCGCGTCCTCGTCGATCAGGTCGTCGCAGTCCTCGTCGCGGCTGTCGCAGGTCTCGGTGGCCCCTGGGTAGGTCGTGGGGCTCAGGTCGTTGCAGTCCTCGCTGGCCGGGACGCCGTCGCCGTCCTGGTCGACGATCTCGCCGGTGTCGAGGAACTCGGTCGCGTCGACAGGACCGTCGCAGGCGAGCAGCAGCACCAGGACGAGGGACACCTTCTCCTCCAGCGACCGAGTGTAGCGCGCCGGTGCCTATCGGAAGTCTCGGGAGTCCTTGCTGAACTCCGGCGGCTTCACCGGTAGCTCCCGCAGGCTCGACCAGGCGCTCTGGGGGATCTTGCGGAAGCGGTAGACCACGATGCTGATCGCCTCGTTCTGGCGCTGGAGCTTGCCGGTGATCATCACCAGGTTCTCGCCGCGGGCGACCCGGCGCTGGGACTCGAAGGTCTTCGGCCACACGACCACGTTGGCCAGGCCGGTCTCGTCCTCCAGGGACATGAAGACCACGCCGGATGCCGTCATCGGCCGCTGTCGCGAGGTCACCAGCCCGGCGATCTTCACGATCCGGTCGGGGTCCAGCTCCAGCAGGCGGGAGATCGGCACCACGCCCCGCTGCCGCAGCCAGGCCCGGGCCAGGCCGATCGGGTGGGCCTCCAGGGAGAGCCCCGTGTAGCGGTAGTCGAGCTGCATCTCCTCGAAGGCCGTGGCTACCGGCAGCCGCTCGCCGTCGTCGGTGGAGGCGATGCCCTCCAAGAGCGGGGTCGAGCGCGTCCAGAGGCCCTTCACGGCCCACACGGCCTCCCGCCGCGAGAGTCCCAGGTCGGCGAGGGCGTCGGCGCGGGCCAGGCAGCTCAGCGCCCCCTGGTCCAGCTCGGCCCGACGGGCGAGGTCGGCCACGCTGCGGAAGGGTCCTCCCGAGCGTCGGGCCGCCACCACGCGCAGGCCGTCGTCCTCGCCGAGTCCCTTGATCTCCCGCAGACCCAGTCGCAGCGCCACGCCTCGGCTCTCGACGCCCTCGGCCCCTCCTGCGGTCGGGTCGACGTGGCCGTCGGGCTCCAGGGTGGAGTCCCAGTCGCTCGCGTGGAGCCGCGCCGGCCGCACCTCCACGTGGTGACGCCGGGCGTCGCCGACCAGGCTCGACGAGCTGTAGAAGCCCATCGGCTGCGAGTTCAGCAGCGCGCAGCAGAAGGCGGCCGGGTAGTAGGTCTTGAGGAAGAGGCTCACGTAGACGAGCAGGGAGAAGCTCGCCGCGTGGGACTCGGGGAAGCCGTACTCGCCGAAGCCGAGGATCTGCTTGGCGATCTGCTGGGCGTAGTCCCGGGAGATCCCTCCGGCCTGGAGGTTGGCCATCAGCTTCGCGACCAGGGGCTCCAGGCCGCCGCGCTTGCGCCAGGCTCCCATCGCCCGGCGCAGCGCGTCGGCCTCGCCGGCGCCGAAGCCACCCACGGCCATCGCCATCTCCATGACCTGCTCCTGGAAGATGGGCACGCCGAGGGTGCGGGAGAGGATGGGCTCCAGCTTCGGGTGGGCGTAGCGGACCGGCTCGATGCCGTCGCGGCGGTCCAGGTAGGGGTGGACCATGCCGCCCTGGATCGGTCCGGGGCGCACGATGGAGATCTCGATGACGAGGTCGTAGAAGCAGCGCGGCTGGAGCCGCGGCAGCATCGACATCTGGGCCCGTGACTCGATCTGGAAGACGCCGATGGTGTCGGCGCGACAGGCGGTGTCGTAGACGTGGGGGTCCTCGGCCGGCAGGGTCGCCAGGGTCAGGGTGCGGCCGTGGTGGTCCTCGACCAGCTCGAAGCACTTGCGGATCGCCGACAGCATGCCCAGGGCGAGCACGTCGACCTTGACGAAGCCCACGGCGTCGACGTCGTCCTTGTCCCACTGGATGACCGTGCGGTCCGGCATGGTGGCCGGCTCGATCGGGCAGCGGTCGCGCAGGCTGCCCTCGGCGATCACGAAGCCGCCGACGTGGATCGAGACGTGGCGGGGGAAGCCGTAGGCCTCCTCGGACAGGGCCAGGGTGGCCTGGATGGCGGCATCGTCGGGGTCCAGCCCGGCCTCGGCCACCAGGGTCTCGGGTAGGGGGCCGCGGGACCAGTGGTTGAGGGTGCGGGCGAGCCGGTCGACCTGCTCCAGGCTGAGGCCGAGGGCCTTGCCCACGTCGCGGATGGCGCTGCGGGGGCGATAGGAGATGACCTCGTTGACCATCGCCGCCCGGTCGCGGCCGTACTTGTCGTAGATGTCCTGGATGACCTCCTCGCGGCGCTCGTGCTCGAAGTCCACGTCGATGTCGGGCGGCTCGCCCCGCTCCTCGGAGATGAAGCGCTCGAACAGCAGGTTGGAGCGCTCGGGGTCCACCGAGGTGATGCCCAGGCAGTAGCAGACGGCGCTGTTGGCGGCGCTGCCCCGACCCTGGCAGAGGATCTCGCGGGCCCGGGCCATCTTGACGATGTCGTAGACCGTCAGGAAGTAGGTGGCGTAGTCCAGCTTCTCGACCAGGGCCAGCTCGTGCTCGAGCTGGTCGTGGACCTTGGACGGCAGGCCCCCGGGCCAGCGCTCGGCGGCGCCGTGCTCCACCCGGTCCCGCAGCCAGCTCATCGGGGTGTGGCCCTCGGGCACCACCTCCTGCGGGTAGCGGTAGGTGAGCTGGCCGAGGTGGAAGCCGCAGCGGTCGGCCACCTCGACCGTCCGGGCCACCCAGCCGGGGTGGTCCCCGAACAGCTCGCTCATCGCGCCGGGTCCCTTGAGGGTGCGCTCGGCGTTGGGCTCCAGCAGGCGACCCGCCCGGGGGAGGAGGGTCTTCTCGCGGACGCAGCGGAAGACGTCCTGGAGGCGCTGCCGCCCTGGGTCGTGGTGCAGCACCCGGTTGACGGCCACCAGGGGGCGATCGAGGTGCTGGGCCAGGGCCTCGGCCCGGGCCACGCCGGCGTCATCGCTCGGCAGGAGCTGGCGCCAGGCGGCCACGTAGAGGCGGTCCCCGAAGGCTTCGGCGACCGCAGAGGCCTGCTCCGGGTGCTCCAGCCAGTGGTGCCCCACCAGGGCGATGAGGTCCCCGGACCGCTCCAGGACGGGGTCCAGGCCGATGCGGAAGGGTTGCTTGCCCTCCCAGGGGGCGTCGGGGTCCGTGGGCTGCTTGCCGAGGGTGAGCAGGTCGCAGAGGTGGGACCAGCCCCGCTCGGAGGCCGCGTAGAGGGGCAGCGGGGGGGTTGCCGGGCCGTCGGCGCCCTGGTGGACGTCGAGCTTGGGGGCCAGCAACGTGCCGTGGAGCACCCTCAGGTCCAGGCGCTTCGCGGCCCTCCACCCCCGCACCAGCCCGTAGACCCCGTCGGTGTCGGCGATGCCCAGGGCCGCCAGCCCCAGCGCCGAGGCCTGCTCCGCCAGCTCCTCGGGCTTGGAGGCTCCCTCGTGGAAGCTGAAGGCGGACTGGCACCACAGCTCGGCGTAGGCGGGCATGGTGGACAGTCTAACCTGAACAGGCGTTCAGTGTTGGGGGGTCATGTAATTCGCCTTTCGCCTTTTCCGCGGCGCGGAAAAGGCGAAAGGCGAATTACCTGACCCCCTCCCGCGGCCGCTGGTGCTCGGGCAACCGCGCCGCGATGACCTGGCGGATCGACTCGGCCTGCTCGGCGATTCGGTCCGCGGTCCAGGCCGAGGTGTCGATGGGCTCGAGCACCTCGACGTCGAGGGTGCCCGGGTAGAAGTCGAGGGTCCGGGCCGGCCAGCGGGCCGGGGCGTCGTGGATCACGATCGGGACGATCGGCAGGCCGGTGGCCAGGGCCAGGTGCACGAAGCCCTTCTTGAACGGCTGGATCGTACCGTCGCTGGAGCGGGTGCCCTCCGGCCAGATCCAGGCCCCGAGGCGGTGGCGCTTCATCAGGGCCGCCGTGTCCAGCATGGCCTCGATGGCCCGCTCCCGGTCGGAGCGGTCGATCAGCAGGTGGCCGCTCAGGCGGTAGGCGAGGCCGAAGATCGGCACCCGGGCGATGCTGCGCTTGGCCACCGCACAGGCGCCGTAGGGCACCATGGACAGACCCATGAGCAGGTCCAGCGCCGAGGCGTGGTTGAGGATGTAGATCGCCGGCATCGACGCCTGCGCCCGCTCGCGGTCAGCGATCCGGAAGCGGAAGCCGAGCAGCCAGGCGCCCCCGAGGCCCATCAGGTGGCCGTAGGCCACGCCGACATGGATGCGCGCGACGCGCCAGGGCAGCAACAGCACCATCAACAGGAGGACCGGCGGCGTGGCGATGGCCAGGCCGAGTCCGCACAGCGCGACGCGCAGGGTCCGCTGGACCGGCCCGAGAGGAGCAACCATGCTCACCGGCTAACGAACTTCTCCATAGGTGTGGATGACTCTGTTGACAAGTCAATCGCCGCTCTGAGGTGTCACTGAAAGAACGCCTTCGACCGTGAAATAGGCGGAGGGGCTGGCGGGTAGGATGCGACGACCGGGAGGCCTGATGTTCGATCGCATGTTCAACGAGTACCTGCGCGGAGGCGGTGAGGAGACGGAGCCGGAGGCCCGGGCCCGCAAGCTCACGGAGACCGCCGGCTACGCGGCCGCGGCCCTGACCTTGGTCCCGATCCCCCTCACCGAGAGCCTGGTGATCCCGATCCACGTCGGCCAGGTGGTGGCGATCGGAGAGATCTACGGGCACCAGATCTCGAAGAGCAGCGCCACGGACCTCGTGCTGAAGATCGGCACCACCGTCGGCGCCAGCTTCGTCATGCGACAGCTCGCCACCACCGTGGCCAAGACGCTGCTCCCGGGGCTCGGTGGCCTGATCATGGCCCCGTTCATGTACGCCTCGACCGTGGCCATCGGCGCTGTCGCCGAGAGCTTCTTCAAGAGTGAAGGGGAGCTGTCGAGCGAGGACATGAAGGACGTCTACGCCCGCACCGTGAGGCAGGCCAAGCAGGACTTCGACCCGGAGAAGATGAAGAGCGACGAGATCAAGGACCTCGCCAAGGCCGCGGCCGAAGAGGCTCGCGGCGGCGGGTCGAAGGGGGAGGAGCCCGAGGTGGCCGAGCCCGCGCCCGCGCCCGCCGAGGACCCCGTCTCCCGCCTCCGCCGCCTCAAGGCGCTGCTGGAGGAGGGCCTCATCGAGCCGTCCGAGTACGACGACACCAAGGCCCGCATCCTCGCGGACATCTGAGGTGACGATCGTCCGTACTACGGACGTTGGTCGCCCCATGATGACCAAAAGGTGACGATCGTCCGGAGTACGGACGTTTAACCCCCC
>CAZCVP010000087.1:0-15732 GCA_964501915.1 uncultured Enterobacterales bacterium
AGGGACGGAAGTTGCCTCGCGCACCAGTACACTACTTCCGCCGTGGTCATCTAGCCGAAGGCCGCTGCGACCCGCTGCACGATCGAGAGAACGCGCTGGACGTCCTCCGGGTTGGCGGTCGAGCCAGCCGTGTTGAAGAGCTGTGTCGGGCCGACCTGGACCTCGTACTTGTCGACGACGGTGAACGTGGACTCGGCGAGCACGGACCAGGTCACGAAGAAGGCACCGGACTCCGTGGCGGACCAGTCGTTGCGGAAGTACACCCCCCGCAGGCCCACGAGCAAGGCGCACTTTGCCGAGCCGAAGACGGTGGCATCGATCAGCAGTGCAATCTGCTCGTCCTCGGGTACCTCGCAGGCTCTGCGGGCGTTGCGCAGCTTGCCCGCTGGGATCTCCGGGGCCAGATGGAGGTCGGACAGGGACCCCGTGCCGGTCTGGACGGCTTCGACCAGGCGGTCCAGCAGGCCGTGACTGGCTGCAGCCGGGTGGGTGTCCTCCTGGTCCGGACCTGGCCCCGACTCAGGCGCTGGGTCTGGCGCGGCCCGGGCCTCGGTCGCCCGCGCTTCGAGACGCCGCTGGAAGATGTCCTTGGCCACCTCGCGAGCGAGGCCGAGCTCACGCCTCAGTGCGGCCAGGTGCTGCTTCTCCTCCGGGGTGATGACGTTGTCGGCGAGGGCTTCGACCACCGCCTCGTCGTACCGCTCCTCCGGTGTTCGGACCTGGTCGGAGATGGGGCCCGTGGTGAGGAAGTCGTCGTCCTCGTCGTCCACCGGAGACGCGGGAGCAGGGGCGACGGGGGCGTCGGGGTGATCGTGGTAGACCTTGAAGTATCAGGTGACGACCGTGCCGAGGGCAGCCAGGCAGGGCCGGATGTACTCCGCTGTGATGTGCTCGCTGTCCAGGCCCTGGTCGTGGGTACCGAAGTTCCCGAAGGCTTGTATGGTGCGCAGAGCGATCCCGATGTGGCGAGGGACGCGCCGGCCGCGCTCCAGGGAGCCGATGAGGTCGTCGAGCATCATGCGGCCGGCGGGACGGGCGCCCTTCTCCATGCCCTCCTGCCGGTAGATCTGCTTGCAGACGGCCTCGGCGGACTTGCGCGCCTGGGCAAGGGCGATCTCCGGGTCCTGGGCCTGGTAGTGGAGCGACTTCTCGTAGAGGGTGCGTACCCGCGCGAGCTCGCGCTCCAGTCGATCGACCCGTGCATTGAGATCGTTGCGGCTCACCTCGCCCTTCTTGTCCGGCTGTGGCTCGACGCCACACAGGCGGCGCTGTCGCCGAGCATAGCAACCGGTCCCGTCGGTCCAGCGCGACCGGGGAGGCCAGTCAGGAGTCGGGGCGCGGTAGGCGTCCTCTTCGGGCCGTCGGCGAGCTCCGAGAGGGTGGCCCGTGAGTCCAGGCCGCCCTCCTCTCCCCCTGCTGCACGGTGATCCTGGACGGCGCCCCCGCACCGGACCAGGGTCCGTGGCAGGATCCGGCCATCGAGGAGGTCGCCATGGCTGAGTCGCGACCCGTGAAGAGGACGCTCCTCGCCCTGCTGCTGGCGGGGGTGGCCTGGCTGGTGTTGGCCCCTGGAGAGGAACCCAGCGAGCCGGGGGAGCGACGCGCCAGTCGTCCCGCAGGGCCCGGCCTGGCCACCCCGCCTCCAGCGCCCCAGCGCCACGCGCCGGAGGCACCCGTCGCGCCGGGCGTCAGCGACGAGCTCTACGAGGCCCTGGCCGACACTCCGGGTCGACGGATCCGATGCCCCGCTGGCAGCCTCCGGGACGGCGTGTACCGCGGCTACGAACCGGGTACCCGGGAGCCGACCGCCCGGTTCCTGCTGGTGGAGGGTGGAGAGCTCAGTGCCTGGGTAGAGGCTGAGGCGGGAGTCGCTGCGGTGGAGCAGTCGGGCCGCGATCTGGCGACGCTGACCTGGGACGACGGGTGTCAGGTGCTCGCCACCCGGGTCCCCGTGCGCGGCCGGGTGGAGTGGTCCGACGGTAGCCCAGCCGTCCAGCACGACCTGCCCGCCTGCGACCACGGAGAGTGGACCCGCACGGACGACCGGGGGGAGTTCGAGACCACCGCTCTGCTGGGCACCACCTGCTACCTGATCGCCTTCGTGGAGACCGAGCACACCTTCGGCCGAAGTGCGGTTCTCACGGTCGTGGCCACCACCCCGGAGCCCATCGAAGGCCTGGTGCTGGTCCTGCCCGACGCCGAGGACATGTGGTCGGAGGCGATGCTGGCCTCGATAGCGCGACGTCTGGCCGACCTGACCTACCAGCTGATCGAGCAGCGAGTGGCCGACGAGCCTGAGCTGGAGTCCGAGGTGCGGACGAGGCTCTCCCCCGGAGCCGCCGACCTCGTGGAACGCTGGGCGGCACTCCAGCGTGAAGAGCTCGACGCGATGGAGCGGGAGGCGGCTCGCCTGGAGGATCCCGACGAGCAGGCCCGGGCGGTGCGCGATGCGTTCCTGCATCAGTACTGAACAGCGCCGATCACCCGCGTAGAGTCGCCCCGTACGATCCCCCTGCTACGCAGGGGGCTCTCGCCCGCTCGCGGCCCGCTTGCCCGCACCCGCAGGCCGGCGGATGCCCGACCGCCCAGGCTGATGTCCGGGGAGCAGAGCCAGACGCCCGTACCTGCACGGGCGGCCACTTCGACGCCGTCGTTGTCGTGCGAGAAGGCACCGATCCGATCGGGCAGACCGGGCACGGGGGTGCGGGGTCACCCTGTCCAGCGGCGAGGCGCTGTCGGAAGCCGAAGGACGGGGACGGCAGGCGGCGGGTACCGGCCGCTTGGACGGACCGGCGGAGGCCATCCTTCATCTCGCAGAGGAACCGCAACGGGTGGGAGACCTCCTCCACAACTGGGCCACGAGCAGCAGCGCCAGCGAGGAAGCCCCCTCCGGGCCGCTGGCGCAGCCACAGCGCCGACGGGCCTCCAGCGGGTGATCGTCCTGCCCGTCCTCGAGGCCGTCCCCGTCGGTGTCGGGATCGGCCGGGTCTGTGCCGGCCTGCAGCTCGTCACCGTCCTCCAGACCATCGCCGTCGGAGTCCAGCGAGCAGTCGGAGGTGCCGAGCCGGTCCTCCTGGCTCCAGGTGAGGCCGTCGCCGTCCTCGTCGTCGTCGTCGTCGGGGCCGCCACGGCCATCGCAGTCGGAGTCCACGCCGTCGCCACACCACTCCTGCCCACCGGGGCGTCGGACGGGTCTGGACGTCCTGGGACACCCCGTCGCCGCCGCCGTGGAAGAGCACTGCGGCACCTGCGCTGAGGTCATCCTCGAGGGTGGACACGACCAGCTCGTCGTAGCCGTCCCCGTTGAGGTCGGACACGAGGGCGACCTGGGCGCCGAACAGGTCGAAGTCCATCCCCTCGGCGTCCGTGAGGCGCACCTCGCCGTCCAGGTCGATTGGGCCCTCACCAGCACCAGGGAACAGCCCTTCACCCTCTCCAGGGCATCCAGTGCGTCCTCCGCGCCCTCCCCCGGGGCCACGCCCAGCACGACCATGTCCCAGCGCCCGGGGTGCTCGGCCAGCACCGCCTGGGGCGAGTCTGCGGAGCCCGCGGCCACCGAGTGGGCGATGGGCACGTGGGACACCACCTTGGCCCCTGCCAGGGCGATGGGTCGGGACAGCTCCTTGAGGACCGCGGTCCGGTCGTCGATCGCCTGGTGGTGGCGTTCCAACAGGTCCTCTTCGAGCACCTGCTCGTCGGGGACCCGGTACACGTCGACCACGACCACCCGGCCCCGGGACGGACCCATGAGGGCCGCGGCGACCCGCAGGCGGCCCTGCTCGCGATCGGGGTGGGCGACGGCCACCACCGCCGTCGGCGTCGCCCCGTGGGCGCCTTCAAGCGGGCTTGGTCCAATGGCACATCTGCCATCGTCCCATCACCGCACGGCATCAGGCACACAGGTCCCCGGTCTGGACTGTCTCCACTGGGCCGACCTGTTGGCCCGTGTCTTTGCAGCCGAGGCCTTCAAGTGCCCCCACTGCGAGACCAGGATGACCGTCAGGGCCGTGGTATTGCCAGGGCCAGCCACCTTCTCCATCCTCGCCGGCCTACGACGATCGGCCAGGGGGCCTCCTGACGGGAAAGGGCGTGCGGCGTAGCCTCGGCGTGAGGGGCAGCGAGAGAGCGACGAGAACCGGACCCTCGACGAGGGCGGGTGGGGGTGCGCCTGCCGTGCAAGAGATGGCCGCTGAGCACATGAGACCGCCTGGAGGCCAGGTCGAGAGTGGGATTCCAAGGCCGTCGACTCGGGCGTGGAGCACGCGCTCCGCAGTGGCGGGAGGCGCGAGGTACCGTCGGGGGGCACGCGTGATCGCTTAGGCGCTCGATCGGCTTGTGTGGCGGTGCAACAGCTCACCCGTCAGCGGTCTCACCAGGGTGTGGACCTTGATGGCGGCGTCGGTTGCGGTGCCCCTCCTCAGCTTGACGTGACCCAGCCACGACCGCGCCTCGGTCACGACGGCCGGCAACTACGTGCTCGCACGGATTGCGTCGCGATCATCCGGTCAACTTCCATGCTCGCCGCTGTGACTCGGGCCTTGGACCCCTCCAAGCATGGCCGCCGAGACGTGGACCAGGTGACGGTCTCGTTCACGGGCACGGGGGATGGGGGTGCTGACCCTGCAGTGTGAGCCGCCACGGCTGACCAGGCCCGGACGAGACCGGCGACGATACAGGCCCTCATGTCTCCCGGAAGAGCCCAGGTCGGAGCCCTGCTCCCCACCCTCGCGCTGGTCGGCCTCGTGGCCTGTCGGTCCGAGCCGGCCTCGAGCCCCGCCCGGCCCCGCTCCGGCGCCGACCTGGTGGTGGTGAGCGTCGACACCCTGCGCGCCGACCGCCTCCAGGCCTGGGGCCACCACCGGGACACCAGCCCCCGCCTCCAAGCCTTCGGGGCCACCGCGACCCGCTACGCGCAGGCGATCGCCCCCAGCCCGTGGACCCTGCCCAGCATGGCGACCTACTTCACGGGCCTGGCCCCTCCCGAGCACGGCGTCGTGAGGCCTGACCTGGGGCTCGGCGACTCGGCCACCACCCTCGCCGAGGAGCTCTCGGCGGTGGGGTACGAGACGGCGTTCTTCGGCGTCAACGAGCTCTTCGTCCAGGGTCGCGGCCTGGAGCAGGGCTTCGGGACCTGGGATCCCCACGACGGGCTGGCCGGCAGCCGACTGGTCCCCCGTGTCCTGGACTGGGTCTCGGCGCGGGACGGGGAGGCCCCGCTGCTGCTCTGGGTCCACCTCTTCGAGCCCCACTGCCGCTACCGCCCCCCTCCGGACCTGGCCGACCGCTACCTGCCCGAGGCCCCGAGCAAGCGGGCGCTGGCGCCGGAGGACTTCGCCCGCATGGGGGCCTGCTTCCAGCTCCAGCAGGCCGACGGCTCCCCGGAGCTCGACCTGGAGGTCTACCTGGCCCGCTACGACGCCGAGGTGCGGGAGGTGGACCGGCTCATCGGGTGGATCTGGGAGGCCGTGGCGCCCCTCGACCCCCTGTTCGTGGTGGTGGGCGACCACGGCGAAGCCTTCTGGGAGCACGGGGACTTCGGGCACGGTCGGCAGCTCTTCCAGGAGTCCGTGCACGTGCCCCTCTGGGTCCGGCACCCCGGCCAGGTCGACGGCGCGGTGGTGACGGAGCCGGTCGGCGCGGCCCGCTTCGTGGCCGAGCTGCGCACCGGAGCCGGGCTCTCGAGCCGGGCCCGCGTGGCCTCCGAGCCCTGGACCTGGACCTCCTACGAGGGTCGGCGGCTCCACGCCGCGGTCATCGACGGCGAGAAGCTGCTCCACGACGAGGTCCAGGACAGCCTGCGTCGCCTGGACCTGGCCGGTGGCGAGACCGGGGACGGGGCCGAGCTGACGCCACGGCAGGTGGAGCTCGAGGAGCGCCTGCACGACGTGCGGAGGGGGCAGGGCGTGCGGTGGCAGACCTCGCCGGCCCAGCAGGAGGCCCTGGAGGCGCTGGGCTACACCGGCGACGGGCCCTGAGCGGGCCCCGAGATCACCGGGAGGTGGTCCCCTCCGCGGCGAGAGCCCCTTCGATGGCCCCCATCAGGTCACCGGGCGACACGGTCGCCGAGATGTAGGCGAAGTCGCCGTCCCGATCGATGACGTAGTGGCGCGGGTAGAGGGCGTAGGCGTCGTACTCCTCCCACTCGGGCACGAAGTAGGCGTTCACCAGGGACGCGTCCTCGTCGGCCAGCACCGGGTCCTCCAGGCCCAGGTCGGCCGCTCGGCTGCCGACCTGGGTGATCCCGCCCTTCATCGCCCAGAGCTCGACGAAGTCGGCTTCGTCGCCGAAGGCCTCCCCCAGGCTGCGGTCGGTGTCCGGAACCTCCGAACTGCAGACGGGTCAGCCGGCGTCGAAGAGACCGAGGAAGACGACCTGGTCTCGCAGCGAGGACAGCTCCCAGATCCGCTCCTGGAGGTCCTGCTCGATGAAGTCGGGGGCCGGGTCCCCGAGCTGGAGGCCGCTGGCGGCGCCCACGCTGAGGGTGAACAGGGCCTCGTCGGGGTCGTCCGTGGGCAGGGTCAGGGTCTCCGGGGCGTCGGCGGGGACCGACCAGCGGACCGCCTGGCCGGGCTCCACGCGCTCGGCGGAGAGCTCTCCCTGCGAGGGCGAGCCGAGCCAGAGGGGGGCCGGGCCGTCGTTGTGGAGCGACACGCTGGTGCCGGGCACGGCCACGGCCGGAGAGGCGCGGGCCTCGGGGGCCAGGCTGTCCTGCAGGCGCACCGCGAAGGGGCGGGACCAGTCGGCGGCATAGGCCCGGTCGTCCGGACCGGCGGCCACCGACATCACGGAGCTGAAGGCGGGCTCGGTGGCGACGAGCCAGGGGGCGGTGGGATCGGTGGCGTCGAGGACCACCAGCTCGGTCCAGCCGGCCACGAGGATCCTGGAGTCCTGCACGGCGACGGTGCGGGCCGAGATGTGGCCCTCCCAGGTGCCGAGCAGCTCGGGCGCACCATCTCGGCGAGCCACCAGCGCCACGCCGGCGGCACCGCAGGCCATGGCGATCCAGTCCTCGCCGGCCGCGAGGTCTCGGCAGGTCCCTTCGAGGTCGACATGGCCGAGCTCCTCGTAGGTGTGTCCGTCCAGGGTCCAGGCCGTCAGCGCACCATGGGCGAGGCTCCACAGCACCTCCCCCTCGATGAGCACGTCGCGGACCTCGCCGGGGATCTCGAAGCTGTCCCCGAGGGAGCCGTCCTCCCGCAGCGTGTACAGCTCGCCGCCGTCGGCCCCCCGACCCCAGGCCACCCGGCCTTCGTCGCAGTCGATGCCCTCACCCCGGTCGGCGACATCCTGCGTGGCGAAGGGCCGCGGGCCGTCCTCGTCGAGGGCCACGCCCATCAGGTCACCGGACTCGCCCAGGGCCCAGGCCCGATCGCCCGCGACGCACACGGTGCGCAGCCGCTGGCCGGTGTCGGTGGCGCCGACGAGCACCGGACTGTCGGGGTCGCCCAGGTCGAGCTGCCAGAAGCCCGCCGTCATCGACCAGTCCTCGCCCACGAAGACCAGGTGATCCCCCGCCCGGTCCACGTCGGTGATGTGGAGCCCCTCGGTGCCGATCGCGATGTCCTCGAGCCGCACCACCGGGTCGGTGTAGAGGGAGGGGCCGCTCTCGGTGTCACCGGAGTCGGGCGTCGACGTGTCGGGTGGGAGGTCCCGAGCCGGGGTGCCCGGGGGCGGGGGGAGCGAGGTACAGGCCAGGACCAGCCAGTGCACGGCGGTGCTCCGAGGGGCTCGCGGGGAGGGCCCTCTACAGATGCGTGCCTGCGCTGGGGGTTTCGGGCGCCCCGACGGCGCGGGCTCGACCGGTCTCGGTCAGTCGTCCTCGGTCCGGGCCCCGACGGCCAGCCCACCGGCGAGGGCGAGCCAGAAGGTCATCGCGACGGCCACGCCGGGCAGGATCATGAAGGTGGACATGGGCGTTCTCCGAGCGGACATTAACCGCTGTGCAAGCGACGGACCAGCACGGAACGACGTACGGAGAGGCGGTGCCCGGGTGGGGTGGTGTCATTTCGCACAGCCCAGTGGGGTGCCTTCACGCGCCCCGTGGTGGAGGGTGTCGGTTGACAGGGCTGGCCCAACGTGATGGTCAGAGCGCACACCGGAGTGCCGTGATGAACCCCGCCCACCCCCCGCAGCGGGTCCTGATGGGACCCGGTCCGTCCGACGTCGACCCCGCCGTGCTGCGGGCGATGTCGGCGCCCACCATCGGCCACCTCGACCCGGCCTTCCTGGTGGTCATGGACGAGGTGAAGGCCATGCTCCGGACGCTGTTCGGGACGACCCATGCGCTCACCATGCCGATGAGCGGGACCGGCTCCGCGGGCATGGAGACCCTGATGGTCAACCTGCTCGAGCCGGGCGATCGGGTCCTGGTCGGCGTGAACGGGGTCTTCGGCACCCGGATGTGCGAGGTCGCTCGCCGCTGTGGTGCCGAGGTGGTGGCGGTGCAGGCGCCCTGGGGGGAGGTCTTCTCCCCGGACCAGCTCCGCGAGGCCGCTGCGGGCCGGGCCTTCCGCGCAGTCTTCGTGGTGCACGCCGAGACCTCGACGGGAGCGCTGCAGCCGCTGGACGGACTGCGCGAGCTGGCCGACGAGCTGGGTGCGTTGCTGTGCATCGACGCCGTCACCTCGCTGGCCGGGCTGCCCGTGGAGCTGGATCGGCACGGGGTCGACGCGGCCTACTCCGGCACCCAGAAGTGCCTCTCGGCCCCCCCGGGGCTCGCCCCGGTGAGCCTCTCGGACCGGGCCTTCGAGCGCGTGCTCCAGCGGTCCGCGCCCGTGCAGAGCTGGTACCTCGATCTCTCCCTCATCAACCGGTACTGGGGCGGGGAGCGGGCGTACCACCACACAGCCCCGATCAACAGCATCTACGGGCTCCACGAGGCCTGCCGTCTCGCCCTCCAGGAGGGGCTGGAGGCGCGCTTCGCCCGCCATCAGCAGCTCGGGGCCGAGCTGGTCGCCGGCCTGGAGGCCCTCGGGCTCACCCTCCCGGTGGCGCCCGCGCTGCGCATGCCCCAGCTCACCGTCGTCCGGATCCCCCAGGGGGTGGACGACAAGGCGGTGCGGTCGCAGCTCCTCGAGCGGCACGGGCTCGAGATCGGCGGGGGGCTGGGGACCTTTGCCGGCCAGCGGTGGCGCATCGGCCTGATGGGCAGCGCCTGTACGCGCCGCAACGTCGCGCTCTGCCTGGCGGCGCTGGAGGAGGCCCTGGGGTGAGTCGACGGCTGCGCATCGTCGCCGGGCTGCTCGCCGTCCTGGTCTCGGGGCCGGCCCGCGCCGAGGATCCGCCGGCCGAGCAGCAGCCCGCCGAGCAGCAGCCCGCCGAGGAGGTGTCTGCCGAGCGGGT
The DNA here is from genome assembly GCA_964501915.1 of uncultured Enterobacterales bacterium. Classification (GTDB taxonomy): domain Bacteria; phylum Myxococcota_A; class UBA796; order UBA796; family CAJQPC01; genus CAYFPX01. The sequence continues at coordinate 9,343 of CAZCVP010000087.1, forward strand.
TCGTCGCACCATCGTCGTGCGGCACTTCGTCGAGCTGCCCGCCACCTGGATGGTCATCCGGGACCTCGACGGCCAGGCCGCGGACGTCAACTGGACACCCAACGAGACCTGGAACCTCGGCATCGGCGTGGCCTATGGCTACTTCGGGTTCAACCTCCGCCAGAACACCGCGTGGGGTCGCGACGAGGACCTCTACGGGCGGACGCGCGCCGGGGAGCTGACGGTCAACTGGTACCGCGAGAGGTGGGGAGCGGACCTCTACGCCAGCGATCACCGTGGCTACTTCCTGGCCGATCCGAGCCAGGGGGGTCCGGGCTGCGAGCTGGGAGACCCCTGCTCGCTGGCGCCGGACATGACCGCCACGCGGGTGGGCTTCCACCTCTTCCACATTGGGGTCCCGGAGAGCTTCTCCCTCGCCGCGGCCTTCAACCAGCGGGACGTCCAGCTCCAGTCCGGGGGCTCCTGGCTGGTGATGGGGGCCGGGTCCACCTGGTGGATGTCCAGCTCCAAGCCCATCGTGCCCGAGGGCCTGCAGGCCGACTTCGGCCCGGCGGCGGGCTTCCAGAGCGGGAGCTTCACCAACCTGGTGTTCGGACCCGGGTATGGACACACCTGGATCCGCGAGCGGCTCTACCTCACGGGAGTGGTGCTCAGCGGCGCCGGCTTCCAGTTCCAGCAGTACACCACCGCGACCGAGACCCTGAACTACGTCGCCCTCGTCGTGCAGGCGAGCGTCAAGGCGGCGGTCGGCTACAGCGGCGACTGGATGTTCTGGGGCCTGTCGGTCCACGGGGACTGGAGCCAGGCCGTCCTGGTCCCGATGAGCGTCTCGCCGGCCTCGATCCGCATCCAGGCCTTCGGGGGCATCCGGTTCTGACTCAGCGCTCCTGGAGTGAGCGCACCCGTCGGCGGGGTGAGGGCAGGGCACTCGGCAGGCGCAGCGGCAGCACGGCGACGGGCACGGCGATGGCCAGGGCGACGGCGGCTGTGAGGCCCGGGTTCGGGGACCAGCCGGAGAAGTAGAGGCCGAAGTGGACCGCCAGGGCCGTGGCGGCGCTGGCGAGGACCGGTCCGGCGGCCAGGGGTCCCGAGCGCAGCAGGCCGGCGATCATCGGACCGGCGCTGGCGGCGACCAGGGCGTAGACCCCGAGCTGGCCGAGGATCAGGACCAGGCGGGGAGGGGAGAGGGCGGCGGCGAGGGTGAGGGCCCCCAGGACCCCGAGCACCAGCCGCTGCCCCCAGACGCCGGTGCCCGCCGGCAGCAGGTCGTTGGCCACCGTGGCGCCCAGGGCCACCAGCAGGCCATCCAGCGTGGACATCGAGGCCGCCAGGATCGCCACGCTCACCGCGGCGCCCAGGGCCGGGGAGGAGAAGGCCTGGGCGAGATAGCGGGCCATGACCTGGTCCTGGGCGAGGTCACCGGCCAGGTCGAGGCGGGCGTAGACGCCGGCGAAGAGCACCAGGGAGAAGACGGCGAAGGCGGCGACGGCGAGCCCCAGCGTCCTGGCCAGGTCCCGCCGGTCCTTCACGTAGAGGGCCTTCGTCACCAGGTGGGGCTGGGTCGCCAGGGCGGCGCCCATCACGAAGGGCACCAGCCAGACCTCGGTGGCGGTCGAGAACAGCGGCGAGCCGGGTGCGGTCCAGCCGGTGGTGGACAGGGTGTCGACCACCGCTCCGGAGGTCCAGTGGTGCCACCCGGAGGCGAAGATGACCACCGCCATCACCAGCATCACGGCGCCCTGGGCGCTGTTGGTGAAGGCGTGGGCGAAGGCGCCACCCGAGGCGGTGTAGCCGAACACGAAGACCACCGTGAGGACCGCGCTCCAGCGGTAGGGCAGGCCGAGGGCGGCCTCCATCACGTAGGCGCAGCCCACCGCGATGAGCACCAGGTAGGCCACCTGGAGCAGGGCCAGGCCTCCGAAGACCCGGCGGACGGCCGGGCTCTGGGTGCGGGCCCCCAGCCAGTGCGGCACCGTGAGGGCGCCCGCGGCGCTGCCCTGGCGCTGGAAGGGGGGGGCCAGCACCCAGAGGCCGACCGCGACGCCGGCGACCAGGGGCAGGCTGAAGCCGAGCAGGGCGGGAAGTCCCTCGGCATAGACGAAGCCCGGCATGATCACGAACATCGCCGAGGAGGCCAGGCAGGCACCGAGAGCCAGGCCGGCGACGGCGGGGTGCATGCGGCCATCACCGATGGCGAAGCCGGCGGAGGTCTTCGTGCGGCGGGCTCCCACGAGCGCCAGGGCCGAGGTGATCAGGACGTAGGCGGCGAACAGCCCGAGGCTCCAGGACATGCGACTCCTCCGGTGGGACTTCCTACCCCGTGATGTTGCGATGCGTCAAGATGAAATCTTGCAATGCAACATCCTGGGACGGTCCCATCGTTGGCGGCGCGCGACTACGATGCGTCCCGATGCGGTTCGTGACCTGGCTTCTGGGGGAGTTTCCGGCCCGTGAGCCCGAGGAGGGCTCCGGCCGGCTCGCCGTGGTCGTGGCGACGACGGGGGGGCTGTCGCTCTACTTCGGCATCCGGCACAAGCTGCGGGACTCTCCGCTGCTGGAGGACACCTGGACCCTGCTGGTCTACGGGGCCCTGCCGCTGATCGTGGTGGCGTCCCTCGAGCTGAGGCGTCGTCGCTCCCTCGGCGCGCTCCTGGGGAGCCTGGTCACGCTGGTCTCGATCGCCGCGCCCATCGCCTGGAGCACGGTGCGCAAGCGACTGAAGCGGAACGGCTCTCCCCTGTTGCTGGCCACGGTGGTGGCCATCACGCTGCTGCTGCACGGCGTCCGCAGGGGCGGTGGCGACCTCCGGCGCTGGGGCCTCGGCCTGGGGGACCGCGCCTGGTGGTGGCCCCGCTTCGCGCTGCTGGCCGGCGGCACGGTGGTGCTCGTGGTCGCCTCGGCGGCGCTCTTCCCGTCGCTGCTCGCCTACTACCCCAAGACCGCCATGGCCCGGGAGTCGATCAGCGGCCTGCTCCTCGTCCAGGTCTCGGAGCTGGTCTACATGATCGGCTGGGAGTTCTTCTACCGGGGCTTCCTGCTGTTCGCCCTCGCCCGGCGGGACCCCCTGATGGCGGTGCTCTTCCAGGCGATGCCCTTCTTCCTGATGCACCGGGGCAAGCCGAAGATCGAGATGCTCTCGTCGTTCGTGGGGGGCTGCGGCCTGGGCTGGTTCACCCTGCGCGCCGGCTCGATCCTGCCGGCCGTGCTGCTGCACTGGGCGATGATCTCGGTGATGGAGTTCATCGGCTACGCCGCGAGGGCGATGGCGGCCTGAAGACCGCGATGTGGGGGGCGACCCTGTCGCCTACTGAGGAACTGCGGACCCGCAGCAGCGAATGCCAATTCAGCCCCAGTCGAAGTCGAGGGGGAAGACCGACCGCTCGGACACCGTGTGCTCGGGCTCCGTGAAGAAGCAGGAGCCTCGTCCGACGCCGTCGTCGCCCTCCGCCGCCGGCGTGCCGTGGTTGGTGTGGACCGAGCCGTCCGTCGGCGCGTCGTAGACCTGGTAGCGGTCCTCGACCCACTCGTAGACGTTGCCCGAGAGGTTCATCACGCCCTCGGGGGAGGCGCCGGCCTCGCAGATGTCGACCCGCTCGACGTAGCCGGTGCCCGTCGAGGGCAGGTTGGTCAGCTCGCTGGTGGGATCCTCGTCACCCCAGGGGTGCAGCCTCTGCTCGAGGCCCGGTCCATTGGCCGCCCGCTCCCACTCGGCCTCGGTGCACAGCCGGCCGCCTTGCCACTCGCAGTAGTCCTGGGCCTGCCAGTAGCTCTTGGCGTTGACCGCGTGCTCCAGGCACTGGTCGATGTCGTCGTAGCACCACTCCGGGTAGTGGTTCACGACGGTGGTCGTGATGCTCGGGAACTCGTACATCAGCCCGTAGCGGCTGCACTTCTTCTCGTCGACGCAGGCCTCGTAGCGCCCGAGGGTGACCTCGTACTTGTCGATGCAGTAGGGCTCCAGCTCGACGACGTGGGCCGGGCGCTCATCGCCGCTGGGCCAGTAGGCGTCCTCGTGGGGTTCGTGGTCGGTGCCCATGGTGAACTGCCCCCCGGGGATCAGGATCTGCTCGCAGAACTCCTGGGTGCAGTTGGGCTTGTCCGGACAGGCGTAGACGACCTCCACCGCCGAGTCCTCGACGGGATCGTCGCAGCCCGGGAACAGGAGCACGGCCCCCACTCCGAGCGCGGTCACGAGACACGGGCCGAGCTTCATCGAGCACTCCTGGGAAGTTGGTTTCCTGAGGCGCCAAACCTACGTTGCCGTGGGACCTTTCGCGGTCCGGTCCCGGCGGAGCATGACGTGGGACATGTTTCGCTGTCAGCGGGGCAGTCCCGTCAGGCGCCGATCGCCTCCAGCAGCTCCGACTCCCGCGCCTCGTGCTCCCGCATGTGGGCGCAGAAGGCCCGGGCCTGGTCGAGGGCCTCCTCGATGGGGTCTCCGCTGGCGTCGTGCAGCGGTCCCAGATCCTCCAGCTCCGCCAGCAGGCTGTGGTGGTCGTTCACCAGCTCCTGCACCGCGCGGCGGTGGTAGGGCGCGAGGGCGACGATCCAGTCGAAGACGCCGTCGGGGACCTCCTCGTGGGCGAAGTGGCCCGGCAGGACGGCCCGCAGGTTGGCGAGGCCGTGGGCGGCGGCGTCGGGGTCCTCGATCTGGACGAGGAGCTCGAGGTCGGCCATGACGGTGCGGTGGGTCTCGCTGACCTCGCGTCCGTCTCGAACCTGGGCGGGGGGTGTGTGGGGCTGCATGGGGGCTCCCGGCGGTCACCACCAGCCTATGCGCGGAATGCGCGGGCGGCGGTCTGGCACCGTCCCATTGGTGATCCCGTGCAGGGCTGGGTCCGTCAGACAGCTTAGCCCGATGGGATCCGCGCTATGAAGTGGCCATGACCCTGCTCCTCGCCCTCTCGCTCGCCTGCTCCGATGACACCTCCACCACGCCCGGTGACACCGACACCGCCGCCGACAGCGGCACGGACAGCGCCACCGAGGTCATCGACCCGCTCCAGCTCGCCGACGAGGTCGACGCGGCGATCCTGGAGTCCCACATCCAGGGGCTCCAGGACCTCGGCACCCGCTACACCTTCGGCAGCGGCGACGAGGACGCCCTCGCCTGGCTGGAGAACCAGCTCGCCCTGCTGGGGCTCGAAGGCGAGCAGGATGCCTTCGAGATCCGCGGAGAGACCGCGACCAACCTGCTGGTGCGGCTGGACGGCCAGGTCGAGCCGGACGTGGTGTGGATCTACGGGGCCCACTACGACTCGACCTCCAACCAGCCCGAGACCGACGCGCCGGGTGCCGACGACAACGCCAGCGGCGTCGCGGCGGTCCTCGAGGCCGCCAGGATCCTGCGGGACGTGCCCCTGGCCCACAGCGTGTGGTTCCTGTTCACCGCGGCCGAGGAGCAGGGCTCCAAGGGCTCGGAGCACATGCTGGGCTGGCTGGGGGCCGAGCCGGTCGAGGTCCGCGGCGTGATCCAGCCCGACATGATCGGCTACTGGCCGCTGGGGGACCACGACGCCTTCGACATCCTCGGCGACGACGACAGCGTCTGGCTGGTGGAGAGGATGGCCGAGGTCGCCGACCTGCTGGGGGTCCCCAACAAGACCTGGATCGACCACAGCTACTGCTACGGCGACGACCACACCAACTTCCAGGAGGCGGGCATTCCGGCGATCACGGCGATGGACTGCGTGGAGGCCCACAACCTGCCGCTGAGCGGCGAGGAGACGCCCCACTACCACAAGACCACCGACACGTTGGACACGCTGCACCTCCCCTTCACGACCCGGGTGGCGGGGGTGGTCGTGGCGACCCTCGCTTCGCTGGCGGAGCCTGTGGAGCGCTGAGGCGTCCAGTCGCGGTCAGGACCGGGGCTTGCGGGGGCGTAGCACCTCGATGAGGTCCCAGCGCGACGCCATCGCGGCCTGCCAGGTGGGGCCCGAGCCTTCGAACAGGGCGGCGTTGCAGGTGGTCATGCGCTCGCTGTGGCCGGCGAGGGTCTCCACCGCCTCTTCCCAGCCCGGGTTGTGGCCGACCACGAGCAGGGTCCCGACGTCGTCGTCGGCGACCGCGGCCAGGGTGCGGATGTCGTGGAGGTCGCCACCGTAGAGCGAGCGGGCGAGGCGCAGGCCGCAGTCGATGCCGAGCCCGGCGAAGGTCTGGCGGGTACGCAGGGCGTCGCTGGAGATGGCGAGGTCGGGGACCCACCCCCGCTCCCGCAGGGCCTGCCCGATGCGCGGTGCGTCCCGCCGCCCCCGCCGGTTGAGCGGTCGCTCGTGGTCGCTCCGAGCGCCGGTGGTCCAGTCGCTCTTGGCGTGGCGGAGGAGGATCAGGCGTCTCTTCATGGGGGGGGGGGGTTATATAGGGTTGGCGGGTGTTGGGGGCGGGCAC
>CAZCVP010000087.1:15742-29384 GCA_964501915.1 uncultured Enterobacterales bacterium
GCCTTTTCGGCGGAGCCGAAAAGGCGAAAGGCGAATTACATGACCCCCCATGCTGCTCTCGCTGTTCATCTTGCCCTCCCACGCCGCCCCCACAGCCGCCCAGGTCATCAAGGCGCTGCAGAACCCCGCGGGGTGGAGCGCTCCGGAGACGAGCAAGGACGTGGCCGTCTCCCAGAAGAGGATCCCCGGCCTGGAGGTCCCGGCCTTCCGCGGCGTGCGGACCGTCGACGTGTCCTGCGATGTCTACTTCCAGGCCGTCTCCGACCCCAATCGGCACGGCGCCGTCAACGACCTGCTCGAGGAGTCGCGGGTGCTCAGCCGCAGCGGCGCCGACGTGGTCTTCTACCAGGTGGTGGACCTGCCGTTCGTCTCCCACCGCTACTGGATCAACACCGCCACCAACGAGCGCGACATCGGTGGCGTGAGCGGCCATCACCGCCAGAGCTGGCGAGGGATGGACAAGCACGACTACCCGGAGGTCCGGGACCGCCTCGAAGACGAGTACGACGCGGTGTTCACCGAGGTCAACTATGGCTTCTGGGACCTGATCCCGGCCGGGGCCGACCGCTGCACGATCACCTACGCCGCAGTGAGCGATCCCGGCGGCAGCATTCCCGGCGGTGCCGGGGCCTGGGCGAGCGAGAAGAGCCTCCCGGACAACATCAACAGCTTCTACGTGGCCGCGAAGCGCTGAGCCCTACCGCTCCGGCAGCCGGTCTCCCTCGGCGAGCAGCCGCGCCTGCTGAAGGTGAACATCGCCGGCATCACAGGCCCGGTGCGCTCCAGCCGTCCCCGTCGACGTCGAGACGGAAGGCGTTGGCCGCCGCGTAGGGGGGCTCGTTGCGCCAGGCATCTCCCAGGCCCTCGTCCCCCTGGACCTCGACGACGTACCAGGCGTCCTCGTCGCTGGTCACCGGCCAGACGACGGTGTGATCCGTCGGCTCGCCGGTCACCTCGAGGGTCTCGCTCTCCAGGGTCTCCCCGTTGCGGATCAGGCGCAGGGTCCCCGGCGCGATCCAGGCGGGGGCCTGCACCGTCGCCGTGATCTCGGCCTCCGAGCCCGCCAGGGTGTCGCCGGGCAGCGCCGTGTCGCCACCGGCCGACATCGTCGTCCGCAGCGTGGTGCCGGCGGCCGCGACGGTGTGGCCCGCGACCAGCGCCGCACGCAGCTCCTCCCAGGTCACCTCCGAGGGCGTCGAGGTGCCCAGGTAGACGTCGGTCCGACCGAGACCGCAGGGGATGAACAGGTAGTGGCTGTCGCTCACCCCGGTCGGCACGGCGTCGAAGCCCAGGTCGAGGAAGCTGAACCAGTCCCTGCGCAGCTCGTCTCGCTCGACCACGCCGCCGTTGAGCAGCTCGAAGAGCTCGAAGTCCCAGGACCACTTGTCCGGGTGGCCGGGCTCTCCGGTCAGCCAGTCGTAGCTCCCGAAGGAGAACATGCCCGGGCTGCGGGGGTGGTTCACCTGGAGCAGGGCGTCGGGCTCGCCCGCGGCCCGGATGCGCTCGAAGAGCTCCTCGGTGTCCTCCGGCGGGTACCACCAGGGCTCTGCGCCGCCGTTGACCTCGGTGAGGGGTCGCGGGTCGATGGGGAAGAGGTTGAAGTGGCCACGGATCATCGTGGTCACCTCCACCCCCGGCGTGACGTTCAGCCAGCGGTCGAGGTCGAGGGCCGTGGCCAGGTCCCGGTACTCGGCGTGGCGGTCGTGGTCGGTCGTCACCGGCAGGTCGACGCCTGTGGCGGCGCAGGCCACGAGCCGGTGCTCCATGGCCAGGGCCCCGTCGAAGCTGGGAGCACCGTGCAGGTGGGAGTCCATCGCCAGCCACCCGTCCTCGGGGACGACCTGTTCCAGGGTCACATCGACCGTGACCACCTCGCCGCGGGAGACCTCGATGCCCTCCACGGCGGCCTGCTCGTGGCGCCAGGAGTGCCCGACCCGGAGGTCGTAGGTGCCGGGCACCGCGGGCACCGAGACGTCCCCGGTCGCCGTCCAGACCCAGGCCACCCGGTTGGAATCCGGAATGCCGAGGGGTCCGGTCAGCTCGCCGGGCACCTCGCCGGCCGGTGGCGCACCGTCCGCCCACTGGAGGTCGAGCAGCGCCGGGAGGGCCTCGCCGTCGCCGTCGACGATGCGCACCCGCAGGCCGCTCGGGGGATCGACGGTGAGATCCGCCACCACAGGGCTCCCGGCGACCGCTTCGACGCTCACCGCGGGAGGCGTCGAACGTCCGGCCGCCAGCGCCGGGGCGACCCTGGTGCTCGTCCCGTCGAGCGCGTCGAGCTGGGCCTGGTTCAGCGAGGCCGCCGCGAAGGGCCCATAGCGGCCGGCGCCTTCGGGAAGCTGGACCTGGTCCCGCTCCGCGCGGGCCACGGCGTAGACCTCCCAGGTCCCCGGGGGCACCTCGGCACCATACGTCCCGTCGGCGCCCGTGAGCGCGAAGCCCACCACGCCTTCTTCGCCGGTGAAGGCCACCCGCACGCCGGCTACGCCCTCTCCGGAGTCGGCGTCGGTCACGGTGCCGCTGACCTCGGCGAGCTCCTCGCCCTGGACGCGCCGTCGCTCCGCTTCGGCCGCCGCGGTGTCCGGTGCGACCGTCAGGTAGCGCGCCAGAGTGGCGGACTCGCCGGGCTCCAGGGTCACCAGCTCCCGCTCGGCGATGAGCACGCCCATCTCCGCGGCCACCGCGGTGATCGGGCTGTCCTCGAAGGTGCCGGCGTCGGGCCACATGGCGAGGGTGCCTTCGCCGCTGCGGCCGGTGAGCAGGACGGTGGCCAGGGCCTCGCTGGGCGGGCCCTCCAGGCCGGGTCCGGGAGCCCAGGGGCGCAGATCCTCTCCGCTGGCGAGCAGGCCGTCCTGCAGGGCGATGGAGACCGAGACCTCCCCGGCGTTGGTGAGCTCGGTGACGACCTCCAGGCTGTAGGAGTCGGGCTCCAGCGTGTAGCGGGTCACGACCTCGAGGAAGCGGTCCGACAGGGCGGGCCGGTCCAGCTCGAACTGACCCTGGATCCAGTCCCAGGCGATGTCCGTCCCCGACGAGACCACGACCGCGGGCCCGCCGTCGGAGCCGTCGCTCTCGATCTCGACCCGGTCGGCGTGGACCAGGCGGGACAGACCCATGGCGAAGAACAGGTCCTCCAGGTTGTCCCGTCCCAGGGAGCCGTCGGTGCGCACGAGGTCCGCGTCGATGACCTGGCCGCCGATGTCCACCAGCCCGTGGCTGCGGTAGGGGCCCTGGACGATGAACTGGGCGAGGTGGTTGTAGATCTTGACGTCCCCGGCCCGTCCTTCGGCGTTGATGCCCCCGAAGAGCGCCGCCTCGCCCGCCGGGCCTTCCCGCACCACGCCGGCTCGGGCCTCGCCCTTCGCGGCCGGCACCGCCGGGTCGGCGCCGAGGAACAGCCCGGAGTCCTCGACGTCGCCGTTGCAGGCTATGAGACCGAGCAGGACCAGCTTCATGGGAGCTCCGATGCGCGACACCGTCGACCTAACGGGCCACACCCGGGCGCCCTTCGCCTTTCCAGGTGAACATGCTCGAGGGTCGAACCACCCAGGACCCGGAGCCCCGCGATGACGTCAGCGATCCTCCTGCTCGGCCTGTTGGCCTGTGGCGCCGCCGAGATCGGGGACACGGGCCCCGTGGACGACACCGGCACCACGACCGACACCGATACACCCACGGGCGTCTACGGCGAGACCGTCTACGACCTCGATCGGCTGCTCCGGGTCGAGATCACCCTCGATCCGGACGACTGGAACGAGCTCCGCTACCAGGCCCGCAACTTCATCGACATGCTCACCGGGGACTGCCTCGCCGAGCCCTTCGGCAGCCCCTACACCTGGTTCGAGGCCGAGGTGACCGTCGACGGGACGACCCTGGAGAACGTGGCCGTCCGCAAGAAGGGGCTGCTGGGCAGTGTGGTCAGCGATCGGCCCTCGCTGAAGCTGTCCTTCGACCGCTTCGAGGAGGGCCAGCTCTACGAAGGCGTGGAGCGGCTGACCCTCAACAACAGCCGCCAGGACGCGTCGAGGGTCAAGACCTGCCTCGGCTACGGCATCTACGCCGACGCGGGCCTGCCGGGGTCGCGGTGCAGCTACGCCCACGTGACGGTCAACGGCCAGGACCTCGGCGTCTATGCCAACGTCGAGCCGATCAAGAAGGACATGCTGAGGCGCGTGTTCGGGGACGACTCGGGCAACCTCTACGAGGGCACCCTGAGCGACTTCCTCGACGGCTGGACGGGCACCTTCGACCAGAAGACCGGCGACGGCGACCGCAGTGACCTGGAGGGCGTCGTGGAGGCGCTGGAGGTCCAGGGCGACGGCTTCGAGGCCGCCGTGGACGCGGTGATCGACCTCGACGAGTTCTTCGACGCCTGGTCCCTGGAGGCCCTGATCGGCCACTGGGACAGCTACACCGGCAACCGGAACAACTTCTTCGCCTACGCCGACCCCGCGGACGGACGCTTCCGCTTCCTGCCCTGGGGCATCGACGCCATCCTCCAGGGCGAGGAGCCCTTCGGGGCGGGACGTCCCACCTCGGTGACCGGAGAGGCCACCCTGCCGTCGCGCATCCTCGGCCACCCCCACCTCGTCGACCGCTACTACGACCACCTGGTGGGGCACCTGGACGAGGTCTGGGACGAGGACGTGCTGCTGGACCGGGTGGACCACGCCGAAGCGCTCACCGCCGAGTGGGCCTGGCCGAATGGCGGCGACAACGGCACCCACGCCTCGACCCTGGAGGCGATCCGGGACTTCATCGCCGGGCGGCGGGACCAGGTGCTCGCGGAGTGGGCGGCGGGACCTCCGGACGCCGCGCTCGGCGACCCAGGCGACGTCTGCCTGGAGGTCGTGGGCACCGTGGACCTCTCCTTCTCCTCCTCGCAGGGCAGCTACGGGTCCCTGCCGACCTTCGGCACCGGCAGCGGGAGCTGGTCGCTCACCCTGAGCGGTGCCCCGACGCCGGTGACCTTCCTGAGCGCCGTGCTCGGCGAGTGGGACGGCTACGGGATGTTCGTGGTCTCCGGCACCCTGTCCGACGGCACCAACATCGCGGTCTATGGCTACACCAACGACCCGGCGCTGCTGGACCAGCCCGGCACCATCGACCTCGACTGGTCCCAGGCCGTGTCCTACCTGATCGTCGACTCGGCGGGCACCCTCCAGGACTGGGAGATCACCGCCTATGTCGGAGGCGAGCTGACGCTGACCGAGGCCGACGACACCCCGGGCACGCCGCTGGTCGGGTCCTTCGACCTCGACATCCTGGGGTAGGGGGGCTCAGCCGGGGCCGGCGCCGGAGGGGCTCTCCCAGGTCTCGTCCCGCTCGTAGCGCATCATCGGTTCCTCGATCTCGGTGTCGTCCTCCAGCATCTTCTCGAGGCGGACCTCGACGAAGTTCTTGCGACGGCGGACCTCGTACTGGAGCAGCAGGGTCTGGTAGCCGGCGGCGGAGATCTCGAGGAAGAGCACCAGCCCCGGCTCGAAGAGGAGCTGGGAGCCATCGGGCATGAAGAGCACGCGCTCGGTCCAGGTGCCGTCGGCGGCGTTGACCCTGTGGCGGTCGGCCTCTTCCGGGTGGCGGACGACCGCGGTAGGCACCGGGTCACCCGCCTCGTCGAGCACGGTCACCGACACCGGCACGCCGGCGTCCTTGTCCTTGGCGAAGGCCGTCGGTCCTGCCAGCAGGAGGGCGGCGAAGGCGATGGCTCGGAGGGGGGTTCTCACGACAGCTCTCCTCTCGCGACCCCTCCACGTTGCCGGAAACCCCCTCGCTCGGCAACCCCCTCCGGCTTGGGAGGGGGTCGGTGTTACCGAGGCTCCATGCCCCGGCTCGTTCAGTCCCTGCCGCCCGGTCCGCTGGACCTCGTCGGTGACGTGCACGGGGAGCTCGACGCGCTTCGGCGCCTGCTCCAACGCCTGGGCTGTGACCTGGCTCAGGGCTCCGTCCGGCGCCACCTGGTCTTCCTCGGGGACCTGGTGGATCGGGGGCCGGACAGCCCCGGAGTCGTCGCCCTGGTCCGACGGTTCGTCGAGGCGGGCGTGGCGTCCTGTGTGGCGGGCAACCACGAGTTCAACCTCGTCCAGGCCGATCGCAAGGAGGGCAACGGCTGGTTCTTCGGACACGACGACGCCTTTCCCCTCGCCCTGGCCGGGGGGAGGGAGCGGCGCGCCTTCCCCAGCGTGAGGGTCCGGGACGCCGCCGAGCGCGACGACATCGCGGCGTTCCTGGAGGGTCTGCCCCTCGCCCTGGTGCGCGAGGACCTCCGGGTCGTGCACGCCTGCTGGGACGCCGCCGCCCTGGAGGCCCTGCCCGACGAGGGGTGCATCGGTCCCCTGGGGGAGCGACTCACGCGCGAGCTGCGCGCCGACCTGGAGCGGTCCGGGACCTACGCCGACGCTCGGGCCGAGCGGCAGCTCTTCGCCGATCTCCAGGACCCGGACGTGGTCCCCGATCGGCCCCTGCCGGCGATGCAGGCCCTTTCCCTGGCCGAGCAGGCCGGCAACCCGATCAAGGTGCTCACCTCGGGCAGGGAGGAGCCGATCCCCTTCGAGCGCACCTTCTTCATCGGCGGCAAGTGGCGGGTGGTGCAGCGCAGCCGCTGGTGGGAGACCTACCAGGACGCTCCGGCGGTCGTGGTCGGCCACTACTGGCGCCGGCGAGCGCTCGAAGACGCGGGCAGCCACGACCTCTGGGACGACGTGGCGCCCGTCGGCTGGGCCGGCCCGCGGGGCAACGTCTTCTGCCTCGACTACAGCGTCGGGCGGCGCTTCCTCGAGCGCTGGCGCGGTCGGACGACCTTCGCCGGCGGGCTGGCCGCGATGCGCTGGCCGGAGCGCACGCTGGTGTTCGACGACCGCGACGAGCCGGTGCCGACCACCGGGTTCTCCAGGCAGGCCGTATCCTCCCGGTGATGTCCGACGAACCGACCCAGGCCGACCTCGGGACCTCGGCGAACCTCGTGGCCCGGCCCCGCGCGGTCCTGATCGTGGTCCACCACCCCGAGGCCAGCCGGCTCGGTGTGGCGGTCCCCCTGCGTCGTGAGCAGGTCCTGGGGCGCGGCACCGGCACCTTCGGTCCCGGCTCGATGGACGACGCCCTGCTGTCCCGTCGCCACCTGTCGCTGCGCTGGTCCGGGCGCAAGGGACGCCTCCTGGACCTCGGTAGCCTCAACGGCGTCACCCGCAACGGGGAGAGGGTCAGGGAGAGCGAGCTGGCGTTCGGCGACGTGGTCGGGCTCGGGGGTATGCTCCTGCTGGTGGCCGAGCGGCCCGTGGTGCCCGAGTCCGAGCCCGGTCGCCTGCTTGGGCGCAGCGCGGGCCTGGCCGAGGTCCTGCGGCAGGTGGACCTGGTGGCGCCGCGCGACACCCCGGTCCTGGTGCTCGGGGAGACCGGCACCGGCAAGGAGCTGGTGGCGCGCGAGCTCCACGATCGCAGCGGCCGGCCGGGGCCCTTCGTCGCCCTGAACTGTGGCGCCGTCGGCGACGAGCTGGTCCACAGCGAGCTCTTCGGCCACACCCGGGGTGCGTTCACGGGGGCGGGTCGACCCCGGGAGGGGCTGGTGCGGGCCGCGGCCGGAGGCACCCTCTTCCTGGACGAGATCGGCGAGGCCTCCCCGTCCTTCCAGGTGGCGCTGCTCCGCCTGCTCCAGGAGGGGGAGTACCGGCCCGTGGGGGCGGACAGGGCCTCGAAGGCCGACGTGCGGGTGGTGGCGGCGACCCACAAGAACCTGGGAACCGGCGAGTTCCGAGAGGACCTGGCGGCCCGCCTGGGGCGCTGGCCGATCCCGATCCCCGCCCTGCGGGAGCGCCCGGAGGACATTCCGCTGCTGGCACGCCACTTCGCCGCGCGCCACGCCGAGCGACCCGTGACCCTGTCCCGCGGGCTGGTGGTGGCGCTGCTGCACCACGGCTGGCCGGGCAACGTCCGCGAGCTGGATGCGGCGATGGAGCGCATCGTGGTGGGGGCCGAGGGCGCGGAGCGACTGCGGCGGCCACCCTGGCTGGCGCAGCCCCAGGCGGCTCCGGCCCGCGAGCGCCCGAGCGCCGATGAGCTCCGCCGTGCGCTGATGGCCACCCGGGGCAACATGGTGGGGCTGGCGCGGCGCTACGGGGTCTCGCGGAACACGCTCTACCGGTGGTTCCGGGACCAGGGCCTGGACCTCGACGCGCTGCGGGCCGAGCTGAGGAAGTGATCGCGCTCTGGCTGAGCCTGGCGCTCGCCGGCCCGGCACCGACCCCCATCCTCCACGGGTCCACGCTGCCCCCCGAGGTCGAGGAGGCGCTGGAGGGCGTCGGGGTGGTCGGGCGTCGGGCGGCTCTGGTGGGTAGCCTCGAAGCCGACCTGGAGGTAGCGGGGCTCCAGGCAGACGATCCGGAGCTCGGCGAGCGACTCCACGTGGACCGCGCCGGTCGGGCGGAGGTGGCCCGGGTGGAGGCGGCCCTCGCCCTCGCCACGCGGGCCCTCGACGCGGGGGACCGGGACGAAGCCGAGCGCTTCCTCGAGGTCGCCGAGCTGGCGGCGGTCGGCGCCGAGATCTTCGGCGTCGAGGCACCGTCCTCCAGCCCGCTCCGCCTGCGCCTGGTGCTGGTCCGGGCCCTGCGGTGGGGCCTGGCGCTCTCCCCGGTGATCCTGCTGTTCGGCTGGACCCGGTGGCGCCGGCGCCGCCCTCCTCGGCTCGAGAACCCCTTCGTGACGGGATCACCCATCCGGGACGGGAGGCTCTTCTTCGGCCGGGACGCCCTGGTCGAGAAGCTGCTCGACGAGCTGGCCGACGGTCGGTCCTGGACGCTGACCGGCGAGCGCCGGATCGGCAAGACCTCGCTGGGGCTCCAGGTCGGTGCGGCCTGGGAGGGGCGCGGTGGCGTGACGGTCTTCGTCGACCTCGAGGGAACCGACGGCCCCGTCGCGGAGCTCCAGGAGGCCCTGGAGCAGCGGGCGCGTCGGCTCGGACTCGAGGTGCCGGAGCGGCTCACCGACCTCGCGCGCTCCCTCGCCCGCCACGGTCCGCTGCTGTTGCTGCTCGACGAGGTCGACACGCTCCATCGCCGCCCGGAGCCCGAGCTCCGGCAGCTCCGGCGGCTGCTCACCGGTCCGAGCCCACCCGCGGTGGCGCTGCTGAGCGGCGTGGGGCTGGCCGCCGAGCGGCTCGGGGTGCCGCTGCAGGTCCTCGAGGTGCCTCCCCTGGACCGCCGCTTCGCGCGGACCCTGCTGGAGGAGCCCCTGCGCGGGCAGGCGCGGTTCGAGCCGGGCGCCCTGGAGCTGGCGATCGACCTCGCCGACGGGCGTCCGATGCGGGTCCAGCTCCTGGGGCTCTTCCTCGTGAGTCACCTCAACCGACTCGACGAGCGCACGGTCGGTGTGGCCGAGGTCCGGGCGGTCGAAGGGCGCCTGGAGGCCTCCTGGGCCGCCATCCAGCAGGCCGCCGTGGTCACCGGGCGGCCCACCGAGCACCTCGAGCAGCTCGAGTCGGAGATCCTGGCCCTGGCGGGGGAGCGGGCTTGATCGGGCTGGTGCTGCACCTGGTGGCGGGTCCGACCCACGTGGTGGCCCTCACGGACCGTGGCGAGACCCTGGCCTGGGAGCAGCCCGACCTCGTGCCGGTCGAGGTCCCTGCGCTGGAGCAGGGCTGCTACACGCTGGTCGCTGTCTCCGAGAGCTTTCGCTGCATCACCGCTGGTGGCGACTACCTGCTCGATCCCTCCGGGGCGGTGCGGCGAGGCGGTCGCCTGTACGAGGGCGGCGAGCGCGTGGCGGCCGATGTCGACGGCGTCCTGCCCGGCCTGATGCGCGACGGCGTGGTGGTGGACGGGGCCGGCGACCAGGTCGCCGCGGTGCAGCCGGGGGCCGAGTCCCGCGACCTCTCCCCCGACAGGACCCGCCTGGCCACGGCCCACTCCCGGGCCGGGGAGAGGGTGCCCCGCGTGGTGCTCCAGGACTGGCCGGGGGCTGCACCCCGCTGGGCCCTGGAGCTGGAGGAGGACCCGGCGGGCGTGCTCTTCCTCGACGACGACACGCTGCTGGTGCGCACGGCCACCGAGGTGCTGCGGGTCGCGACCGAGCCGCTGCCCTTCGTCCTGGAGCGGCTCCCGGTGGGAGGCGGCACCTGGGCGCGGGACCCGCACCAGGCGCGGGTGGTGGTGGCGGGGGCTTCCTCCTGGCTGATCGGTCCGGCTGGCGCCGAGCCGCTGGTGGATCCGCTGGCGGCTGCGGCTGCGGACCCCGCCGGCGGCCTGATCGTGATGTCGGCTTCCGGGGAGCTGCGGCGGCTCGACACCCGACCCTCGCCTGGACCTGAGGCCCGCGGGGGGGTGGAGGTCCCGCCGGGCTCCGTGGCCCTGGGCCGCCGGCTGATCTACAAGTCCTGGTGGCAGGGAACGACGGCACCGGAGCGCCTGGAGGACCTGCACCAGGAGCTGCTTGGCCTGGAGTCCGAGCGCCCCGGGTCGCTGCTGGGGCCCGGTCCCTCGCTCTATGGCGTGCAGGCCGAGCTGGTCCGGCTGGGCCGCCACCTGCCCCACGACCCGGCGCTCGACGCACTGCGGCTCCGGGTCGCCACGCTGACCGTCGCCTGGAACCAGCACCTGCGGCTGTGGGGTGTGGCCGTGCTCCTGGCGGCCCTGCTGGGGGTGCTGGTCCTGCCCCGTGTGCGTCGCCTGTCCCTGGGCTCCAATCCCCTCGATGCCCACGGGCCCCGGGTCCCCTCGACCACGCCCTTCGGGGGTCTCCCGGTGGTCGACGAGGTGCTGGCGACCCTCGTGAACAACCGGGTCGTGATCACCGCGGAGGAGGGTGGGAGCGTGCTGCTCTCCCACCTGGTCCACCGGCTGGAGACCGAGGGGCTGGGAGGGGAGGCCGTGGAGGTCGTGAGGCTGGACCTGGCGGGGTGCCGGGAGGACGTCTTCTGGGCCCGACTGGCGCGGGCGCTGGCGGACCAGGTCGAGGGCTTCCCATGGCTGGAGGGGGAGGTGGGTCATGCTCACCTGCTGCGGGCCCTCCGTCGTCATGGGCGGCGGGCCGCGGCGCGGCGGATCGTGCTCGTCCTGGGCAACCTGGACGTGCTGGAGACCTACGTCTCTGCCCAACAGCAGTTCCGTGGGCTGCTCCAGACCCTGCCCGCCGGGCAGGTCACCGTGCTCGCCCAGGCCCTTCCGGGCATCGGGCAAGGGGAGGTGAGCCCCGACGAGAGTCCCTGGTACAACCACTTCCTGGTGCGGGAGCCGGGCGGCCTGAGCGTCGAGGAGACCCGGGCCTGGCTGGCCGCACGGGTCACTTCACCTCTCCAGCTCGCGCCGGACCTGCCGGCACTCGTCCACGCCCTGAGCGGGGGGCACCCCCTGCGGACCTGGCGCTGTGCCCAGGCGATGGTCGACGAGGCCCTGATCGCGGGCTCGAGGGTCGTCCGTCGCCGCCACCTCTTCGTGGCTCCCGGGCTGGTGGAGGAGATGATGGCCCTCGATCGCCACGCACCCGGACCGGGCCGCCGGGAGCGGCTCCTGGCCCTGCGCGAGGCCCTCGGAGGTGGGTGAGAGGGGGCGTGGTAGAAGGGGTGCCTCCCGGTTCATCCCGGCGCGGGGGCCCTGACCGTGTACATCGCCGGCGGACCCATCGAAGAGGACCAGGACTTCTACGGGAGGTCGGAGCTGGTGACCGCCCTGCTCGAGGGGGAGGCCCGGCGGGTCTTCCTGGTCGGGCTGAGACGGACGGGCAAGACCTCGGTGCTCAAGGCCCTGGAGCGGCGGGCCGCGGACCGGGGGCTGGCGCCGCTCTTCCTCCAGCTCCAGGGGCTCGGGAGCGGGGCCCTGCGAGAGGTCGCGGCGGACGCCGTGGACGCGCTGCTGGTCGCCCTGGGGGGCGAGGGCCTCAGCGACGAGGAGTTCGACGGGGCCTCGCTGCGCCAGCTTCTGCGTCGCACCGAGCAGGCGGTCCGCGGGGTCCAGCGCCCGCTGCTGGTGCTCGTGGACGAGGCCGAGGTGCTGGTGCGGGTGGCGGAGGCCGACGCGGAGCCCGTGAGTCGCCTGCGGACCTGGCTCCTCGGTCCCGGCGTCCACCGGGTGGTCCTGTCCGGGGGCCGCCACGCGATCCGGCTCGCGGAGAGCGGGTTGCTCGGCGAGGGGGAGCCCTTCCTCGCGGGGTTCCGGCGTCGGCTCCTGGAGCCGGTGCTGGACGAGCGGGCCGCGTCGGAGCTCGTGCGACTCGCCCGGCGGTCCGGGGTCGGCGCCGTCGAGCTGGCGCCCAGGGAACACGGGAGACTGGTGGCCCGGACCGGCGGTCATCCCTTCGTGCTGCAGGCGGCCTGCCTGGAGCTCCGCCGCCACGGCGGCACCGTGGACGAGGCGCTGGAGGCACTGCTGGAGAGCCACGCGGCGGAGTGGGCCTTCCTGGAGGACCTGCAGCGCACCTCGCCCAGCGAGCGCCGGGTCCTGGACGCCGTCGTCGCCGGCCATCGGGTACCGCCGGGTCTCGG
Organism: uncultured Enterobacterales bacterium; assembly: GCA_964501915.1. Lineage (GTDB taxonomy): Bacteria > Myxococcota_A > UBA796 > UBA796 > CAJQPC01 > CAYFPX01. Next base: position 28,209 of record CAZCVP010000087.1, read on the forward strand.
CGCCTTCGCGCGGACCCTGGAGGACGCCGGCCTGCTCGGGGCAGACCACAGCCCTCGAATGCCCCTGCTCGGGGAGTTCCTCGGTCAGCGTGGCTGGGCGGAGGTGGCCTCCAAGCTCACCGATGCCCAGGCGGTGCCCGGCGCGCGGTCACCGTCTCTCGTCGGTGGGAGCTCCTCCTACCGCCTCGAGCGCTGCCTGGGAGGTGGGACCTTCGGCGTGGTCTACCTGGCCCGGCTCCTCGGCGAGGCCGGCTTCGAGCGGCGGGTCGCGCTCAAGGTCCTGCGGGAGGACTGGGTCCTGAGGCCGTCGATCGTGGCCCGCATGCGGGACGAGGCGCGCATCCTCGGACTGCTCCAGCACCCGGCCATCGTGCGGGTCGAGCTGCTGACCGCCATCGAGGGCCGGGTCGCGCTGGTGATGGAGTACGTCGAGGGGCTCGACCTGCTGGAGATCATCGAGCGCTCCGCCGAAGTCGGGCCAGCTCCGCCGCGGGTCGTGGCCGGTGTCGCCGCGCGAGCGGCCGAAGCCCTGGACCTGGCCTGGTCGACCTCCCCGGGAGAGGGTCGACCGCCGCTGCGGGTGCTGCACCGCGACCTGAAGCCGGCGAACCTGCGCCTGACGCCCTTCGGGGAGCTGAAGATCCTCGACTTCGGCATCGCCTGGTCCGACTTCGAGGGACGGGAAGCCCGGACCCTCGCCGGGGGCCTGGGCACACCGAGCTACCTCGCTCCGGAGCGCCAGCGAGGGCAGCACGATCTGCCAGCCTCGGACGTCTACGCCCTCGGCCTGGTGCTGGTGGAGCTGGCACGGGGGCAGGTGCTGGGGCCGATGCCCACCGAGATCGGGCCCCACGAGACCCAGGTGGGCAGCCTGGTGGCGGACCTGGGGGAGATCTCCGGCCTGGTGACCGACATGCTGGCCTACGAGGCGGAGGATCGGCCGATGATGGCCGAGGTCGCCGAGTCCTGCTGGAGGGTCGAGGCCGGCGCCCTGCGCCCCTGGGCGGGGCGGGTCCTGGCGGCGCTGATGCCCGCCGTGCCGGGCGCGGCCGTGCAGGCCGCGCTGCCGACGGTGGGGCTGCTCGGCGAGACCCTGGAGGAGGGCGCCGAGGACTCGGACTGGGGGGGGGGGGGGGGGGGGGGGGGGGGGGGGGCGCCCCCCCCCCCCCCCCCCCG
>CAZCVP010000088.1:0-29251 GCA_964501915.1 uncultured Enterobacterales bacterium
CGCCGTGCACCCTCCTCCTTCATTTCGGACAGGACTTCCGGTCTGTAGCACTAGAAGGCCTGCCGCTGCCCTTCTCCGACCTGGAGCGCGCCGTGCTCCCGGACCGCATCCCCCGCTACGAGGCCCGCATGCTCGACGAGCTCGGCGCGCTCGGGGGGGTCGTCTGGGTGGGTCGGGGGGCCCTGGGACCCAAGGACGGTCGCATCGCCCTGTACCGTCGCGACCGCGCCCCTCGGCTCGTCGACGTGCCCGAGCCCCCCGAAGACCTCTCGGTGCTCGCCCACGCCACCCTGAGGCACCTGGAGTCCCGCGGCGCCTGCTTCGTCTTCGAGCTGCAGCAGCTCCTGGGCGCCGACCCCGAGGAGCTGCGAGTGGCGCTGTGGGACCTCGTCTGGGCCGGCCTGATCACCAACGACACCTTCGCCCCCCTGCGCCAGCTCTCGGCCCCCAAGCGACGCCGGGCCGGGCGCCTCGCCAAGGTCGCCGGGGGCCGCTGGTCCGCCGTCAGCACGCTGGTCAGCGGTGCCTCCGACCCGACTCGACGGGCCCACGCCAAGGCCACCGCGCTCTTGGAGCGCTACGGCGTGGTGAGCCGCGAGGCCGCCCAGCACGAGGATCTCGTCGGCGGCTTCTCCGGGCTCTACCCGGTCCTGCGGGCCATGGAGGAAGCGGGCAAGGCCCGCCGGGGCTGGTTCGTCGACGGTCTCGGCGGCGCCCAGTTCGCCCTGCCGGGGGCCATCGATCGGCTGCGCGGCGTGAGGGTCCCCTCCCCGACCACGCCGGGCCGGGTCCTGGCCGCCGTGGACCCCGCGAACATCTGGGGAGCCCTGGTGCCCTGGCCGGAGGCAGCCGGTCCGCCCCGTCGGGTCGCAGGGGCCCAGGTGGTCCTGGTGGAGGGCGCCCTCGTGCTGTGGGTGGCCCCGCGGGGCAGGCGCCTGCTCACCTTCGCTCCAGCCCGTGATCGGGACACCCTCGAGCGGGCCCTGGAGGCGCTGTCGCGGGCCGCCCTGCGGGGTCGTCGCCGGGTGCTGCGCATCGAGCGCGTCGACGGCGAGCCCGCCGCCTCCTGCTCCCTGGCCCCCGAGCTGGCCCGCCTGGGCTTCCGGGCGGACCACCGCGGCCTGGTGCTGGAGGCGCCGCTGTAGCGCTACCTCTTCACGAGCGTCAGGATCCAGCGCCCGTACATCCAGATGCCGAAGGCGCTGAGGATCCCGACCACGCCCATGATGGTCCACACCATGTGCACGTCGTGGGTGCTGTAGAGCAGGTCCGTCAGCTCCCGGGCGCTCTGTCCGGTGAAGGCCACCAGCTCGTCGAAGGCCTCCCCCTGGGGGATCGCGTCGGCCGCAGCCTGGTCCAGGCCCCGCTCCACCAGCAGCTCCCGACTGAAGCGGTCCTTGCTGGCGAAGATGTCGTAGAGCATCGGGCCGAGCTTGCCCTCCAGGGTCCAGCCGATCGCCAGCGGGATCTGGGAGAAGCCCAGGTACATGGCCTTCTTGTCGTCCGGCGCGAAGTTGCCGATGAACTCGCTGAACTTCGGACTCGACAGCATCTCACCGAGGCTGAACACGGCGATGGCGGCCAGCGAGATCCAGCCCGCGGTGGCGAAGCCGCTCATGAAGAGCGCCACGGTGGCGAGGCAGGTCCCCACGACCATCGAAGTGGTCGCCCGCATCTTGCCGCTGACCCAGGCCCAGAAGAAGCAGGTGATCATGATGATGCCGGCGTTCAGGTTCACCATGCCCTCGGGGAGGATGCGCTGGCCGTCCTCGCTCATCACGACGAAGAACTTGATGATCTCGCTGTCGGTCCCGCCGGTGCCGAAGAGGCTGGCGACGATGTCGGTGGTGTCGACCCAGTCGTCGATGTGGGCCGGCAGCACGTCGAAGAGCGCGTTGAACATGAACCAGAAGCCGCTGAAGATGCCCAGGTAGATCCAGACGTGGGGCTTGATCAGCTCCTGGATGCTCTCGGTGACCAGGCTCTTGCGCTCGGCCGTCCCGTCCTTGATGGCCTGCTCGCGGGCGAGCCGCTCCTCCTTGCCGACCTCCTTGTAGGTGAGCAGCAGCAGGAAGTTCAGGCAGATGATCGCGGCACAGGCGAAGAACACGTTCTGCCAGGCCATCTTGCGCATCAGCCCGGCGACCAGCGGGCCCATGAACCCGCCGATGTTGACGGTCTGGTAGAAGATGCCCCAGGCCATCGAGCTGTTCTCGCGGTTCGTGCACTTGACCAGGGTGCCCTGGATGCCCGGCTTGAAGATCGCGGTGCCGGTGGCGAGCAGGATGGCGCCGCCGAAGAAGCCCCAGTAGGTCGGGAAGAAGGCCATGGTGAGGTAGCCCATGATCTTCACGACGGTGGAGACGAAGATGGTCTCCTTGTAGCCGTAGCGGTCGCTCAGGCCGCCGGTGAAGACCGGCAGGATCGACTGCACCAGCGCCCAGGTCATCAGGATCGTGCCGAAGGCCGACATGGTGATGCCCAGGCCGCCCTTGCTGACCGGGTCCTTGGCGTAGAGGGTCGCGACCGCCTTGACGCCGTAGTAGGCGAGGCGCTCGACCATCTCCATGCCGCCGACGATCCAGAACACGTAGGACAGGCTGGCGATGGCCGCGAACAGGCCGAGCTGCTCGACATCAGCCAGGCTCGAGGTCACGCTCGAGGAGGTCTGGGACGACTCCTGGCCCTGGGGGCGGGTCTCTTCCGACATGAGGTCTCCCGGGAGTCGGGCCCTCTATCCCCCCACTGCCCCCGGTGGAGGCTCCACTTCGAGCACGTGGTCCACCATCCCGTCGCCGTCGAAGATCCATCGACCGTCGAAGCGCCGCCCGGCCAGCAGGTGGGGCACCCAGTAGCGATCGTCCTCCCACATCTCGTCGTAGGGGATGCGGTCGATGGGCGTCCAGAGCGGCACGGCCTCGTCGGTCTCCTGGGCTTCGCCCACACAGTCGCTGGCCCGGAAGACGTGCACGTGGAGCTTGTAGTCGTCGACGAATTGGAAGCGGTGCTGCCCGAGCCACTCCACGCCGGTCGGGGTGACACACAGCTCCTCGATCACCTCCCGGATCGCGCCCTCCTCCGTGGTCTCGCCGGCCTCGACGCGGCCTCCCGGACCGTTGACCTTGCCCGCTCCCAGCCCGCGCTTCTTGCGGATCAACAACACCTGGCCCGACCGGACGACGAAGAGCAGGGTGGCGAGGTCGTCGGCCTTCCAGGTCGACCAGTCGATGTCGGCGATGGCGCGAGGCACGGTCACCGGAGCCCGATAGCCGGTTCGCTGCCCGGCTGGCGTTAGGGAGCCCTCCACCCCGGGGTGCACCATGCTCCTGCTCCTCACGCTGCTCGCCTGCGACACGGGCCCCGACTACGGGATCTTCAACACGATCATCCGGGGCCACCGCAAGACCCTCGAGCTGCGGCCCTGTGAGGTCAAGGTCGTGCGCGAGCTCGCCAGCGCCCTGTCCGACGCCGGGGACAAGCCGGCGGCGCTGGAGACCTACCGCACCTACGAGGCGGCCTGCGACGCCGACGCCACCGTCGTCACCGCCCACCTGGCCCTGGCCCGCAAGCAGGAGCTCGGCGAGGAGGCCCTCGGCCTGGCCCGCATGCTCCTGGAGCTGGCCCCGGACAACAAGGTCTACCTGCGCCAGCTCACAGACCTCTTGCTCGAGCACGGCCGGCCGGCCGAAGCGGTGCCCGTCCTGCGGCGCCAGTACCTCTCCAGCCCCAAGGACCACGACGCGCTCCAGCGCCTCGCCGAAGCCGAGGAGGCCGCCGGCAGCACCTGCGACGCGATGGTGAGCTGGGGCATCCTGTGGTGGGTCTCCTCGGATCGCCGGGGCAAGGCCGCCCAGGGTGTGGCCCGGGCCGAGGAGACCGGCACCTGCCCCGGCGTCGCCCTCGCAGGCCCGGGGACCGTGAAGCAGCACGCCAAGAACGGCTACTGGCGCTTCCAGACCTGGCTGGCCGGTCACGAGAGCTGGCTGGGCCTCGACACCGGCGCCCCGATCACCTACGTGACCCCCGAGGCCTTCGCCGGCGTCGAGGGGGCGACGGTCATCGACACCGACGTGACCATGAAGGCCGGGACCGGGCGCCTGGTGGGCGATCTCTACCGGGTGCCGGAGATCAAGGTCGGGACCGTGGTGCTGGAGCACACCCGCGTGCTGGTCGCGCCGCGCATCGTCGGCGACATCGACGGCTTCCTGGGCCTGGACGTGGGCTCGCGGATGCGCATGCGCGAGAAGTCCAAGAGCCACTGGACGCTCACTCCGCCGTAGTCAGCCGCGCGATCTCCGGCGACGCAACGCGGACCCAGTCCTCGGTCTCCAGCACCAGGGAGTCGGTCCAGGTGCCTGCGGTGAAGGCCACCCGCTCGCCGGCGAGCACGCCCTCGTCGGCGACCAGGCGCAGGGGCAGGACCGGGCGGCCGAGGGGTGGCACCTGGCCCGGGCGCAGCCCGAGGGCCTCCAGCTCCTCGCGACGGGCGAAGCGGAGCTTCTGGGAGCGCAGGCTCCGGCGCACCATCCGGTTGTCCATCGCCTGGTCTGCCCGCAGGGCCACCACGGTCAGCTCGCCGCGGATCTTCATCACCAGCGCCTTCACGCCGCACCGGATCGGCAGGCCCCGCGCCGCGGCCAGGGCCTCGGTGCTGCTCGCCTCGGCGTGCCGGAGGTGCTCGAAGGGCACCGCCTCCTGCCTCAGGAGCGCCAGCACGGCGGCGAGGATCTCGGGGTTCGACGCGCCCATGTCGCGGGCCTAACCGGGAGTCGGGCGGTCGCAGTAGAGTCGGGCCGTGCCCCCCCGCCTCCTGCTGCTGCAGATCCGCGACCACGGCGCCGTGCGCACGGAAGAGGTGGAGAGCTTCGCCCGGCACGCCCGGGTCGGACGCGACCGGATCGACGTGCACAACGTCTTCGACACCCCCCGCTTCGGCTCCGAGATCGTGCGGGGCTACGACGCCCTGCTGGTGGGTGGCGCCAGCGAAGCCTCGGTGATGGAGCCCGACCGCTACCCCTTCGTGGAGCCGATCATCGAGGTCCTGCTGGACTGCATCGACCTCCGCCTGCCGGTCTTCGCCTCCTGCTTCGGCTTCCAGGCCGCCGTCGCCGGCCTGGGGGGTCAGCTCGTCCGAGACGACGAGGACTACGAGATGGGCACCCTGCCCCTCCGCCTGACCCCGGCTGCCCGCAGCGATCCCCTGTTCCGAGACATCTCCGACCCCTTCGTGGCCGTGACCTGCCACAAGGAACGCACCACGACCTGCCCCGCCGGCGCGATCGCCCTGGTCGAGACCGACGTCTGCCTCCAGGCCTTCCGGGTCGAAGGGGCTCCTTTCTGGGCGTTCCAGTTCCACCCGGAGCTGGATCGCCAGCGCTTCATCGATCGCCTCGGCATCTTCCGCAGCGGCTACACGGACAACGACGACCACTACGAGCGGATCACCGCCGGCTTCCGGGAGACGCCCGAGTCCAACGCGCTCGTCCACCACTTCATGGAGCGGGTGGTGGGGTGGCGTACCGCTCCATGAGCGCGGGCATCAGGGGGTTGGCGCTGCCGAGGGCCGCCCGACGCAGCGCTTCGAAGTCCAGGGGCAGCCGCCGAAGCTCCACGTGCAGCGCACCGCGCTCCTGGACGACGACCGCATAGTCGGCGTGGGGCAGCACCGTCGGAGGGCCGCCGTGGGCGTAGGTCTCGAAGGGCAGCCCCACGCTGCCCGGATTCACCAGCCACTGGCGACCGTGCTGGCGCAGGAGCTGGAGGTGGGTGTGGCCGCCGGCGAGCACGTCCGCGGTGAGGCCCCGGAAGTGCTCGTCCAGGACCTCGGCCGGGGTCGTCGCCAGCAGGTCCTCGGTGTGGGAGCCTGGCGTGCCATGGAAGCACGCCAGGCGCCGACCGGCGCCGAGGTCGACCTCGTGGCCGGGCACGAAGGTCTCCAGGAAGGCCTGCTCCTCGGCCGTGAGCTGCTCGGCACACCAGGCGACCGAGGCGACCACCTCCGGGGCTTCGGTGTAGTCGTGGACCAGCTCCGGATCGAGCAGGAAGGCGTCGTGGTTGCCCTGGATGCAGACACACCCGAGGTCCTCGAGGGCTGCGAGCACGCCGTGAGGGTCCGGACCCAGCGTGGCGACGTCTCCGAGGCACACGACCTGGTCCACCGGATCCCGACAGAGATCCTCCAGGACGGCCGCCAGGGCGACCACGTTGCCGTGGAGGTCGGAGATCAGGGCGACGCGCATCCGAGATCCTCCAGGCGAAGTGTCCGTGGATCTGAAGGTATCTCCGTCGCCGCGACACACCAGGATCGCGCGCTGCCTCCACCCCGTCCTCCCGCCTGTTGCCGGCCTCTCCACCCGATCGCGACCCGTCGCCGCTGCTCTTCTCCGGGGCGGCCTGCGCCGCCGCAGGTCTCGGCATGGTGCTCGCAGCCCCGGAGGCGCTGATCGGCTGGTCGGCCATCGCCCTGGGCAGCGCACCGGTCCTCTGGCAGCGCCTCCGCCACCGCCATCCCCACTGGCGGGTGCGGCCCCCACCGGAGTCCCGCTACCGCATCGACTGGGACCACGCGGGCGTGTGCACCCGCCACCCGGAGCGGGAGGACGAGTCGGTCCTGTGGAAGGACGTCGTGCGGGTGTCGCTCATCGCCGCCCAGCGCTCGCCCAGGCGGCCCACCCACTTCATCCTGCTCCAGGACCGCGCCGGACTGGGCGCGACCTTCCCGATCGGGGCGCCCGGCACCGAGGAGCTGCTGGCCCACCTGGTCTCGATCCCAGGCTTCCACCGGGAGCGGTACGAGCAGGGCCTGACGGCGACCTTCGAAGAGGTCCATAGCTGCTGGGTGGGCGACGGGGTCCCGGCGTGGGGCGCCGGGCCGCTCGGCGAGGTCCCCCCTCGATAGCTGGAGCCGATGCCCGAGGGCGACACCCTCTCAGCCCGCATCCGGGTAGACTGCCCCCGCCGTCTCCGGTCCCCGGCACGGCACAGGTGCCTCTCCTGGAGACCCGGTGGCCAAGCAAGCCATCCCCCTCGGTCCCTTCGTGCTGCACAACCTGCTGGGTCGTGGCGGGATGGGAGAGGTGTGGAAGGGCGTGCACCCGCCCTCGGGCCAGGGCGTGGCCGTCAAGGTGCTCACCCGCAAGTTCGCGCGGGATCCCTGGTACCTGGAGTCCTTTCGCACCGAGGTCCGGTCGGCGGCTGGTCTCGACCACCCCAACGTCACCCCGGTCCTCGACTACGGGGAGGTGACCGAGGAAGCCGCCGCCCTCCAGAAGCGGCTCGTGCCCGGCAGCCCCTGGCTGGCGATGGAGCTGGTGGCCGGCGGCAGCCTGACCCAGCACCGGGGAAGCCTGGAGTGGAAGGTGATGCGCCGGGTGCTGCTCCAGCTCCTCGACGCCCTCGCCCACGCCCACGCCCGCGGCGTGATCCACCGGGACCTGAAGCCCGGCAACGTGTTGCTGGATGGCCGGACCGGCGCGGTGCGGCTGACGGACTTCGGCCTCGCCCACTTCACCGGGAACTCCCCCTTCCACGACCCCAACGAAGCCGTCGGCACCCCGGCCTACATGGCCCCGGAGCAGGCGAGCGGTCGCTGGCGGGACCAGGGCCCCTGGACCGATCTCTACGCGGTGGGCTGCCTGGGCTTCGCGCTCTCCACCGGCTCGCCACCCTTTGGATCCTCCGACCCCTCCACCACCCTGACGGCTCAGGTCTACGAGCCTCCTCCCCCGCTCGACCCGATCCAGGCCGTGCCGCCAGACTTCGAGGGCTGGCTGCTGCAGCTCCTCGCCAAGCCGATCGGCGAGCGCTTCACCCGAGCCGCCGACGCCGCCTGGGCGCTCACCCACCTCGAGCCGCCGGAGCAGGACGACCACGCGCCGACGGTGCAGTTCTCCTCGATGAGCCGGGACGCGATCCTGGCCTCGGCCGCGCTCTACGCCGCCGCCGACGAAGGCGACGACGCCACCATCGCCCTGCCCACCCGGGAGTGGATGCAGGAGAGCGCGACGGAGCCCCTCTGGGACAACGACGCCCCCACCATTCCGATCCGCATCGGCGGGCGGGACCCCCGCCTCCCCCTCGCGACCCGCCCCCCACCGTCCAAGGAGTGGCGCCGCCCGCGCCTGGACCGGTCCCCGGCCCTGCTCGGCGCCGGCCTGAACCTGTTCGGCCTGCGCTCCGTGCCCCTGGTCGGCCGGGAGAAGATCCGCGACCAGCTCTGGAAGGCCCTGGGCGAGGTCGACCTCGAAGGACAGGCCCGACTGGTCACCCTGGAGGGCTCCCAGGGCGTCGGCAAGAGCCGCCTGGCCCAGTGGCTCTGCGAGCGGGCCCACGAGCTCGGAGCGGCCGAGGTCGAGCACGCCGTCCACAGCCCGGTACGTGGCACCGCCGACGGCCTCGGTCCGATGGTCGCCCGCAGCCTGGTGTGCGGTGGCATGGACCGCAACGACCTGGTGGAGCGCCTGGCCCGCTTCGTCGGCGGCCAGGGGGTCGAGGACAGCCAGGAGTGGCACGCCCTGGCGGAGCTGATCAACCCCGGCTCCTCCACCATCCGCTTCACCAGCGTGCGCGAACAGTACGAGGTCATCCGCCGCTACCTGGAGCGCAGCGCCCGGGGTCCGGCCGGACCGTCGGGGGCCGCGCGACCGGTGATCCTGCTCCTCGACGACGTCCAGTGGGGCCTGGACACCCTGGAGTTCGTGCAGCACGTGCTCGACGTCCAGCAGCGGTCGCCGCTGCCGCTGTTGATCGTCATGACGGTCCAGACCAGCGCCCTGGCGAACCGGAGAGCCGAGAGCGGGGTGCTGGAGGAGATCCACGCCAGCCCGCTGGCCCGCCGGATCGAGGTCGGACCTCTGGTCGGCAAGCACCGTGCCGAGCTGGTCCGGGAGCTGGTCGGGCTCGAAGGCAACCTGGCGACCCGGATCGAGGAGCGCACGGGCGGCAACCCGCTGTTCGCGATGCAGCTCGTCGGGGACTGGATCGAGCGGGGGCTGATGGTGCCCAGTCCCAAGGGCTTCGAGCTGCGAGGCGGTGCCCAGCTCGATCTGCCCGAGGACCTGCAGCAGGTCTGGGGCGACCGGGTCGACCACCTGCTGCGGGACCGCCCCGAGCCCCAGGCCTGGGCGCTGGAGCTGGCGGCGATCCTCGGCGCGGAGGTGGACGGGCCCCAGTGGCGGGCGAGCTGCGAGGCCGTGGGAGCCGACGCCTCCGACGAGCTCGTCGAAGCGCTCCTGCGCGACCGCCTGATCCGCACCTTCGACGAGGGGCCCGCGGCGGGCTTCGGCTTCGTGCACGGCATGCTGCGAGAGACCCTGGAGCTGAGGGCCCGCAAGGGCAGCCGCCACACGATGTGGCACGCGACCTGTGCCCAGGTGCTCGAGGGGCGGACCGGGGACTCCATCGACCAGCGCCGAGGACGGCACCTGGTGGCGGCAGGCCAGCCGGCCGCAGCGCTGGCGCCGCTCCTGGAGGGCATCCGCGGCCGGCTCACCCAGGGCCAGCTCCGCCTGGCCGAGGTCCTGCTCGGGGAGATCGAGGCCGCCTTCAAGGCCGCGGACCTGCCCCCTCGCAGCCTCGTACGGGGCCAGGCCTGGGTCGAGTGGAGCCGCCTGCACCGCCTGAAGGGCGAGTACGACGAGGCCGACGCCCACGCGCGACGGGCCATCGACTCCGGCGCCCGCTTCCGCAACGACCGGCTCCAGGCCCAGGCCTTCCTGGCGCTGGGCCTGGTCCACTGGGAGCAGGGCGAGTACGAGCGAGCGGTCCGGCTCTACCGCCGCGGTGAGCGCCTCGCCGAGGCCGGCGGTGACCGGCGGCTCCAGGCCCACTGTCGCGAGGAGGTCGCCAACTGCCTCCGCCGCCTCGGCTCCCTGGACGAGGCCACCAGCAACTTCCGGAAGGCCTTCGCCAACTTCGAGGCCGCCGAGGACCTGAGCGGCATGGCGGGCTGCCTGCGCGGGCTGGGAGAGGTCGCCCGACAGGCCGGCAAGCTGCCCGAGGCCCGGAAGCTGCTCACCCAGGCCCGGTCCGCCTACCACAAGGCCGGGCAGCGCTGGGGCGAGGGCATGTCGCTCAACGCCCTGGGCGAGATCCAGCGGCACCAGGGCGACCTGAAGCGGGCGGAGTCCACCTACCGGGCCGCCCAGGACCGCCTCCAGGCCATCGGCTCCCCCGACGTGGCCTACCCGCGGGTGAACCTGGCCCTCGTGCTGCTCGATCGCGGTCGCTACCGGGAGGCCCGCCGACGTCTCGAGGAGGGGCTCGCCACCTTCGAGAGCCAGGGTCGCCAGCCGATGATCGGCTGCGTGCACCTCGCCCTGCTGCCCTGCCTGGCTCACTTCTACGACTGGACCGCCTGGGACACGCACTTCCAGTCCGCGGTCACGATCCTCGAGGAGACCGGCATCAAGGACGTCGACCTGGCCCGGCTGGCGTCGAAGGCCGGCGACATGGCGCAGAAGGCCCGCAAGCGCTCCCGGGCCAAGGAGGCCTGGACCTTCGCCCTCGAGCACTTCCGCGAGCTCGGCCAGCGCGAGAAGGCCCGCGAGGTCGAGGCGCGGATCGCGGCCCTGGAGCGCCCGCGTCGCTGATCTGCGACGCACCTTTCCCAGTCTGCCGGCCTCCGGTGTCTGAAGACCTGGAGCCTCCGCTCCGTCTGGATGGTCATGACCTGGCTCCTCGTCGCCACCGCCGCCGCCGGATCCCTCTCCCCGTGGCAGGTGACGTGGAATGCCTCGGTGTCGGCGCTGAACGCCGGCGACCCGGCCGGCTGCCTGGCGGCGATCCCGGCCGAGCCGCTGTCGACGGAGGGCTCCTGGCGCTGGTGGGACCTCGGCTACACCTGCGCCGTCTCGGCGAGCGATCTCGCCGCCGCCGATACCTATCGGAGCTCGCTGGGACCGGGCTACCGGCCCCGGGCGGCCCTCGACATCCACCACGCCTGGCTCAAGCGGGGTGCTGGGGATCCCGAGGCCGCCCTGGAGCTGCTCGTGCCCCGCGGCTGGACCTCGTCCCACCAGCAGCAGGTCGGACACAGCCTCCACCTCACGCTGCTGAGCGAGACCGGGCGCTGGGAGGAGGCGCTGGGGGTGGCGCACCGGCCCGGGGTGGATCCCCGCGCCCAGGCCTCCTTCGCCCAGCAGCTCGCGGCGGCCGGCCGCAGCGAGGACGCGCTGGGGGTGTTCGAGCGCGCCTGCCCCGAGCTGGAGGACCCGGAGCTCTGGGGCTGTGCGAGTGTGATCCGGCTGCCGGGGGACGGGGGGGTGGCGCTCGTGGAGTAGGGCTCAGCGCCCAGCCAGAGCCTCCACATAGAGCCGCCAATACCGCCGCGCCGGCTCCCGCCAGCTCCAGTCCCGGTCCATCCCCCGCTGGCGCAGCGCGTGCCAGCTCTCCGGGTCGTGCCGGTAGAGCGACGCCGCCCGGTCCAGGGCCCAGGCCAGCCCGTCGACGGTGGCGTGCTCGAAGGCGAAGCCGGTGCCCTGTCCACGGCGCAGGGCCTCGTCGCCCGGGTCGTGGACCGTGTCCCTCAGGCCTCCCGTGGCCCGGACCACCGGCACCGCGCCGTAGCGCATGGCCTGGAGCTGGACGAGGCCACAGGGCTCGAAGCGGCTCGGCACCAGCAGGACATCGGAGCCGGCGACGATGCGGTGGGCCAGGGCCCCGTCGAAGCCGATGGAGGCGACGAAGTGCTCGGAGAAGCGCTCGGAGAGCCAGCGCAGGCGCTCTTCGAGGTCCGGTTCCCCGCTGCCCAGGACCACCATGCGGGCGCCGAGCGCCGCCAGCCTCGGCACGAGCTCGGCCACCAGGTCCATGCCCTTCTGGTCCGCCAGGCGGCCGATCACGCCCACCAGGGGCTCGCCGAGGCCAGGGCGGAGCCCGAACTCCGCCGCCAGGGCAGCCCTGCAGCGGTCCTTGGGGCCCAGCACGTCGCGGTGGAAGGTGGCGGCGATGTGGGGGTCGGCAGCCGGGTCCCAGCCCGCCGTGTCCAGCCCGTTGAGCACGCCCTCCAGCCGGCCGACCCGGTGGCGCAGGAAGCCGTCCAGGCCGAAGCCGCCCTCCGGGGTCGTGATCTCCCAGGCGAAGGTGGGACTCACGGTGGTGACGAGGTCGGCGAAGGCACAGCCGCCCTTGAGCAGGTTCAGGTCCCCGTGGTGCTCGAAGGCGTCCAGGTGGAGGTCCTCGTCCCCGATGTCGATGGACCGAGCCACCTCGGCGCCGAAGCGACCCTGGTAGGCGACGTTGTGCAGCGTGAGCACGGACGCCGAGCGGTCATAGAGGCCCGTGAGCTGTCGCCGCATCCCGTAGGGCACCAGCGCCGCCTGCCAGTCGTGGGCGTGGACCACCTCGGGCGTACGGCCCAGGAGGGCCGGCGCCACCTCCAGGGCGGCCCGGCTCAGCCAGGCGAAGCGCCAGGGGTTGTCGTCGTGGGGGCGCAGGTCGGGCCCGTCGTAGAGCCCCGGACGATCGAAGACACCCGGGTACTCCAGGAAGGCCCAGGTCACGCCGCCGTGGTCGGTCCTGAGCACCCGGCAGCGGTCCCAGCCCACGCGCAGCCCGGAGTCCGCCAGCCCCACGCCCAGCCGCTCGGCCCCCGCCGGCACAGAGGGGTAGAGCGGGCTGATCACCACCACCCGCCCCCGACCGTCGGCGGCCAGCGCCCTCGGCAGGGCAGAGGCCACGTCGGCGAGGCCACCGGTCTTGGAGAAGGGGGTGACCTCGCTGGCCACGTGCACGACGTCCAAGGTCAGCGCTCCCGTCCGTCGAGGATCGGCGGCTGGTCCCCCTGGTGTCGGAACCGGGGACCGGAGGAGTCGTAGCTGTGGCGCACCCGCTCGGCGATGGTCCAGCCGTCCTGCATGCGGGCCATGACGGGCTGGGTGGCGGGGTCCTGCTGGAGCATGATCGCGATGTCCCGGGCCAGGGCGATCGGGCCCTCCCGCGGCACGTGGGTGCCCTTGGGCAGGCTCACGATGCCGCCGTCGGAGACGAAGGGGAACCGGGCCCGGTCGGCCTCCGGGTCGACGCCGATCTGCACACCTGGGGCCACGCTGCAGTTCTTGTCCATCAGGACCTTGTGCAGCGTGGCGCCATCTCCCACGTTGCAGCCGCTGAAGAGCACGCAGTCCACCACCTCGCTGAGGGCGTGGACGTAGCAGTCGTAGCCCACCACCGACCGCACCAGCCGCGCGGAGGACACGACGCTGCCCTCGCAGATCAGGCTGGCGTCCATGGTGGACACGGCGCCCTGGTCGTCCTGGATGAAGCGGGCAGGAGGGTAGTCGCGCTGGGCCGTGCGCACGCGCCAGCGACGGTTGTAGAGGTTGACGAAGGGCTGGGCGCTGCGCACCTCCATGTTGGCGGCCACCAGGCCGTCGATGGTGCCGACGTCCCGCCAGTAGGGCGGCACACCCTCCGGCTCGCCGGGCAGGCGGTTGCTGCCGAAGTCATAGGCGTAGAGCGGGTGTTCGTCGGCCAGCAGCCGGGGGATGATGTCCTCGCCGAAGTCGTGCTGGCTGGCGGAGTCCTGGGCGTCGCGGACCAGGGCCCGCTGGAGCACCTTGGACCGGAACAGGTAGTCGCCCATGCTCACGAGGCAGGTGTCGGGCCGGCCGGGGATCGGCACCGGGTCGTCGGGTTTTTCCTGGAAGCCGACGATGCGACCGGTGTCATCGACCTGGATGACCCCGAAGGCGTGGGCCTCGGAGCGCGGCACCGGACAGGCGGCGATGGTCAGGTCCGCGCCCTGATCCACGTGCCAGGCCTCCATCTGGTCGATGGCGAACTTGTAGATGTGGTCTCCGCCGAAGACCGCCACGTGCTCGGAGCGACTGTCGCGGACCAGGTTGAGGTTCTGGAAGACCGCGTCGGCTGTGCCCTGGTACCAGTGGGCTCCGGTGCGCATCTGGGCCGGCACCACCTCGATGTAGTGGTCCACGCCGCCGAGGTGCCAATTGCGGTTCAGGTGCTTGATCAGGCTGCTGGCCATGTACTGGGTCAGCACGTAGATGCGCCGGTAGCCGCTGTTGACGAAGTTCGACAGGACGAAGTCGATGATCCGGTAGCGACCGGCGAAGGGCACGGCGGGCTTGGCCCGGTGGCAGGTCAGGGGCGCCAGGCGGGACCCCTTGCCGCCAGCCATGATCATCACGACGGTTCGACTCATGGTCCCTCCCTCAGCCTCCGGTCTCGAAGTCTGACTCAGTTCTGCCCACCCCAGAGGTCGTACTTCGTCAGCGCCTGCTCGAACCACCACAGGGGCATGCCCGGCAGCTCCTGCTCGTAGCCGATGAGGCCGAAGCGCTCACCGCTCACCCCGCGGAGGAACTTGACCTCGTTGGAGCAGTCGTGGAGCACCACGTCCTTCCAGCCCTCCACCACGGCCAGGTCCATCAGGTCATAGGTGAGCCGGCGGCTGGACATCGGCGAGATGTAGCCGCGGGAGTACTGGTAGAGATCCTCGCGGCGGTAGCTCTTGAAGTTCGCCTCGTTGAGGTGGATCTCGGCACAGTGGATGTGGGACACACCCGTGGCCAGGATGTCGGCCCGCCGCTCGACGAAGCGGGCGAAGTACTCCGGGGTCATCGGCGACTCGATGCACAGCCATTCGAAGAGCCCTCGTGCCGTGTGCATCGACCGGATCACCTTCTTGGAGCAGTCGGTGGCTGCGAGGTTGAAGCGGATCTCGTCGAGGCCGGCCTCGGCGAGGCTCCTCAGGTTGTCCTCCGTGCAGAGGGTGCCGTTGGTGTACATGTGCTGGTAGAGCCCCAGCTCCTTCACGAAGGCGATGAGCTCCGGGTGCTTGTCGGCCGCCGTGAAGGGCTCCAGGAAGACCCAGGCGATGCTCTCGATCTGGGCCGGCCCCTTGACCGCCCGGTGCAGCATGAGCTTGAGCTCGCGGGTGCTCACCGGACGACCTTCGACCTCGTACTGGTCCTGGCCCAGGGGCCGCACGGTGCTGCGATCGTCGCCGTAGTAGCAGAAGCTGCAGGTCAGGTTGCACTCGCTGGCCGAGCGGATCGGCGCGAAGCCGTGGTCCACGCAGTGCTGGCAGCCCGGTGAGAGATCGCCACCCCAGACCGCGACGTGGCCGAACTCGCTGACCTTCAGCCCCGGCACCCTGGACTGGCGCTCGCGGATCTCGGCGATGAAGAGGTGCTCGACGGCGTCGAGGACCTGGTGCATGAAGTACTGGTCCTGCTGCGATGGGGTCTTCTTGCGCTTGAGCCCCTGGTGGATGGCCCGGAACCGACCGAGTGCCTGGTCCCGCGTGTGCTGGGAGAGCTCCATGGGGGGTCGATGCACAGGGGCCTCCAGAGCCAGGTGGTCCATATGGAGGTATCCACCTGACGTGGTCGGTGAGCCTGACGGGGATCGTGGGGCCGGGCGACCGCTCTCGATCAGTCCCTCCGGTACATCGTCATCACGCAGGCGCCGCCGAGTCCCAGGTTGTGCTGGAGCGCCACCCGGGCTCCGTCGACCTGGCGTCCCTCGCCCTGCCCGCGGAGCTGCCAGACCAGCTCGGTGCACTGGGCGAGCCCCGTGGCGCCCAGAGGATGGCCCTTGGAGAGCAGGCCCCCGGAGGGGTTGGTCACGAACTTGCCGCCGTAGGTGTTGTCGCCGCGGAGGATGAAGTCCTCGGCCTCGCCCTCGCCGCACAGCCCGATGGCCTCGTAGGTGAGCAGCTCGTTGGCCGTGAAGCAGTCGTGGAGCTCGACGACGTCGACGTCCTCCGGTCCGAGGCCCGCCTGGTCGTAGACCTTCTTCGAGGCGGCGACGGCCATGTCGTAGCCGCACATCTTGATCATGCTCTTCTCGAAGCTGGTCGCGTAGTCGGTGCTCATGGCCTGGGCGGCGATGTAGACCGGGCGCTCGAGCCCCTTCCTGGCGGCGAAGGCGTCTGACGCCAGCACCGCGGCCGCGGCGCCGCAGGTCGGCGGGCAGCACTGGAAGCGGGTCAGGGGATCGAAGACCTCCGGCGAGGCCAGGATCTCCTCGACCGAGAGCACCTCGTTGAACAGGGCGTAGGGGTTCTTGGAGGCGTGCTTGCGGGCCTTGTGGGCGACCTCGGCGAAGGTCTCCCGCTTCGTGCCCCAGCGCCACTGGTACTCCCGGCCGGCGCCGCCGAACATCTGGGCGGCGAAGGGGGCGTTGTTGAAGCCCTGTACGTCGCTCATCACGCCCACGTGCTGGTCGAGCGGGTTGGTGCGATCGGTGTACTTGGAGCCCAGGGCGCCCTTCTCCATCTGCTCGAAGCCGAGCACGATCACGCACTCGGCCATGCCGCCAGCGATGACCTGAGCGCCGAGCATGAGCGCCGAGGAGCCCGTGGAGCAGTTGTTGTTGACGTTGAAGACCGGGATGCCGGTGAGGCCGACCTCGTAGATCGAGCGCTGGCCGCAGGTGCTGTCCCCGAAGACGTAGCCGGTGAAGGCCTGCTCGATCTCCCCGTAGTCCACCCCGGCGTCGGCCAGGGCCGCCCGGGCCGCCGCGGCCGCCATCACGTTGTAGGGGTCGCTCTTGCCCGGCTTGCCGAACTTCACCATTCCGACGCCGATGACGTTGACTCTCTGGCTCATGATCTGGCTCCTTTCCGCGGGACTCAGGCGAGGCCGTCGAGGAAGTCGAGGTTGTGGGCGAGGTGGATGTCTCCGTCGATCCGGAGCTGGCCGCGCTGGAAGAGGTCCCGGGCGTCCGTGGCGCCCGACGCCAGGGCCGCGAGGTGCTCGTCCTCGAGGGACAGGGTGGTCAGCGCACCGTCGTCCGGGCCCTCGGACACGCTGCCCTCGCCCCGAAGGTCCACGGTCCAGGAGCCCTCCGGGGAGCTGAGGTCGAACCGGATCAAGGAGCCGTCACGTCCGGCGAAGGCCGGCGTCTCGGCCAGCCGCGCCTTCAGCGCCTCGAAGATGGTCGGCGCCGCCGCCTGCCGCTTCGGCGCGGCGACGACGGTCGGTGCCGAGCTCTCGGCCTTGATGCGGGCCACCTCGTCGGCGACCTCCTTCGGGTCGACCTCCTGGAGGAAGGTCAGCTTCTGCGAGGCCATCAGGTCGCCCGAGATCTTGAGCGCTCCGTCCATGTAGAGCTTCATCGGGTCGGCCTCGCCGCTCGTCATGCGCATGAAGTCGGCGTCGGTCAGACCCAGGGTGCAGTCGGCCTTGACCTCGGTGCCCGGCGTGACCGAGCCGGGGGCGTTCTTGAGGTCCAGGGTCCACACGCTGTCCGGCTCGCTGAGCTCGAAGGCGAAGACCTTGCCCACCTGGTCCACCAGCTCCGGGTGACGGGAGACGAAGACGCCGATGCCGATGAAGGCGTCGGCGCTGGTGGGCTCCGCCGGGGCCGCCGCCGCTGCCGCCCCGCGGGCCTTGGGCTCCGGAGCGGGGATGGACTGGAGGAAGTCCAGCTTCTGCGACGCCATCAGGTCGCCGCTGATCTTGAGCTGGCCGCCCATGTAGAGCTTCATCGGGTCGGCCTGGCCGGTGGCCATGGCGACGAAGTCGGCGTCGGTCAGGGCCAGGGTGCAGTCGGGCTTGACCGTCTCACCGGCGTCCACGGAGCCGGTGCCGTCCTTGAGGTCGAGGGTCCAGACGCTGTCGGGATCACTCATCGCGAACTGGTAGACCTTGCCGATCGAGCCCACCAGCTCCGGGTGCTCGGCGACGTAGTCCTTGATGACCGCGAAGGCGTCGGCGGCGGTGGGCTCGGCGACCGCCTCCTCGGCCTCGCCCGTGGCCTCGACCACGGGCTCGGGCTTCTTCGGGATCTCGGTGTAGAGCTCCACCGCGGCGTGGCTGATCACCGCCGAGTCGCGCTCGGCCACCTTGCAGCGGAAGACCACCCGGGTGTCGGACTCCTTCCACATCTCGGTCACCAGGGTCTCGCCGGGGAAGACGCTGCCGGCGAAGCGGACCTGGATGCTCCTGAAGTAGCGGGGGTCGCCGCCGCAGAAGGCGTCGATCACGTGGCGGGCGACGTAGCCATAGGTGCACAGGCCGTGGAGGATCGGCTTGTCGAAGCCGAAGGCGCTGGCGAAGCCCGGGTCGACGTGGAGCGGGTTCCAGTCGCCGGAGAGCCGGTAGAGCAGCGCCTGGTTCGGCGCCACCCGCTGCTCGATCGTGGCGTCGGGATCCCGCTCCGGCGGCACGTTGACCTCGGTGCTGGGACCGCGCTCGCCGCCCCAGCCGCCGGCGCCGCGGATGAAGGCGGTGAAGACGTTGTTGGCGACCTGGTCACCGTCCTCGTCGAAGCTGCCGGTCTCGATGATGACCAGCGCACCCTTGCCCTTGTCGAAGATGTCCTTGACCTTGGAGCGGTGGGTGAGCTTGGCCGCGGGCGGCAGCGGGAAGAAGAGCTCGGTCTTCTGCTCGCCGTGCAGCAGGCGATCGAGGCCGTAGTTGAGGCCGGGGGCCATCACGCCCTTGCTCGCCTGCTCCAGGATCTGGGCGATGACCGGGGCCACCGCGAAGGTCGGCAGCACCTTGAAGCCGCCGCCGTGGTTCTCGTAGACGACCTGGAGGTTCCTGTCCTCCAGGGGCTCGTCTCCGGCGCCGACGCCGAGGGCGTAGATGGTGACGTCGCGCTCGGTGTAGTCGCTGTGGGTGTCGGGGAAGACGTAGCCGAGGGCCTGGTCGCAGTCGATGAAGCGGTTGCCGCCCTTGCTCGGGCCGGCGTTGAGGTTGTCGATGATCGGGCCCATCGACGCCGTGACGCTCTCGGGGTGGGTGGGGGTGCTGAAGTCGGTGATGTCGCCCCAGCTCTCGCGGACGCTCTCGGCGGTGATCGACCGCCCGAGGCGGAAGATCCGGCCACCGGCCCGCTCCCAGCGGAGCTTCGCAAAGAAGCCGCCGCCGACCTCGAACAGGCCCCCGTTCTCCTCGCAGTCTTCGTGGCAGAGCCAGAGCACCAGCGGGCTGACCAGCTCGGGCCCCAGGGCGTCGAACATCGCGTCGGGCACGATGCCCTCCGTGAGCCTCGACGCAGCCAGCGGCGCGATGGTGTTGGTGTGGATGTTCCGCTTGGCGCCTTCGACGGCCAGGGTGTTGGAGAAGCCCACCAGGGCGAGCTTGGCGGCGGCGTAGTTGGCCTGGCCGAAGTTGCCGTAGACGCCGGCCGCGGAGGCGGTGTTGAGGATGCGGCCGTACCGCTGCTCCCGGAGGTGGGGCCAGGCGGCGTGGGCCACGCGGAAGGCGCCGAGCACGTGCACCTTGTGCACGATGCGCCAGTCCTCGTCGGACATCTTCTGGAAGCTGCGATCCCGCAGGATGCCGGCGTTGTTGATCACCACGTCGACCCGTCCCCAGGTGTCCAGCGCGGTCTGCACGATGCGGTCGCCGAACTCGACGGAGTCATGGTTGGCCACCGCCTCGCCGCCCGCAGCGCGGATCTCCTCGACCACCTCGTCGGCGGCAGCGCTCTCAGCGCCCTCCCCCGTGGCCGAGCCCCCGAGGTCGTTGACCACGACCTTGGCTCCGCGGCTGGCGAAGAGGTGGGCGTGGGCCCGCCCCAGGCCGTTGCCGGCGCCGGTGATGATGACAACCTTCTCGTCGAATCGGAGCTCGCCAGACATCGGTCTCTCCCTCGGGGATGGGGTCGTTGCGTCTCCGACGAGTACGTCCTGGCGCCAGAGATCCTCACCGCAGCCCTAACCCCACCTTGGCGGGGGCGATCAGCCCGGACGCCCGGGTGCTGACAGAGGTCGCAGGGTCTCCCAGGGCTGCGGCGCCATGCCCCCCAGGGGCTCTCCGCACCGTCGGCGTCAGAGACCCTCCGGTGGCTGCTCCGGGGGCACGCCCAGGCCGACCAGGCCCCGGAGCAGGCCCCAGAAGTAGACCCAGTTGGAGGATCGGCGCCGGGCGCTGCCCATGGCCTCGGCACGGGCCGCCTCCCGTTCCTCCAGCGACATCCACCTCGCCTCGGGCACGGCGAGGGTGCGCACCATCGGCACCCCCTCGGTCATGCGAGCCTCCACCAGCTCCTCGTCCATCGGCAGCGGCAGGCAGTCCACCCCCCACATGCGCAGCATCGAGCAGCCGACCACCACCTGGAGCTCGTCGCTGACGATGGCCGTGCGTCCGGCCACCCGACCCGTGGCCAGCCGCAAGGAGAAAGCGAGGTTCTCGTCGGTGTGCAGCGCCTGGGTCTCGACCTGGATCGCGTCGAGGGGGACGCCGAGGGCGGCGAGTCCGGCCCGCAGGGCCTCGGCTTCGACGTAGCGGTTGTAGACCGCACCGCCGGAGGCGACGAAGGAGCGCACGACGCCCCGGTCGTAGAGTTCCTTGGCCCACAGCACCCGACGCCACTGGCAGCCGGAGACCGAGCCGTCCTTGGCGCTCGGGCAGCCGGGCAGGATCGCGGCCTCGATCGGCAGCTCCCCCTCACCCGGCGGGCTCAGCTCCTGTCCGGGGCAGCCCCAGCAGCGGGTGATGGCGAAGTGGAGCACCACGTGGACGCCCACCACCAACAGGACGACGGCGAGCAGCAGGCGGCGCCAGCGGGAGCGAAGCACCGCCTGTGTCTAATGCCTCTGGGAGAGCGGGAAGGACCGGGTCAGGACCTGGCGCTCGAGGTACTCAGGGCCGCCTCCGCGTCCGACAGCTTCCCCAGCAGCCGCACCCCGGTCGTCGTGATCACCCGATGCCGGTACCGACTCCGTGGTTCCGCCCCCTCCAGGAAGCGCTCCAGCAGCTCCCGGCGCACCGGGTCCTGCTCCTGCTGGGCCCAGAGCACCTCCGCGGCGGCGGCGTCGGTGAGCAGGCCCGTGAGCCGCTCGGCGTGGAGCAGGGCCAGGGCGAAGTCCCGCTTGGGATCCCAGTCCTTGAGCAGGCTCGCCCAGCCCTTCACCGGCGTGCTCGGCAGCTCCTTGAGCTTGCTCCCGATCAGTCGCCGGAGCAGGAAGCGGATCGCCCCGTTGGCGAGGACCCGCAGGGTGGCGGCCCGGCGCTCCAGGGGGTCGACGGCCGACAGAGACCGCCAGCGCGCGGCGGCGGAGCGACGGAGGTGGCCTCCCGGGTCCTTCACCACGCCCAGCAGGTTGTCCTTCATCGCCATCAGGGCCTGGATCTGGCTCGTGCCCTCGTAGATCGGGAAGACCATCGCGTCCCGCAAGAGCTTCTCGACCCCGTACTCCTTGGTGTAGCCGCAGCCTCCGTGGATCTGGATCGCGCGGCGGGCGGTCTCGACGGCTCGTTCGGCGCCGAACCACTTGAGCAGCGGCGTGAGCTCGCGGGAGCGGCGCTGGTGCCGCCGCATCGCGCGGGTGGCCTCCTTCCTCTCCCCCTCGTCCATGGGCATCATCTTCAGAGCCAGCCGGTACTTCTGGCCCAGCTCCTCGTGCCAGCCCGCCTCCATGCACAGGGCCCGGGTGACCTGGATGTCGGTCTGCATCTCCTCGAGCAGCTCGGCGATCATCTCGTGCTGGTCGATGGGCTTGCCCATGCTCGGGCGCTCGGCCGCATAGGCCACGGCCGCCCGCCAGGCCGCCTCCATGGCGCCCAGGGACTCGTAGCCCACGCCGACGCGAGCGTTGTTCATCAGCATCAGCATGTAGCGGAAGCCCTCACCGCGCTCGCCGATGAGGTGGGCGGGGGTCTGGTCGTAGACGATGGACACGGTGGCCGAGGCGTTGTGACCGAGCTTCTCCTCGAGCCCGCCGAGCTGCGCCAGCCAGCGCTTCTCCCCAGCCTCGGTGGTCTCGTAGGCGGGCACCAGGAACATCGACAGGCCCGCCAGGCCGGCCAGCGGATCGCCCTGGGTCTCCGGCTCCGTGCGGGCGATGACGAAGTGGTACTTGCCGTGGCCCGAGGTGATGAAGACCTTCTCGCCGCTGACGGTCCAGCTCCCGTCCTCGGCCTGCTCTCCCTTGCAGCGCAGGGCGGCCATGTCCGAGCCGGCACCGGGCTCGGTGATGTCCATCGAGCCCCAGGCGGCCCCGGAGGCCAGCTCCTCGATGGCGTCCTGGAAGCGGGTGCTCTCGATGCGGGGAGGGTCGACCGAGAAGGTGGTCGTGCCCTCGAGCAGGCTGTAGGACAGCGCCGCGAGGGCCATGCCCCCGTGGAAGCCCACGTGGGTGCAGATGGACACATCGGCCCGGGCGAAGAGCTCCATCTGGATCTGGAAGAGCATCACCGGAGCGTTCATGCCGCCCAGCTCCCGCGGCAGGCAGAGGCTGTGGAGCCCCAGCTCCTCGAGGCCGGCGAAGACCTCCTTGACCACCGGGGCCTCGACGACCTCCCCCCCCTCCAGGTGGGGGTGGGCGGCGTCCAGCTCCTTCCAGCGCGGGGCGATCTGCGTGGCGGAGAACTCACCCACCAGCCCGAGCACGTCCCGGTAGAAGTCGACGGCCTCCTCGACCGAGGTGAAGCCGTCCTCCGCCTTCCAGTCGTACTCCGTGAGGCGGACGATGGGTTCCCAGTCGATGCCGGTGTCGATGTACCAGCGCAGGTCCTCGTTGTCGTCGTAGAAGCTGGGCATCTCTCACTCCAGGGAGCGCTGTTCGAGCAGGGCGGTCCGGGCCATCCGGGTCAGCTCGGCCTGGAGCTGCTCGGCGTCCGGCTCGGGGCGCATGAGCGCAGCGGTCGAGTCACCGATCGCCACCATGCCGACCGCCGAGGAGATCACGAGCACGGTGAAGGCCTCCGGATCGGTGGCCACCCGGACCACGCCGGACTGCTGGCCGACCCGCACGGCTCGGGTCAAGAGGGCCGTCCAGGGCTGGACCATCTCCCGGAGCAGGGCCCGCATCGGCTGGGGACGGTCCAGCAGCTCCCGCAGCAGGAGCCGGGCCCGGTTGGGATCGCGCCGGAAGAAGTCGAACAGGGCGGCGAGCAGCCCGTCGAGGGTGGGGCCCTGGGTGGAGGCGGCGGCCATGAGCCGCGGCAGCTCGTCCCGCCAGTGGCCCATCAGGACCGCGAGGACCTCTTCGCGCAGGCCCTCCTTGGAGCCGAAGTGGTACACGAGGGTCGGCCGCGTGATGCCGGACGCCTCGGCGATGGCCTGGATCGGCGTGCCGGACACACCCCTCTCCGCGAAGAGCCGAGTCGCCTCCCTCAGGATGCGCTCGCGAATGCTCTCGACCGGTTGGTTCATCGCTCTCTACCAGATGGTAGAGAGGTGACTATCAGACAGTCAGTGGATCGACAAGCGGTATCCTCGGCCTCCCACTGGAGGAAGTGCCATGTCCCGCTGGCTCCTGGTTCCCGCCCTGGCCCTGGTGGCCACGACCGCTGTGGCCGATGCCCCGATGACCAAGGAGCAGTACGCCAAGAAGCACTACCTGGTGGACGGCGACACCAGCCAGAGGGACGCCATCAACCGCTGCCTGCACGCCTGGGGCGAGCACCCCTTCGGCGACGGCTCGGGCCACAAGCTGCGGGTCATCGAGACCAGCGTGCGGGTGATGGGCTTCGGGGGCTCGGAGACCGTCGACAGCGACGTCACCAGCTACCCCCAGTTGATCCTCATCCGGCCCAGCGTCAACGCGATGACCAAGACCACCTACCAGTTCCTCAACCCCAAGGGCTGGTACTGCTTCGACACCTCGGTGACCGCCCTCGGCGCCAGCATCGTCAAGATCCACTGCGACGCCCACCTCGCCGACGTGAAGTCGGGCACCAACGTGCTGGGCGAGGACCAGCGGGACGGTGGCGTGGTGGTGCTCGGCAAGTCCGAGGTCCAGCGCCTCTGCGAGTGACACGGCCAACCCGTCAGTCGCAGTCCGACGGCAGCAGGTAGCGCACTTCGATGCGCTTCCCCGTCTCGGGCCACCACCCCTCCTCGAAGACCACGGCGTTGACGCCCTGGTCGAAGTACCACCCGTTCGTCCACTCCATGCCCGAGACCCACACCTCGAGCGTGTCCACGTCGGGGACGTGCTGGAGCACGAAGGTGTCGGTGCGGGGATCGAGGGCCACGCCGGCGACGATCTCCAGGTGGCTGGCCCAGTCCGACTCGCAGATCGACAGGAAGTAGCCCCCGGTCCACGCCACGGCCTCCTGGTAGCCGGTGCCCGGCGCGGCGCCGCGGCAGCCCCCGGGGACCGGTCCGGCCACGGCGTTGACGGTGGCGGAGGGCGCAGCCGCCAGGATGTCGACGACGAGGTCGGACCAGGTCTCCCGCGACTGCTCCGGTTCGTCGGAGACGAGCAGCACGAGGGTCTTGCTGTCCTCGCGGAGCAGGCCCAGGTTGCACCCGGAGGCGGCCTCGAGGGCGTTGCGGCTCACGGTCAGCAGTGCCTCGGTGTAGGCCCCCCCCGGCCCGAGGGCCCGGGTCCCGATGGCGGATCCCGGGTCGGGGGTCTCGGGCGTCACCAGGCTGGAGTTGATGCAGCCGGAGTCCTGGGTGGCGACTCCCACCTGCCAGTCGACGTCGGCCTCGTCCAGGACGTCGGCGAAGGACATGAAGTTGTTGGCGAGGCTCGCGGCGTCGTCGCTCATCGAGCACGACCGGTCCACGGCCAGGAGCAGGTCCACCTTCTCCCAGGGCCCATCACCCTGGCGGAACTCCTCGCTGAGCCACTTCTGCACCAAGCCCGTCGCCGTGACCAGGCTCGTGCGCTGACCCAGCAGCTCGTCGCTGGTCACCCAGACGGTCCCGTCGAAGGCCTCGTCGTCCGGTGGATCGAACCAGATGGACAGCGGATGTTCCTCCCCCGGTGCGAGCAGCCAGGGCAGGCCCTCCGGCTCGGCGCCAAAACCCGGCCCGGTCGCCGTGGCCGCTGCGATCTCGAGGTCGGCCAGGCCGACGTTGCGCAGCGTGACGTCCAGGGTCCGCGGGCACCCCAGCTCCACCATGCCCATGTCGAAGGGGTCGGGGTCGATCTCCAGCACTGGGAGGCTGCCCCAGCCGGCCAGCGACACCCGCTGCTCGGGCAGGACGTGGTCGTCGCTGGTCACCACGAGGGTGCCGCTGTGTTCCTCGCCCGTCGGCTCGAAGACCACCACCAGCCGCTGGCTCCCCCCGACGTCCAGGTGACCCGGGCTCAGCTCGCGCTCCAGCGAGAACGCCGTGCTGCCTTCGATCGCGGCCCCGAGCAGCTCCAGGGGGGCGTCGCCGGTGCTGGTGAGGGTCACCTCCGAGCTGACCCGCTCGCCCACCGGCAGGGGACCCAGGAGCAGCTCCGGCGGGTCGAGGGCCAGGTGGGGGACCGGATCGGCCACCTCGACCGCCCCGCTCACGCCATAGTCGACGCAGGCCACCAGCAGGAGTCCGCCGATCACCACGGAAGGCTCTCCGCGCCGACCTGGTAGACGGACCCGGCGCCGGCCGCGCCGACGTCGGCGGTGCTGGCTCCGACCCAGAAGGCGCCGCTGGAGCCCTCTCCCGAGGCGAGCAGGGAGATGCCCAGCTCGTCGTTGCTGTGGGAGGCCGACATCTCGTGGCCCTCGGTGGCGACCGACCAGGTGCCGGCCTCGGGGTCCACGACCAGGAAGACCGCGCCGGCTCCGGACACCGCCCCGGGGGCTCCCAGCACCAGCAGCGTGGAGGAGTCGCCGCTGGCCAGGGCCACGGAGGCTCCGAGCTCGTCCCCCGTGGTCCCCCCCAGCCAGACGCCCTCCGCGTCCGCCAGGTCTCCCCCGGCGAGGGGGTCGAGCAGCAGGTAGACCCGTCCGGCGCTGGCCTCGTCGCCCTCGCCCAGGGGAGCCCCGACGAGCAGGTCGACGAGTCCGTCGCCGTCGAGGTCCCCCGGGTCGGAGAGCGCGGCGCCGGCCTCCTCCCCGCTCTGCTCCCCGGTCCAGGTGGCCTCGGCGGCGTCCAGGCTGCCGCTCTCGACCGGGCTGCTCAGCACCGAGACCGTGCCGCTGGACACCAGGGAGCCGACCGCGAGGTCGGGCACGCCATCGCCATCCCAGTCCGCGGTCCCCAGCAGCGACGCGCCGGCGTCGGACAGGCTGGAGCCCCCCTCGAGCACCACCTCGGCGTCGGACAGCAGGGAGCCGGCCAGCGGCTCGGAGAGGCCATAGACCCGTGCCGCCCCGGGGGCTGACACGTAGAGCTCCTCGCTGCCGTCGCCGTCCTGGTCCATGGCCGCCAGGGCCCAGCCGGGCAGGTCGGTGGAGCCCTCCGGCCGCAGCGTCGCCAGCGAGGTCCCGCCGGGGGAGCTGACCTCCCAGAGCTCGACCTCGCCGTCCGGCGTCCAGGAGACGTCGGGAGTGCCCGGCGAGGCCATGACCAGCACGGCGGTGCCGTCCCCGTCGAAGTCCCCGCCCAGCACGGACCAGCCCGCCTGGCCGCCCCCGCTGCTCCCCGGGATGACGATCGAGGTCGTGCCGATGAAGTTGGCCGACGTGACCGGCGAGAGCACCACGTGGGTCTCCCCCGTCCAGCTCCCCGGCCCCAGGGCGCCGGGGGAGCCGACCACCAGGTCGTCCTCCCCGTCCCCGTCCAGGTCGACTTCGGCGATCCCCCTCCCCAGCTCGTCGCCGGCCGACGCGCCTCCGAAGGCCAGACCGGAGAGCGCCTCGATCTCGTCCGCTGCGCTCCCGTCGCAGTCCTGGTCGATCCCGTCGAAGCCGATCTCGGTCGCGGCCGGGTTGATCGACGGGTCGGTGTCGTCGCAGTCCCACGGGGTGTAGACCGTGCCGTCCGCTCCGCAGATCGCGCTCGGCACGTCCTCCTCGCCGAAGCCGTCCCCGTCGGCGTCGGTCCAGCTCGGGCGCTCGGTCACGGTGGGGTCGGTGTCGTCGCAGTCGGTGCCCCCGTGCTCGAAGGCGCTGTACCCGTCCAGGTCCTGGTCGAAGTCGTCGTCGCCGGCACAGTCACTGTCCACGCCGTCGTACCAGGTGTCGGTGGCTCCGGGGCTGACCTCCGGGTCGGTGTCGTCGCAGTCACCGCCGATCAGCACGAGGTCGGGGTCGGGGGGACAGACCGGCGCCTCCGTGGCCGGGTCGCCGGCGCCGTCCCCGTCGGCGTCGACGTACTGGATGACGGCCCGCATCCGCGGGTCGAGGTCGTCGCAGTCGGGGCCGCCGAGTTCGGTGGCGTCCTGGCCGTCCCCGTCCTGGTCGGCGTCGTTGCCGTCGCAGTCCTGGTCCACGCCGTCGTACCAGACCTCGGTCTGCCCGGGGTGGGTGGTGGGGTCGGTGTCGTCGCAGTCGTCCCCCTCGGGCTCGCGCCGGTGGCCGTCCTGGTCGCGGTCGTAGTCGTCGGCCCCGTCGCAGTCGCTGTCGATCCCGTCGTACCAGGTGTCGTGCACCGTGGGGGCGATGTCGGGGTCCGCGTCGTCGCAGTCCCTCCCCCACGGCTTCGCCTCGGTGCCGTCGCCGTCGGCGTCGTAGTCGCTGCCGCCGCTGCAGTCCTGGTCCACCGAGTCGTACCAGGTCTCCGCTGCCCCCGGGTTGACGTCGGCCCGCCCATCGTCACAGTCGAGCGTGCCGCCGGGCTCCCAGGGGTAGCCGTCTCCGTCCGCGTCGCGGTCGTCGTGGCCGTCGCAGTCCTGGTCCACGCCGTCGTACCAGTGCTCCCGGGCCCCCGGGTAGACGTCGGGGTCTTCGTCGTTGCAGTCCCGCAGGGCCGGCACCCCGTCGTGGTCGTAGTCCCGCGCCATGGCCTGCCCCTCCGGCGTGTCGCCACAGGCCAGGAGCAGCGCCAGCAGGAGGGTTTCCACGCCGGGACAGGAAGCAAGCCGCGTGCCAGGCCCCGGTGCCGCCCCGGGCGCCGTCTCGGGGGCGAAGGGCCGTTCGCCGCGAACGCTCCCCGTTCCGTCCGAACGGTCCGGCAGCTCCTCCTCGGACCGCGGCCCGGTCCCACGGGCTGGCCCGGCCTGTGCAGTGCCCGGAGGTGTGCTCTCCTGGCTCGCCCTCACCCTGGTCCCGGCCGCCCACGGCTTCTGCGGGACGAACCTCCGGCAGGACCTCAACTGCAACACCCTGGGCCCACCGGACGAGGCGTGGATCGACCTCACCGATCCCCTCTGTGCGGCCAACCTGGACCCGGACGGACGGCCCTACCTCAACGGCGACCACTACTACGACGTCTTCTCCTGGGGCTGCGAGGTCCTCGTCGTGGGCCTGGACGCCGACGGCGACCTCTTCTCCTTCGGGACCCTCCAGTACTACGAGCCCGGCGACGAGTTCCCGTCCCTGGTGGCCGATCTGCTCTGCGACAACTGCCCCGACGTGCCCAACGGCGACCAGGTGGACCGCGACTGCGACGACGTCGGCGACGTCTGCGACAACTGCATCGACATCGAGAACGGGGACCAGGCGAATTCGGACACGGATCCCTTGGGCGACGTGTGCGACAACTGCCCGCTGGAGGCCAACGTCGACCAGCTCGACGCCGACCGCGACACGGTCGGGGACGTCTGTGACAACTGCGTGGAGGTCTCCAACACCACCCAGCTCGACGCCGACGAAGACGGGGTCGGCGATGCCTGCGACCTCTGCCCCCTCGATCCCGACCCCCTCCAGCAGGACTCGGACCAGGACGGCCTCGGCGACGCCTGCGACGACTGCCCCGACGGCTACGACCCCCAGCGCCACGACAGCGACGGCGACGGCCTGGGCAACGCCTGCGACAACTGCCCCGACGACTTCAACCTGGAGCAGGCCGACCGGGACGGCGACGGCCTCGGGGACCTCTGCGATCGCTGCCCCGACGTGGCCCTGGCCTCCGATGTCGACACGGACGGCGACGAGGTGCCGGACCACTGCGACACCTGTCCCGAGCTCGCGGACCCCAACCAGCGCGACGCGGACGCCGACGGGGTCGGGGACCTCTGCGACATCTGTCCCGGGAGCTGGAACGCGATGCAGCTCGACAGCGACGGCGACGGCCTGGGCGATGCCTGCGACAACTGCCCCCTGCACTACGACACGAGCCAGCGCGACCGGGACCAGGACGGCCTGGGGGACCTCTGCGACCCGGAGGCGTCGTTTCGCGGGGGCGGCTCGCGGTGTGCGGCGGGTCCGGGGGTGCCGGTGCGGGGGTGGGTGTGGTGGGTGGTGGTGGGGGGGGTGTTGGGGCGGCGGCGGTCTGCGTGGTAGCGGGCGACTCCGACCCGAGTTCCGGCGGTCTTCTTCGACGAGAGGTGGGTCCTGGTGGGCGTTGACACCTGGGGCGAGAGCGGCCTTCGGAACGGATGAGACCCATCGAGCTGCAGCTTCGTGCCGAGCCGTGCGGCATCTTGGAGGCCTGAACGGTCTCGCCGGTCGCCCTCGGCGGGTGTCAGCTCCTCTGTTCGAGGAGGGCCTGAGCGCGGAGCAGAGGCACGCCCGGCTGCTGGAGACGGTGGAGGGGCTGAACGGCGCGGACAAGGGTTCGC